>DATEEM010000069.1:0-33045 GCA_035281125.1 Sphingomicrobium sp. | reverse complement strand
GGCGCGGATCGCGAACGCCATGACCGCGGCGGCCATCGCGGCGTTGAGGCTGTCGGCGCGCCCCGCCATCGGGATTTTGACGAGCAGGTCGCACTGCGCCTCATAATCCGCGGGAAGCCCTTGCTGCTCATTGCCGATCAGCAGGAAGCAGGGCTTGCTGTATTCGGCTTCGAGATAGTCCTCGGTGGCCTTCAGGCTGGTCCCGACAAGCTGGCCGTCGGCCGAGCGAAGCCAGGCCAGGAAGTCCGGCCAGCGGGCCGCCGCGATGTCCTGCGTGAAGACGGCGCCCATCGAGGCGCGCACTGCCTCGACCGAATAAGGGTCGGCGCAATCGTCGACCAGAATCAGGCCGCCGGCGCCGGCCGCGTCCCCGGTGCGGAGGATGGTCCCGATGTTCCCCGGGTCTCGGAGGGCCTGCGCGACGATCCACAACGGCGCCTTCGACCGGTCGATGCGGTCGAGCGAAGTCGGCGGCTGGCGATAGGCGCCCAGCAGCATCTGCGGATTGTCCTTGCCACTCATCTTCGAGAGGATGTCGGGCGTCGTCTCGATGGCGTCGCCGCCGCCCGCCTCGGTCGCGGCGATGATCTCGGCCGCCAGCGGGTGCCGTGCACCTTCGGCCGAGAAGGCGACGATGTCCGGCAGGCGACCGCTGTCGCGGGCTTCGGCGAGGATGCGCAGCCCCTCGGCGAGGAACAGGCCTTCCTCGCGCCTGTGCTTCTTGTCGCGAAGCGACCGCAGGCGCTTCACGGTCTCGTTGGAAAAAGCGGTGATTTGGCGAGGCATCAATCTTCGCCGAAGCGGTCCTCGACGAGGCTCGCCAGCTTCTCGAGCGCTTCTTCCGCTCCCTGGCCGCTGACGTGAATGACGATGCTGTCGCCCACCGCCGCGCCGAGCATCATCAGGCCCATGATCGAGGTCCCGCACACGCGGTTGCCGTCCTTCTCCACCAGAATCTCGGCGTCGAGCTCGCTCGCCAAGGCGACGAATTTGGCGCTCGCCCGGGCGTGGAGCCCGCGTTTGTTGGTGATCGCGACTTCGCGGCTGACCGCGCTCAAGCGGCGGCTTCCCCGAGGATTTCGGAGGCGACCGAGATATATTTGCGGCCGGCCTCGCGTGCGGCGGCGACCGCCGCCTGCACGCCCATCACCTTGCGCGCGCCCTCGAGCCGGATCAGCATCGGCAAATTGACGCCGGCGATGACCTCGACATTCTCGCTCTTCATCAGGCTGATCGCGAGGTTCGAGGGCGTTCCGCCGAAGAGGTCGGTGAGGATGATGACGCCCTGGCCTTGCTCGACCTTGCCGATCGCCTTGGCGATGTCCTTGCGGCGCCGCTCCATGTCGTCGTCGGGGCCGATGCAGATCGCCTCGATCGCCTCCTGCGGCCCGACCACATGTTCCAACGCGGTGACGAACTCGGCGGCAAGCCGGCCGTGGGTCACCAACACTAGTCCAATCATTCCTTCAACTCGCCTGCCTCTCAAGCATCTCGCCGCGCGTCGCCCTCGATCGTGTCGCTTTGCGGCGAGGCCAGGTCGCGGTGGCGGACATTCGGGGAAAAGCCCGCATTACGCAGCCGCTGCGCGATTTCCTCTGCCGCGGCGACCGAACGGTGCCGACCCCCTGTGCACCCGAACGCGGCGGTCACGTAACTCTTGCCGGCCGACCAGTAGCGGGGAATCCAGTCGATGAGAAGCGCTTCGATGCGCCCGATCGTCTCATTCCAGGCCGGTTCCGCGGCCAAATAGACGCGCACCGGCTCGTCGGCGCCGGTCAGCGGACGAAGCTCGTCCACCCAGTGCGGATTGGGAAGGAAGCGCAGGTCGAACACGAGGTCGGCGGTTCGCGAGATCCCGCGTGCAAAGGAAAAGGAGGCGATGGTCAAAACCGGCTGATCGGAATCGTCGCCGTATCGGCGGCGAAGCTCGTCGCGCAGCTCGACCGGCGACAGGTCGGTCGTGTCCAGCACACTGTCGGCGGCTGCGCGCAGCGGCGCGGTCATCGCCCGCTCCCGCGCGATGCCGTCCTCGGCCGGCCGGTCGGGCGCGAGCGGGTGGCGGCGGCGGGTCTCGTCGTAGCGACGGATCAGTTCGCTCTCGGCGCACTCGAGATAGAGGATTTCCGGACGGACGCCTTCGATCGAGCGGATCAGCGCCGGGAGCGCGTCCGCGTCGAAGCCGCGGCTGCGGACGTCCATCGCGACCGCCGCGGGAACCACGCGGCAGCTTCCGTTGCCGTGAACGAACGGTTCGAGCAGGTCGACGGGAAGATTGTCGACAATGTCCCAGCCCATGTCCTCGAGCGAGTCGAGAACCATCGACTTGCCTGCGCCGGACATTCCGGTGACGAGCAGCAACCTCGGGGGAGACGGGCGGCGGGGCACCGCCGTTGCTTAGAACTTGAGGCCGAGGCGGTCGAGGCCGAGCGCGACTTTGGACGCGGCCGACGCGGTCTTCGCGTCGACGCTGATCAGGGGGAGGCGGACGCCGAGGATGGGCCGTTCGCGAGTGTCGTCGGGCAAGCGCTGGATTTCCCCGGTCAGCTCGACGATCAGCGCGACCGGCACGTCGCCCTGGGCTTCCACGTCGACGATGCCGAGCCCGCGCACTTCGAGCTTGCCGGCAATGGTCGGCGGCGCCGCGGCGACCAGCCGCTCGCCCATGCGGCGGACGATGGTCTGGTCGTCGCTGACGAGGGTGAAGTTGCGATCGAGCAAGCGAAGCGCCAAGTCCGACTTGCCCGAGCCCGAAGGCCCGGTGATCAGCACTGCGCGACCGGCGCAAGCGACGGTACTGGCATGAAGCGTCTCGGCCGAAAGGCGCGCGTCGGGGACGGCGACGGAGCGGGTCATGCGCGGTGCGCCGCCGGAAGCCGAATGGTGAAACGCGCGCCGGAAGGCGCATCGTCGCGATCCTGCACGTCGATCTCTCCGTCATGGCCTTTGACGATCGCTTCTGCGATCGCCAGGCCGAGGCCGGAATGCCGGCCGAAATTTTCTCCCTCCGGTCGTATTGAGTGGAATCGGTTAAAGATCGCTTGCCTGGCTTCCGGAGGGACCCCCGGGCCTTCGTCGTCGATGCGGATGCGGACTTCGTCGCCGACCCGCGCGGCCGCGATCTCGACCAGGCCGCCCGGCGGCGAGAAGCTGACCGCGTTGTCGATGATCGCGTTGATTGCCCGCGCGAGGCGGCCAGGCTTGCCCATCACCACCGCGCTCGCCTTGCGCGGCCGGGCGAAGGCGATGCTGGCGTCGCCTTTCTCGCGGCGATCTTCCCAGCTTGCAACGATCTGCTCGATGAGGGGACCGAGGTCGACCGCTTCGAACGTGGCTCGGGCGAGCTCGGCGTCGGTCCGGGCCGCCTCCCCAATGTCGTTGATCAGGCGGTCCAGCCGAACGACGTCCTCCCGGGCCACCGCGACCAGCTTTTGGCGGACTTCTGGGTCGTCCACCCGGTCGAGGCCGTCCATCGCGGAACGGAGCGACGCCAGTGGGTTCTTGAGCTCATGGGTGACGTCGGCCGCGAACGCCTCGATATTGTCGATGCGCTGGCGCAGCGACTGGCTCATGTCGGAGACCGAGCGGGCGAGCAGCCCGATTTCGTCAGTGCGCGTCGGAAGGCGCGGGACCTTGACCTCGCGCGCCCGGCCGAGCCGCACGCGGTGCGCCGCCAGGGCGAGCCGGCGGAGCGGACGCACGATGGTCCGCGCGAGGAAGACCGAGAGGAGAATGGAAAGGATGATGACCGCGGCCATGATCGCCGCGAGCGTGGCGCGCTGGTTGCGCACGGTCCGGGTAAAGGCCCGGTCGTTGTCGGTGAGAAGCAGCACATGGCCGTCGACCGGCACCGCGGCGGAAAAGACTGGGGTCAGGTCCGGTGCGTTGCGCACGCGAGTCTCGGCCGTGCCGGTCTGGCGGGCGCGAACGGCTTCGGGCCACGCCGTCAACCGGTCGGCACGGGGCTCGACGAAGTCGTCGAGCGGTTGGGCGCCGACGAGGGCGTTGAAGCCGCGGTCGAGGGCGCGGGCGGCGTCCTTCGTCCACTTCTGGGTGTTGGGGTCCCGCAGCTCATAGCTCGGACCGGTCAGGCGCCAGCTGTCCGCTACAACATTGCCGTCCGGGCCATAGACGCGCATCCGGCTGCCGCTCACCTTGGCAACCGATGCGAGCACCGCCGGCCAGTCCGTGCGCGGGACATGGTCGAGCGCGTAGGCCGTCGTCGACGCCTCGATCCGGGTCTGACGCGCCCGTTCCTTGCTCAGCCGGTTGCGGTAGGTGTCGAGGTAGAGGACGCTCACCGCCAGCAGGACGACGGCAAGAACGTTGACCGCGAGGATGCGGTATCCCAGCGTCCACCGACCCGACCAGCTCAGGGCGAGATCGGCCTCGTCCTCACTGTTCGTCGAATTTGTATCCGACGCCATAGAGAGTCTCGATCGCATCGAAGTCCGGGTTCACGGTGCGGAACTTGCGACGGATTCGCTTGATGTGGCTGTCGATGGTCCGATCGTCGACATAGACGTCGTCCTGATAGGCGACATCGAGCAGCTGGTTGCGGGTCTTCACGACGCCGGGACGTTGAGCGAGCGCCTCGAGGATCAGGAACTCGGTGACCGTGAGAGTCACCTCCCGGCCATCCCACAGGACCTTGTGACGGGCGGGATCCATGGTCAGCCTGCCGCGCTCGAGCAGCGGCTGTTCCGGCTCGCCGCCGGCGGCGCTGGCCTCGCCCCTCGCGAGCTCCTGGCGGCGCAGGATGGCGCGGATCCGGGCGATCAGCAGGCGTTGCGAGAAGGGCTTCGAAATATAGTCGTCGGCGCCCATGGCGAGGCCCAGCGCCTCGTCGAGCTCGTCGTCCTTCGACGTGAGGAAGATCACGGGGACCGGGCTGTGCTCGCGAATTCGGCGCAGCAACTCCATCCCGTCCATCTGCGGCATCTTGATGTCGAGCACCGCAAGGTCGGGCGGATTTTCGCCGAGCGCCTTCAGGGCCGTTACCGGGTCGGTATATATGCGGGTCACGAATCCTTCCGCCTGAAGCGCGATGGAGACCGACGTGAGGATGTTGCGGTCGTCATCGACCAGCGCGATTACCTGACTCATCCGCCGTCTCGACCGTCTCCGCCGCTTCCCGGGCGGACTAGCCAGCAGCGGCGGAGGTGACAAGCCGACGCTCCGGTTACGGGCTGGAAACAGGTCCCAGCGATTTTGACCGGCGAGGGGTTTCGTGCCTATAGGCGATGGAAATCGCACAGAATGCGGCGGCAGGCCCGAACCGGCCGCCGCCGTTTTTGGATTGTCACAGAAAGGGGTTGTCGAGACGTGACCGAACGGGTCCCAAGCCGCGGGCTTGAAGCGCAGGGCATTGCAACGGGGGCAGAAATCTTCTGGAACCTGACGACCGCTCCGCTGGTCGAGCATGCGGTGCGCCGCGGCGAAGGCCTGCTCGCGAAGGACGGCCCGCTGGTCGTGCGCACCGGCAAGTTCACCGGGCGGAGCGCCAAGGACAAGTTCATCGTTCGCAACGCGGTCACCGAGGACACGGTCTGGTGGGGCAAGGTCAACGTCCCGATGGAGCCGGACGCCTTCGACCGGCTCTACGACGATTTCCTGCTCGCGCTCGGCGAGAAGGACCTGCTGTTCGTCGCCGATCTCTACGGCGGCTCGCAGCCCGAGCATCGCGTCAAGGTCCGCGTGATCAACGAGCTCGCCTGGCACAATCTGTTCGCCAGGACGCTGCTCGTCCGGCCGGATGCCGACGCGCTCGCCGACTTCGTTCCCGAATATACGATCATCGACCTGCCCAGCTTCCGCGCCGATCCAGAGCGTCACGGCTGCCGCAGCGAGACGGTCATAGCGGTCAATTTCGAGAAGAAGCTGATCCTTATCGGTGGAACGGCTTATGCCGGCGAGATGAAGAAGGGCGTGTTCGGCCTGCTCAACTTCCTGCTGCCGGCGCAGGGCATCATGCCGATGCACTGCTCGGCGAACATCGGGCCCGACGGCGACACGGCGATCTTTTTCGGTCTTTCGGGAACCGGCAAGACGACGCTGTCGGCCGACCCCAATCGCACCTTGATCGGCGACGACGAGCATGGCTGGTCGGATACCGCCGTGTTCAATTTCGAGGGCGGCTGCTACGCGAAGATGATCCGTCTGTCGGCCGAGGCCGAGCCGGAAATCTACGCGACCACCAAAAGGTTCGGAACGGTGCTCGAGAATGTCGTGATCGACCCGGTCACGCGTGAGCTCGACCTCGACGATGCGACGCTCGCGGAGAACAGCCGCGGCGCCTATCCGATCGATTTCATCCCCAATTCGTCCGAAGCGAACATGGGGCCGGTGCCGCGAAACGTCGTGATGCTGACCGCCGACGCGTTCGGCGTTCTTCCGCCGATCGCGAAGCTCACGCCCGACCAGGCGATGTACCACTTCCTCTCCGGCTACACCGCCAAGGTCGCGGGGACCGAGATCGGTGTCACCGAGCCCGAGGCGACCTTCTCGACCTGCTTCGGGGCGCCGTTCATGCCGCGCCACCCGTCGGTCTATGGCAATTTGCTCAAGAAGCGCATCGCCGAGGGCCAGGTCGACTGCTGGCTGGTCAACACCGGCTGGACCGGCGGCAAATATGGCGTCGGCAGGCGGATGCCGATCAAGGCCACGCGCGCGCTGCTCAACGCCGCGCTCGACGGCAGCCTGAAGAACGTCGAGTTCCGCAAGGACCCGAACTTCGGCTTCGAGGTCCCGGTCGCGGTCCCCGGCGTCGACAGCGCGATCCTCGACCCGCGCGGCACCTGGGCCAATCCGGCGGAATATGACGCAACTGCCGCGAAGCTGGTCGACCTGTTCGTGAAGAATTTCGCCGAGTTCGCCGATCATGTCGACGAGGGTGTCCGGCAGTCGGGCCCGACCGCGCAACGACAACAAGCGCAGGCCCAAACGCAGACTCAAACCACACCAGCTTGAGCCCGGTCGCCGATCGGGCTCCATTCAGGACCCGATCATGACCGACTATAAACCGAGGCTTTTCGCCGGCGATGCCGAGATCGAGCATATCGGCGAGGGGCTGCTCGCGCGCACCCTGCCGCGCGAAACATGGACCCATGAAGCCCATCTTGCGGCGACGACCTGGCTTTTGACCCGCCGCCCCGACATCGCCATCGACAAGGAACTGCCCGACATCATTCGCCGCTACAACGAGAGCGTCGGCGGCGTGAACAGCGACAGTGAGGGCTATCACGAGACGATCACGCGCGTGTTCCTGCACGGCGTCCGGCTGTTCCTCGCCGAGGCGGGTCCCGACGAGCCGCTTCACGAGCTGGTCAACGAGCTCCTGCTGTCGCCAATGGGCCGACGCGACTGGCCGTTGCGCTTCTATTCCGCCGAGCGGCTGTTTTCGGTCGAAGCGCGACGGCGCTTCGTTGCGCCGGACCTTGCCGCGTTGCCTTGACGCCGGCCATTGCTAGTCAAGCGCTATGAAGGGAGCGGGCATGCGACGATTCTGGATCCTGGCGGGGCTGGCCGCAGCGTGGAGCGTTCCGGCAGGCGCAGCGCAACCGGCGCCCGCCGCCGCGGCGCCGCAGCCATCGGCCGATGCGCGCCTCAGGGCGCTCTACGAAGGCTATGCCGCGTGGGAAGCGAAGGAATATGAATATTTCGAGGATTCGCGTGGCGAGACCAAGCCCACCGCGCACCTTGCGCGGGTCGACGCTGCGAGCCAGCTCCGCCGGGCCGCGGAATTGGGCCGGATGCTCGAGCAACTGAACGCGATTCCGCAGAACCAATTGTCGGCCGCGGAGCGGGTCAATGCCGCCGTGCTTCGCACCATCCTCGAAAATGGTGTGGCGGACGCGCGCTTTCGCGAATGGGAGATGCCGTTCAACAGCGACAGTTCCTTCTGGACCTATCTCGACTCGCGGCAAGCGTTCGAGAGCGCGGAGGAATATCGCCGCTACATCTCCCGCATGCGCGAGATTCCGCGCTATTTCGACGAGAATATCGCCAACATGCGCGACGGGCTGAAGCGCGGCTTCAGCGTGCCGCGGGCAACGCTCGAAGGCCGGGACTCGTCCATCGCCGCCTTCATCGTCGACGATCCGCGCAGGAACGCTTTCTACAAGCCGTTCGAAACCATGCCGCGGACGATTCCGGCCGCCGAGCAGGAGGCGCTGCGCAGGGAAGCCGCCGACGCGATCGAGCAATCGGTCCTGCCGGCTTACCGCAACCTGCTCGCATTCATGCGCGACGAATATTTTCCAAAGGCGCGGACGACGATCGCCGCGCGCGACCTCCCCGACGGCGACGCTTATTACCGGGCGAACATCCGCGAATTCACGACCACCGAGCTGACTCCCGAGGAAATCCATGAAATCGGCCTCAAGGAGGTCGCGCGGATCGACGCGGCGATGCGCCGGACCATGCGCGACAGCGGGTTCAAGGGTTCGTTCGAGGAATATCTGAAATTTCTTCGGACCGATCCGCAATTTTACGCGAAGACGCCCGACGCGCTGATGGGCGTGTCGGCCTACGTCGCCAAGCGCACCGACAATGTGATCGGCAAATATTTCGGCCTGCTTCCTCGGCGCCGGTTCGGCATCGTTCCGGTGCCCGACGCGCTCGCGCCTTTTTACACGGCGGGCCGTGGCGGGCTCGAGAACTGCATGATGAACACCTACAATCTGCCGACCCGCCCGCTTTACAACATTCCGGCGCTCACCCTGCACGAATGCGCCCCCGGGCACAGCTTCCAGGCGGCATTGTCCGAGGAGCGCAAGGACCTGCCGAGGTTCCGGCGCAACATCTATTTCTCGGGCTACGGCGAAGGCTGGGGGCTCTATTCCGAATGGCTCGGCTACGAGATGGGCATTTATCGCACGCCGTACGAGAAGTTCGGCGCGCTGAGCTACGAGATGTGGCGCGCGGCGCGCCTGGTGATCGACACCGGGATTCACCGCTATGGCTGGTCACGGCAAAAGGCGATTGACTATCTCGCGGGCCATACCGCGCTGTCACAGCACGAGGTCGAGACCGAGGTCGATCGCTACATCAGCTGGCCCGGCCAGGCGCTCGCCTACAAGCTTGGCGAGCTGACCATAAGGCGGCTTCGCTCGGAAGCGGAGAGCGCGCTCGGAGAAAGGTTCGACCAGCGTGCCTTCCATGACCGGTTGCTGGCGCTGGGTTCGGTCCCGCTGTCGACGCTCGAGGAGCAGATGCGCGCCTTCATCCGCGAGCGGCAGGCGAGGCCGGCGCGCTAGGCGCCTTTCGTTCGCGCGATATAATCGTCGACGTTCTTGGCCAGCACGTCCATCGGCACGTTGCCGCCGAGCACCACGGCGTCGTTGAACGCCTTGATGTCGTAGCGCGAACCGAGCGCCGCTTTCGCCTTTTCGCGCTCGCGATTGATGGCGGTATGGCCGATCTTGTAGCCGCAGGCCTGGCCCGGCCAGCTGCAGTAGCGGTCGACCTCGCTCGCCACTTCCTCGGCCTTCGAGCCATTCTCCTCGACGAAGAAGCGCACACCCTGCTCGCGCGTCCAGCGCTTGGCGTGCAGGCCGGTGTCGACGACCAGCCGGCAGGCGCGAAAGGCGATGCCCTGGAGATAGCCAAGCCGGCCGGCGGGGAAGTCGTCATAGACGCCGAACTCATCGGCGAGCTGCTGCGCGTACAGAGCCCAGCCCTCTGAATAGGCGCCGAAGGACAGCAAGGTGCGGATCAGCGGAAGTTTGTTCGCATATTCGCCCTGCCAGACGTGGCCGGGGATCGCCTCGTGGTGCGTGAGGTCGGGCAGGTCGAACTTGGTGTGCAGCTCGGTCGTGCGGAGGTTGATCCAGAACTTGCCGGGGATCGTGCCGTCGATCGATCCGGCGCCGCCATAGGCGCCCGGCGCGCCGGGCTCTTCCTCGGGCGGGAGGCGCCGCACCTCGAGATTGCCACGCACCAGCGTGTTGAACATCTGCGGCAGCTTCGAGCGGATGATCCGCACCCGCTCCTCGATGAACGCCATGATCTCGGCGCGGCCCTTGTCGCCCGGCGCGAACTTGTAGCGCGGGTCCTTGCCCAGCGCCTGCATCCGCTCGCCGACCGTCCCCTTGGTGTAGCCGAGGCTGCGGAGGATCGGGTCCATGCGCGCTTGCAGAGCGCGCAGCTCCTCGCGGCCGATGTTATGGATTTCGTCGGGCGTGAGCGTCGTCGTCGTCGAAGTTTTGAGCGCCCAGCGATAATAGTCCTCGCCGTTGGGCTGGGCCCACATGCCCGGATTGTCATGCGCGCGTTCGCGCTGCAGGGTGAGCTCCGCGATCTGCCGGTCGAGCGCCGGCGCGACCTCCTTCTGCACGATGGCCCGCGCCCGTTCGCCCCAGTTGCCGGCGATATTCTTCTCGCGCGTCCGCCGTTCGATCGATTCGACCAGCCCGCCGCCGCCGCGTGCGCCGGCCGCTGATGCCTTGAGTTGAGTGAGCGCCTTGTCGAGGAGGAATGCCGGGGGGACCAGGCCCTTCCAGCGATAGGCGATCAGCCGTCCGAGCTCATTGTCGAGCTGCTGCGGATAGGAGGCGAGGCGGGCGAGATACGCCTCGGCGTCCGCGGCATTGTTGATCTGGTGTTCGGAGTCGAGAAAGCGCGGCACGTCGAGATAGGCGCCGACATTCTGGATCACGACATAGGGCGTGTTGCGCCAGCCGCCCACGGCCACGTCGCCGTACGGAAGCATGAATCCTTCGAGCGCGGTCGCATAAGCGCTCCGCACCACTTCGACGCTGGTTTTTACGGAGTGCGACAGGCCGGTGAGGTCCAGCGCATTGGCGCGGGCGAGGTCGGTGCGCAGGACCTGCGCCAGTCGTTGCTGGCCGATCCCGGAGCGGTCGCTGAGCATCGCGCGCAGCGGGGCGTGCTTCCCCTTGTCGATCCCGAGCGAGGTCGCGCTTTCCGGCGACAGCCGCAGCAAATTCTCCCCGATCGACTCGAGGAGCGCGGACGCCTGCGCGTCCGCGACGGGCTTGGCGGCCGCCTGCGCAAATGCGGATCGGGAGAAAAAGGGCAGGGCGCCGGTCGCGGCGAGTCCCGCGAGCGTTTCGCGGCGGGTGATTATCGGTGCGTTCAAGTCTGGCTCCGTTACGCAGGAGGAAGGGCGCGCTCCGCTTCCACGGTCAGGCAATTGCCGTCAATGCCGGTGATTCGAACGCGTTCGCCGACGCCGGCAGGCCCGCCGCGCGCACTCCACTCGCTGTCGCCGACGCGAACCCGGCCGCTATGTTCGTCCACCGCGTCGACGACTGTCACGACCCTTCCGACGAGCCGTCCTGCCCGGTCGTTCAAGAGCTGGTCGCTGCTGTCGTCCATGCGGTTCGCATAGAAGCGGCGGCCGACCATCACCGCGATGACCGCGTAAAGCGCGAACAAGGCGAGCTGCGCGGCCGCGCCGAGGTCGAACAGCAAGGCAAACAGGCCGGTCGCGACCGCCGCGGCGCCGATGAAGATCAGGAAGAAGCCGGGGGCCATGATCTCGGCGATCAGCAGCAGGACGCCGCCGATCATCCACAGCCAGCCCGCCTCCAGGTCGTTGAACCAGTTCATTCGCGGCTACCCGGAACGCTCGGTTGCGCGCGCGCCCGGCCGGCAGGCGCGCCCGGCGGGCCCTCGGCCAGGGCCTGCTTGGCGATCTCGGCGATGCCGCCGATCGAGCCGATCAGCTGGGTCGCCTCGACCGGGAACAGGATGGTCTTGGAATTGGGCGAGCGGGCGAATTCGCTGACCGCCTCGACATATTTCTGCGCGACGAAATAGTTGATCGCCTGCGCATTGCCGCCGGCGATTGCATCCGACACCATCTGCGTCGCCTTCGCCTCGGCCTCGGCCGAACGTTCACGCGCCTCGGCCTCGCGGAACGCGGCTTCCTTCAAGCCCTCGGCCTGCAGGATCTGGCTCTGCTTCTGGCCTTCGGCCTGGAGGATCGCGGCGGCGCGCAGTCCCTCGGCCTCGAGAATCGCGGCGCGTTTCTCGCGCTCGGCCTTCATCTGTCGCGCCATGGCGTCGGAAATGTCGCGCGGCGGGCGGATGTCCTTGACTTCGACGCGGGTGATCTTGACCCCCCAGGCTTCGGTCGCCTGGTCGACCACGGACAGCAGCCTGGCATTGATCTCGTCGCGCTTCGACAGGGTCTCGTCGAGGTCCATCGAGCCCATGACCGTCCTCAAGTTGGTGGTCGAAAGCGCCATGATCGCGGTGTAGAGGTCGCTCACCTCATATGCCGCGCGCGCCGCGTCGAGCACCTGGAAGAACACCACCCCGTCGACCGCGACCATCGCATTGTCCTTGGTGATGATCTCCTGCCCCGGGATGTCGAGCACCTGCTCCATCATGTTGATCTTGCGGCCGACCCGGTAGACGAACGGAGTCACGAGGTTCAGTCCCGGCTCGGCGACGCGCACGAACTTTCCGAAGCGCTCGATCGTGTACCGATATCCCTGACTGACGATCTTGACGCTCATCATGATGACGAGCAGCACCAGGACCGCGATGGCAATCATGAATGTGGTCAGCATGCTTTTCCCTGTCTTATGCTCGAACCCATGATGCGACGACGGTGCAGCGCATGGAAGCGAAATCGGACATGAGCAGTGCGACGCGGCGGGAAGCGGATCGCGGCGAATATGCGGCCCATGGCTATGTCCTCCTCGAGCAGCTGTTCCCGCCGCTCGTGCTGCAGATCTTCCACGCGAAGCTCCAGCAGGACCTCAACCTCAAGGGCAATCCTGCGTTCGTCTCGCGGACCGAACTGCTGACCAAGCCGGCGATCGAGGTCTACAGCCGCCAATATGCGCCGATGGCCACGTTCCACTGGGGCCTGACCCCGGTCGCGGCGGAGGTCGCGGGCTGCGAGCTGGTGCCGACCTACGCTTATTTCCGAGCCTATCAGGAGGGCGACAAGTGCCTCGTCCATTCGGACCGGCAGGCCTGCGAGCACAGCCTGTCGCTGACCCTTCACCTGGCCGACGAGCGACCGTGGGCGCTGTCGGTGGAGCGGCGGCGGATCGCGCAGCGCGAAGCCATCGCTCCCGATTTCGGCGAGCAGGAATATACGTCGCTGCCGATGAAGGCCGGCGACGCGGTGATGTACCGCGGCGTCGAGCATCGCCACGGCCGCCTCGAGCCCAACCCCAACACCTGGTCCGCGCACCTTTTCCTGCACTGGGTCGATGCCCACGGCCCTTATGCCGACCATGCGTTCGACCGCGTCATGCTCGAAAAGCATGGGTTGTCCGTGTGACCCTCGACCTTCACTCGGTCCGCTCGGTCCTGTTCCTTCCGGCCTCCAACCCGCGGGCGATCGCGAAGGCGCGGGAGTCCGCGGCGGATCTCGTCGTGCTCGACCTCGAGGATGCCGTCAAAGCCGAGGACAAGGACAAGGCGCGCGAGGCGGCCGTGGCCGCCGTCGCCGAGGGGTGGCCGATGCCGGTCGCGATCCGGATCAACGGCACCGGTAGCGCATGGCACGGCGCGGACCTGGTCGCCGTAACCCACTGCAACCCCGATCTGGTGGTCGTGCCCAGGGTCGAGGACGGCGGCGAACTGGCGTTCGTGCGGATGCAGTCCGGCAAGCCCGTGGCGGCGATGATCGAGACGGCGAGGGGGGTGCTTGCCGCAGACCGGGTGACCCACGACTGCGCGGCGCTGATCGCCGGCACCAACGACCTCCGCGCCGACCTCCGGCTGCCGCTCGATTCGACACGCGAACCGATCTCGGCTTCGCTCCAGCTGATCGTCCTCGCCGCCCGCGCCGCCCGCATCGCCGTGTTCGACGGAGTGTTCAACAAGCTCGACGACCTCGACGGCTTCGCCGCCGAGGCGGCGGAGGGCCGCCGGCTGGGGTTCGACGGCAAAAGCCTGATCCACCCGACCCAGATCGAGCCGTGCCACTGCGCTTTTGCTCCCGGTGAAGCCGAGGTCGAGCGCGCGCGGCGGCTGGTCGAAGCCTTCAACGGCGGCGCGGAGCGCTTCGACAACGAGATGATCGAGCGCATGCATGTCGAGGCCGCGCGGCGCGTGCTGGCGAGGGCCGCGCTCTAGACGCCACTTGGCAAAACCGCCGTTCCTTGGCATGGGCCGATATGGCCCAACCCAACGGCACGCCTGATATCCCGCGCGACATCCCTTTGGGACTGACGTTCGACGACGTCCTGCTGCAGCCGCTCGAATCCTCGGTCTTGCCCAGCCAGGCGGACACCCGCACACGGCTGACCCGCGAGATCCCGCTCAACATCCCGATCCTGTCGTCGGCGATGGACACGGTGACCGAGGCCGACATGGCGATCGCGCTTGCCCAGCTCGGCGGGATTGGCGTGCTTCATCGCAACCTCGACGTCGACGCGCAGGCGGCAGCCGTGCGCCAGGTCAAGCGCTTCGAAAGCGGGATGGTGGTGAACCCGATCACCATGGCGCCCGAGCAAACGCTGGCCGAAGCGCTCGAGCTGATGGAGATCAACCGGATCAGCGGCATCCCGATCGTCGAGAAATCGGGCAAGCTCGCGGGGATCCTCACCAACCGCGACGTGCGCTTCGCCGAGAATCCCAAGCAACCGGTCAGCGAGCTGATGACACGCGACAATCTCGCGACCGTCCCGATCGGCACCAGCCAGGACGAAGCCCGCCGAATCCTGCACCAGCGGCGCATCGAGAAGCTGCTCGTCGTCGACGAAGACAGGCATTGCGTCGGCTTGATCACCGTCAAGGACATCGAAAAATCGGTTGCGGCGCCGTTCGCGACGAAGGATGGGGAAGGCCGCCTTCGGGTCGCCGCGGCCACGACTGTCGGGGACGCCGGCTACGCCCGCTCCGAGGCGCTGATGGACGCGGGCTGCGACTGCGTCGTGATCGACACCGCGCACGGACACAACACCGACGTCGCGGCGGCTGTCGAGCGGGTGAAACGGGCGTCCAATTCGATCCAGGTCGTTGCCGGCAATGTCGCGACCGCCGACGCCGCCAAGGCGCTGATCGATGCCGGTGCCGACGCGATCAAGGTCGGCATCGGGCCGGGATCCATCTGCACGACCCGGGTGATCGCGGGCGTTGGAGTGCCGCAGCTGACCGCCGTCATGGAAGCGTCGCGCGGGGCGGCGAAGGCGGGCGTCCCGGTGATCGCCGACGGCGGAATCCGGACCAGCGGCGACATCGCCAAGGCCCTTGCGGCGGGCGCGTCGAGCGTGATGGTCGGATCGCTTCTCGCTGGGACTGACGAGGCGCCGGGCGAGATCTTCCTCTACCAGGGACGCAGCTACAAGAGCTATCGCGGCATGGGGTCGGTCGGAGCGATGGCCCGGGGGTCGGCCGATCGCTACTTCCAGCAGGACATCAAGGATCATCTGAAGCTGGTCCCCGAAGGGATCGAGGGCCAGGTGCCGTACAAGGGTCCGATGCGCGAGATCATCCACCAGCTGGTCGGCGGCGTGAAGGCGGCGATGGGCTATACCGGATCGGCGACCATCGCCGAGCTGCAGCAGCGCGCGAAGTTCGTGCGGATCACGAACGCCGGCCTCTCCGAAAGCCATGTCCACGACGTCGCCATCACGCGCGAGGCGCCCAACTATCCGACGCGCTGATCCATGACTCCCGCCGCGCGCCTGCAGGCGGCGATCGAGATCGTCGACCAGGTGATCGCTTCGGCCGAGGCGGATGGGCCCGCGGCCGACGTCCTCGTCAGCCGCTATTTCAGGGAGCGGCGCTACGCCGGCTCGAAGGACCGCCGCGCGATCCGCGAGTGGGTGTTCGAGGCGATTCGTGCGATCGCCGACCGACCGAAGAGCGGCCGAAGCGCGCTTTACGCGTTGAATCGGGCGCGCCCCCTGTTCGACGGGTCGGCTTACGGTCCGCGGCCGTGGGATGCCGAAAGCGGAGGCGCCGGTGCGGAGACGGGGCTGGTTCCGCAATGGCTTTCGCCGGAGCTTTCCCCGCTGGTCAGCGAAAGTGAATGGCCGCCGTTGTTTGAGCGGGCGCCGCTCGACCTGCGCGTGAATGCCGCGCGGGCGTCGCGGGACGAACTTGTGCCGGCCTTTCCGGACGCGGTTCCGACGCCGATCAGCCCCTGGGGCCTGCGCCTCCCGGCCGACCGCAAGGTAGACGACCAGCCCGCTTATCGCAGCGGGCTTGTCGAGGTGCAGGACGAGGGCAGCCAGCTGATCGCGTTTGCCTGCGAGGCAAAGGACGGCGAGCGTGTTCTCGACCTCTGTGCCGGAGCCGGCGGCAAGGCGCTGGCGCTCGCCGCCGCGGCGCCCGGAGCGCAGATCCTCGCGACCGACAGCAACCGCGCGCGGTTGTCGAAGCTCGGACCTCGAGCCCAAAGGGCCGGGGCGGCCATCGAAACGCGGCTGCTGAACCCGCCCGATGAGCTGGCGCAGCTCGACGACTGGCGTGGCGCCGCCGACGTCGCGCTAGTCGACGCGCCCTGCTCGGGCAGCGGGACGTGGCGGCGCAATCCCGAGGGCCGCTGGCGCCTCACGCCGGAGCGGCTCGACCGGCTGGCGGCGCTGCAGGCGAGATTGCTCGATCTCGGCGCCGAAATGGTCAAGCCGGGAGGTCGGCTGGTCTACGCCGTTTGTTCGATCTTGTCCCGCGAAGGGGCAGGGCAGATTGAGGCCTTTATCAGCCGCCGTTCATCATGGATTGTGCAGGAAACGCCAGTCGCCGCAGGGCGTTTGGACGGTGCCGGCCGGCTGCTCACGCCCGGGCACGACGGCACCGACGGCTTTTTCGTCGCGCGGCTCGGTCGCCCATGCTAGGGCGCGCCGGTTGAGTGGAGAGATTTTGATGCGGCTTTTCGTTTCCGCCATTGCGTTCAGCCTTGCCGTTACGGCTTTGTCCGCGCCCGGCGTTGGTCAGCGCCCGGACAATCAGATCGCGCCGAGATCGGTCGCGCTGCAGCGCGAGGCCCAGTCGCTGGTCACCGCAGGCAAGCTCGACCAGGCCGAGGATGCGCTCGAAGCGGCGCTCGCCATCGACCCGCGCAACCGCGGGGCGTTCGTGGATCTTGCTCGCCTCGCCGAGGAGCAACGCTTGTTCGGCAAGGCGATCCGCATGGCCAACAAGGCCCTGCTTCTCGAGCCGAACGATCCGGATGCGATCGCGGTGCAGGGCGAAGCGATGGTCGAGCTTGGCGCAGTCGCCCGGGCGCAGGCGAACCTGCAGAAGCTGCAGACGATCTGCCCCAGGGGCTGCCCGCAACTGACCCAGCTGTCCGCGGCGATCACCCGCGGGCCGTCGATGGCTGCGGCCAATGCGCCCGAGGTTCCCAAGAAGAACTAGCTCAGCCTTCGGGCAATTTCGACATATTCGTCGACGCTGAGCGTCTCGGCGCGGCGCTGCGTTTCGATCCCCAGCGCTTCCAGCGCATCGAGCGCGCCCGGAACGGCTTTCAGGCTCGAGCGAAGCATCTTGCGGCGCTGGCCGAACGCTGCCTCCGTGAGCTGCGCGATGCGCCCGGGATCGACGCCCTCCGGCGCGTCGTTTGGCACGACGTGGACCACCGAAGAGGTCACCTTCGGCGGGGGGACGAAGGCGGAGCGGCTGACCGTCATCGCGATCCTCGGCCGTGACCGCCACTGCGAAGCGACGGACAGCCGGCCGTAGGCGGCCGTGCCGGGCAGGGCCACGATCCGTTCCGCGACCTCTCTCTGGAACATGAGCGTGAGCGATGCCCACCAGGGCGGCCACGGGTCCATCTCGAGCCAGCGCAGCAGCAGCGCCGTACCGACATTGTAGGGGAGATTCGCCACGACGTGCGCGCCGTCGCCGACCAGCGCCCGTTCGTCGACCGCGAGCGCGTCCGCCTCGATCAGCCGCAGCCGGTCGGCGAACTGCTCCCGCAGCGCCGGAATGCACCGCCGATCGCGCTCGACCGCGACCACCGTCGCTCCGGCGTCGAGCAGAGCGCGCGTCAGACCGCCCGGGCCGGGCCCCACTTCGTAGACGGTTCGACCTTCGAGTGGCCCGGGGATCGCCGCGATGCGCGCCAGCAGCTGGCGGTCGAGAATGAAATTCTGGCCGAGGGCCTTGCTCGCGCTGAGCCCGTGGCGGGCAATGACGTTGCGCAGCGGCTCGGGAGCGCGGCTCACGGCGAATCGGCGCGGTGGACCGCGCATTGCGCCGCCATCCGGATCGCGGCCGCCATCGGCCGCGGGTCGGCGCGGTCCTGGCCGGCGATATCGAACGCCGTCCCGTGGTCGGGCGCGGTCCGGATGATGGGAAGGCCCAGGGTCACGTTCACCGCATCCTCGAAATGCAGCGCCTTGACCGGGATCAGCGCCTGGTCGTGGTACATGCAAAGCGCCGCGTCATAGGCGGCGCGAGCCGAGGCGTGGAACAAGGTATCGGCGGGGTGCGGCCCGCTGACCCGCCAGCCGTCGGCGGCAAGCGCGGCGATCGCCGGTTCGATGATCTCGATCTCCTCGCGGCCGAGAGTCCCGCCTTCGCCCGAATGGGGGTTGATCCCAGCGACGGCCAGGCGCGGCTCGGCGATCCCGAAATTGCGCTGGAGTCCGCGCAAAACGGCGCGGCCGCGGGCTTCGATCAAGGTCGCGGACAGATGGTCGGGCACGGCTGCGAGCGCGACGTGCGTGGTGACCGGAATGGTCCGCAAGCTCGGCCCCGCGAGCATCATCGCGACATTGGTGGACGCGACCCCGCACCGTTCGGCGACGAACTCGGTCTGGCCGGGGTGGGCAAAGCCGATGGCGTAAAGCTGTTCCTTGGCGACGGGGCCTGTGACCACGGCCGCGGCGGAGCCCGAGCGGGCGAGGCCGACGGCCAGTTCGAGGGCGTCGAGGGAGCAATGGGCCCCGGCCACGCTCGGATGGCCGGGCACGTCCTCCTCCGCCGAGATCAGCTGGATGATCGGGAGCCCGACGTCGAACGCCGGATCCGCCTCGCGCGGGTCGGTGATGATCTCGAGCGGCCCGTCCCAGACCTTTTCGATCGAACGCGGGTCGCCGATCGCCACGAACGGCGGAAGGTCGAAGTTCGAGCGATTGTCCCAGCATTTCGCGAGGACCTCGGGGCCGATGCCCGCCGGGTCCCCCAGCGAGATCGCGAGCGGTTTGGAGGGGACGGACGCCACGGCGACCGCGTCTATCCGAAAAGCCGCCCTAGCGGAATTCGATCACCGCATCGCGCCGAAGGTCACGCAAATAGCGCCGCGCGCGCAGGTTCATCCGCTCTTCCATCTTCTGGTTGTAGACCTGGTCGTAGCTCGGCGCCGTGGGGTCGACTTCGTCGCGGCCGCAGATGACGAGGATCCTCACGCCCTCGTCGAGCGAGCCGAAGGGCTGCGTCGCCTGTCCGACCTGCATCGGCAGCATCAGGTTCTGGAGAGCTGGCGGCAGGTCTCGCATCTTGACCTGGTCCTGCTGGACGATCTCGCCATGGAAGTCGGCCGCGATCTTGTCGGCACCGCCGCATCCGCCGACGTTGCGCGCAGCTTCGGCGAAGCGGGCGACGATCGGCTCTGCCTGCTGGCGCGTCGTCCCCTTGGGGAACGTGATGGAAACCTGCTTCAGGCCGAGGATCGCGTCGCGCGGATCGGGCGTTAGGATCTTGCGCGTGTCCTGGACGGCGATGATCGACACGCCGCCCGAATTTGGGATCGGGTTGCTGATCATGCCGGGACCCATTTGCCGAAGCGCGGCGGCGAGCGGCGCCGGCAGCAGCTCGGGCCGCATCCAGCCCAGGTCGCCGCCGACCGCGGCCGACGAGGATTGCGAATACTGCCGCGCATAGCCGGCGAACGATGCGCCGTTGCGCAGTTGCTCGAGGATCTGGTTGGCATCCGCGACGACCTGCTGCTCGGTTCCGCCCGGCGCGGGAAGGAAGATTTCGCTGACGCGATATTCCTCGGTCCCCTTCGAGGCTTCGAGCTTCGCGAGGACGGCCTTGACCTCGTCGTCGCCGACGCTGACGCTGCTCTCGATCTTGGCGCGCTGCAGCCGCTGCCACGCGATCTCGCCCTCGATCTGCCGGCGGAGCGACTTGATGGACGAGCCATTGGCCTCGAGGAATTGGGTGAGCTGCTCGGGCGACTGCTTCACATTCGACGCGACCCGGTTGACGGTCTTGTCGATGTCCGACGGCTTGATCGTGATCTTTTCCGTTTTCGCGGCCTGGATCTGGAGCGTTTCGTCGATGAGGTTGCGCAACACCTGCTGCCGCAGGCGATCGACCTCCGCCGCAGGGATCTGCCCGCCGTTGGCGATTGCCAGCAACGCGAGCCGCTGATCGATGTCGGTCTGGGTGACGACCTCACCGTTGATGATCGCGGTCGCCTTGACGACCGAAGGCATCGCCGCCCCGAACACCTGGGGATTGTCCGGCAGCCGCAAGCCGCTGGTCGTGTCCGGCTGGGCGTCCGCCGGCTCGTCGGCCTGTTGGGCGATCGCGGCGGATGCGGTGGCAATGGCCATCGCCGAGGCCACGAGCCAGGCGCGCGTCGAAATCCGGTCAAAAGCTAGAGCCACAACGATTTCCTTACTTCCCACCCAAGATGCGGTTGCGTTTATCCAAGCCCGCTGAACGCAGGCTTAGCGACCAAGGCCTTTAAGGGCCAAGTGAAACCCGAAAGTGCTGCCCTTCCGGAACGCCCCGATGCGCTCATAGTCGCGGCGCCACGTGAGGCCAAGCTCCAAGCATTCGTCCTCGTAGGAAATGCCGAGCCGGTGCCGGACCGGCTCGAATCCGTCGGCGAGCGAGAGGGGGTCCTCGCTGGTGTCGGTGAGGTCCAAGACGGTGGCGCCGAAGATCGACCAATAGCGCTGGAACTTGATGCGGCCGGCGAGCCGCAGCTCTTCCTTGTCGCGAAGGTCCTCGACCGTCGGGTCGATGTTCCGGTTGAGGCGCAGGTAGCCGACCTGCGCGTAGGTCTGCTCGGATCCGACGGTGAGGTCGAGCTCGTTGCGGCGGACCGCGAAGCTGTCCTTGTCGACCCGGTACCGATGAGTGATGTCGACGAGGCGGCCGAAGCGCACTCGAGTTCTGCCGACGATGTCCGAAAAACGCCCCGTAAGCCCTGTCCCTTCCGGGAAAATGCCTGGGCGCCGCGTGATTCTGTAGCTCTGCCCGATGGTCGTGATGATCGACAGGTTCGGGCGGTCGAGCGACCAATCCAGCCCATAAGTGATGCGCGACCCGTCTTCCCAGCGGTCGTAGCCGGGAAAACGATTGAGCGCGAAGAGATTGCTGTCCTCGAGTTCGATCGAACGGGCGTCTTCGTTCGGGATGTCGAGGTTCGGGGTCGGCGGCGTCAGGACGAGCTGAACGCGCGGCACGATTCGCTGGATGCCGCCGAAGGCGGGCCCGACGAACGGCCACTTCACGTCCGCTGCGAGCGCCGCGATCCCGCGTCCGTGCCAGCCGTCCGTTCCGCGATAGATCGGGACGAGCGTGCTTGCCGATTCGTCGGTATGGTAGAGGTCGCCGCGGGCGTAGGCCGTCAGGTCGAGCTCCTGGCCCCAGGGCGTGATCCGGCGCAGGTCCCATCTGGCGCTGGCGAAGGCGCGCTGGCTGTCCTGGCCGTCGATGCGGGTCACGGCGAGGCTGTTGGCCTGGAACTCGACTGTCCCGCCCATGACCGGTTCGCCGAGGCGCAGACGGGCGTCGAGCGCGGGCAGGACGATGGGGATCTGCTTTTGCACGTCGTCGACCCGGAGGCCCTGGAACGCCCAGCCGGAGATCGACACATAGGAGTCCGCACTGATCCGCTCGGCATTGACGAAGTTGCGAAGCCGGTCGTCGCGCGTGATGTCGTAGCGCTGCGTCACTGTCTTATCACTTGCCCAGCGGAACGAGCTGGTGACGCTCCAGTAGGGATCGAGTTGGAACCTGCCGTTGGCTTCCCCGTAGGCGCGGAAGTCGCGGCGCTCGGCGTCTTGCGTCGCATTGGGGTCGGCGCTTTCGATCGTGCCGTAAGTCAGGAACCCACCGACCTGGAAGGCGCCCAAGCTGTTCAGCTGGCGGTATTTGGCTTCGATTGCCGGGAGGACGCCGGTGTAGACGTGAGGCGTGACGGTGAGGTCGCGGTTGGGCGCAATCTGCCAGTGATAGGGGACGGCGAGCTCCAGCCCCTTCTTGGTCGAAAAGCTGATGTCCGGCACGAGCAGGCCGGTCGTCCCCTCGGTGCCGGTCCCGACGCTGAAGATCGGGAGCAGCGGGAGATTCACGCCGAACAGCTGGAGCCGGCCACCGCGGAACAGAACGCGGCGGCGCGCCGGATCGTTGATCACACGCGCCGCGGTGATCGACCAGCTCGGTCGGCGCGGGCAGCCGGTCGGGCCCGTGACGGGGCACGGCGAGTAGATCGCATTTTCGAGCGTCGTTACGTCGCCGCTTCGCGTTCCCTTTGCCGCGGCGATCCGTCCGCCGCTTTCGAGCACGACCAGCAGGTTCTGAACCGTGCCGTCGCGCAGCGTGTCGGTGAGCACGACGTTCTCGCCGATCAGCTTGTCGCCCTCCGGCGTGACCATGACGACGCTGCCCTGCGCGCGCACCTCGCCCGACTTGCGGTCCCACACGACCTGGTCGGCGGCGAGGTAATTTCCCTCGCGCGACATGCGCACCGCGCCGCTCGCGGTCACCGTGTCGGCATCGCCGTCATAGACGACCTGGTCCGCGCTGAACGCGATGCCGGTGGCAACGATGGTCGAAGCCGGCTCCGCCGCGCTCTGGGCGTTCGCCGCGCCCGGCATGGCAAGCAGCAGCGGCAGCGCTGTCCACCAGACGAATGTCCTACGCAACCCTGCCAGTCCCGCTCGCTCTCAGGCCAATCCTCTCCGGCGTATCGCACCTTGGATGCGTCGCGACAATCCAATCGCGGGGCGCATTTTGCCAAGCCGTCGCAGGCATCCTAAAGCGCGCCGCAACGTTCGCCTTTCCAAGGAAGTTCCCACATGCAAGTTCGTTTCGCCGATCGCCGGCCCGAGGGAGATTATGCGCTGGTCCTGCCGGTCGCCGGCAGCAACCGCGCGTCGCTCGAGTCGCTCGGCCCGGCCCGGGGCCCGGTCGCTGCGGCACTGGACCGCCAGCGGTTCGACGGAGACGCCTCGAGCGCCTCGGAACATTTTTTCGACGATTCGGGAACGGTCCGGCGTCTGCTCGTGATCGGCACGGGTTCGGCGACGGCCAGCGAAACGGCGGAGAAATTGGGCGGGACCGCTGCGGCGCGGCTGTTGACGTCGGGCGAGGCCAAGGCGGTGATCGACCTCAGCGGCCTCGGCTTCGACGCCGATGCCGCGGCCCGGGTCGGGCTCGCCGCCGCGCTTCGTTCCTGGCGCTACGATCGCTACCGGACGACCCTCAAGGACAAGCAGAAGCCGACGCTGGGGGAGATCATCATCGTCGGCGCGCCTGCCGACGCCGAGCAGCGCTTCCGGTCCCGGTGGGAGCCGGTGATCGCCGGGACCGCGCTGACCCGCGAGCTGGTCACCGAGCCGCCGAATATCGTCTACCCGGAGAGCTTCGTCGAGCGCGCGCGCGCCTCGCTTGAAGGCACGGGCGTCGCGATTGAGGTGCTCGACCGCCCGGCGATGGAGAAGCTCGGGATGGGGGCGCTCCTCGGCGTCGCCCAGGGCTCGATCCGCGAGCCGCGTCTGCTCGTGCTTCGCTGGAACGGCGCGGACAAGGGCGCCGCGCCGACGGCCTTTGTCGGCAAGGGCGTGACCTTCGATACCGGCGGCATCTCGATCAAGCCGGCCCAGGGCATGGAGGCGATGAAGTGGGACATGGGCGGAGCCGGCGCGGTCGTGGGCGCGTTCAAGGCGCTCGCCCTGCGCAAGGCGAAGGCGAACCTGGTCGGGATCTGCGGTCTGGTGGAAAATATGCCTGGCGGTAACGCGCAGCGGCCGGGCGACGTGGTCACGACGATGTCCGGCCAGACGGTCGAGGTGATCAATACCGACGCCGAGGGCCGGTTGGTGCTGGCGGACGCGATCGCATACGTCCAGCGCACCGACAAGCCGACGACGATCATCGACCTCGCGACGCTGACCGGCGCGATCCTCATCAGCCTCGGCCACGAATGGGCCGGGCTCTTCTCGAACGACGAGACTCTGGCCGGCGAATTGCTCAAGGCGGGCGAGGCGAGCGGCGACAAATTGTGGCGCATGCCTCTTGCCGAGCCGTTCGACCGGCTGATCGATTCGCCGATCGCGGATGTGAAGAACGTCGGCCCGCGCGAGGGCGGGTCGATCACCGCTGCGCATTTCATCCAGCGCTTCGTCGACGAAGGGGTCAAATGGGCGCACGTCGACATGGCCGGCAAGGCCTGGTCGGACAAGGCGAGCAACACCTACGAAAAGGGGGCGACGGGGTTCGGCGTGCGGCTACTCGACCAATATGTCGCGGATGTGCTGGAGAAATAGGAGGCCGTCATTGCGAGGACCCGACGGCGAGCCGGCAACCCAGGCCGGATTGCTTTGCTTCGCGCGCAATGATGGAGCGGGATAATGCAGGTCGATTTCTACCAGCTCGGCGGGACGCCGCCCGAGCAGGTGATCGCGAGCATTTCGGAAAAGATCCTCGCGCAGGGCGGGCGGCTGCTGGTGGTCGCGTCGGACGACAGCGCGCTCGCGCGGCTCGACCGCCAGCTGTGGGACCGGGGCACGACCAGCTTCCTCCCGCACGGCCTCGCCGGCGGCGCCGACGACGCGCGCCAGCCGATCCTGCTGTCGACCAGCCCGGACGCGCCCAATCTCGCGCGCAACCTGCTTATCGCCGACGGCGAGTGGCGCGAGGCCGCGTTGGCTTACGACCGCGCATTCTATCTGTTCGATACGGCGACCCTCGACGGTGCGCGCATGGCGTGGAAGCTGCTTGCGGGAAGGGACGGCGTCGAACGCAATTATTGGGCGCAGGAAGCGGGCAAGTGGGTCCAAAAGTCGTGAGGGTTGCGAGCCGGCGCGCGCCCCGCTAGGCGCTGCCGCCAATCCGCCAACCACCGCTTTTCAGGAGACCGCTCGGCCATGGCCGTCACGCGCACCTTTTCGATCATCAAGCCCGACGCCACCCGCCGCAACCTGACCGGCGCGATCACCAAGATGCTGGAGGACGCAGGACTTCGCGTCGTCGCCTCGAAGCGTATCCGCATGACCCGCGAGCAGGCCGAGGGCTTCTACGCGGTCCACAAGGAGCGGCCGTTCTACAACGACCTCTGCACCTTCATGACGTCAGGGCCGGTGGTCGTGCAGGTGCTCGAAGGCGAGGATGCGGTGAAATTGAACCGCGACGTGATGGGCGCGACCAACCCGGGCGACGCCGCCGAGGGCACCATCCGCAAGCGCTATGCCGAATCGATCGAGGCCAATTCGGTCCACGGCTCGGACAGCGACGAGAATGCGGCGATCGAGATCGCCTTCTTCTTCAAGCCGGAAGAAATCGTCGGCTAGCGGGCCCCCTCGCGAGCATAGCTCCAACGCACGGGCTTGCTCCCGTCGATCAACGAGATTTCGGCGAGCAGCCGATCGCCCTTGAGTTCGTAGCGGATGCGCTGAGGGTAATCGTGGGTCGCGTTGGTGAACTCAATCGCGTGCGTCGAGGTTTTGCTGGCCTTGAACTGGACCGGCGGGATGCCGCGCGGCGAGGCGTAAAGGACGATCGTGCCGTCCGCCGCCTGCTCAATGCGCAGCTGCTCCCATGATCGCAGAGTGGCTCCGTCACCTTCGCGGGAGGCACCAAGCATCAGCCCTGCCCTGGGCTCCATCCAGCATTCCTGGGTCCAGTGCTCGCCGTCCTTGAGATCCCAGCATCCGGTCATGAAAGCGGGCAGCGCCGGCGCCTGAGCCGCAACCGCGCCGGCCATCAGCAATTGAGCGATCATCGATCCGATCCCCCTTGGGACCAGATTATCCGTTTGCCTCTCGCCTTGCCAGCTAGCCGCGCGCGAAGCTGACGAGGCGCAGCGAGCGGCCGCCGAGAAGCCCGCCGCCCTCCCAGCGATAGCGCAGCACGTAATTGCCGGTGGCGCGGCGGTCCTTGCCCATTTCGACGTAGCGGGCATCCACCCGCACGGCGACGCGGTGAGGCTCCTTGTCTTCCTCGCGCTCCACGACCGATTCGATGTCGCCCGAGCGGACAATGCCATCGCTGCCGGCTTCGATGCGCGAGCCGGTGATCGTCAGCGTCAGCGACTGGAGCGCGTGCCCCGGCTCGACCGGGGCGATCACCAGCCGCTTGCCGTCGTCCTCGACGGTTCCGCGAAGCGTCAGCGCGATCGGCTGGCGCTGCTCGACCACCCGCGTCGGTTCATCTTTGGTCGTCGCTTTCCATGCGATCCACACGCCGATGGCCGATACGATCAGCGCGGCAAAGGCGATCAGCTCGCCATAGGGGATGTTTCGCTTGCGCGGAGGCTCGGTCATCGCCCGCCAGCTTCGAGCAACCGCCGCGGAGCCGCAAGCTCCCAGCTCGTCGCGATCCGGTCGGCGACATGGTCCCAGTCGACATCATCGCCCGCGAGGCTGATCCCGAGCCAGCTCGGCATGTAGGCGGGCTTCGAATAGGTGTCCGGGTCGGCCTCGATCAGCATCGCCTGCTCGTCCGGGTTGCTCACGCGGACGCAGACGACCGTTTTCCGGTCGCCATGATGGTTGTCGCGGAACTGGGCGAACTGCTTCCCGGCGACGAAGAAGGTGGGCTGGCCGTGGGACAGCCGCTCCTCCGTGGCGGGCAGTTGCAGCGCGGCAGCGCGGACCTTGTCCAATGCGTCGCTCATCGGCCCACGAACTCCTTCAGCACCTGCGGATAGAGCCTGTGCTCGGCGGCAAGGACTCGCTGCTCGAGACTTTGCGCATCGTCATCCGCGAGGATCGGCACTTCCGCCCGGCCGAGGACCTCGCCGGCATCCAATTCCTCGGTGACGATATGGACCGAGCAGCCGCTTGCCGAATCGCCCGCTGCGATCGCCCGTGCATGGGTGTCGAGCCCGCGATATTTCGGGAGAAGGGAAGGGTGGATGTTGAGCACGCGCCCGCGCCACTCCGCGATGAACCAGGGCGACAGGATGCGCATGAATCCGGCGAGCGCAACGGTCCCGACGCGATGATCGTCGAGCGCGGCTGAAAGCGCGCGGTCGAATTCCTCCCGGTCAATGGCCTTGCTGTCCCAGGTCCAGGTCGGAAGCCCCTTCGCGCGCGCCCAGTCGAGCCCTGCCGCATGCGGCTTGTTCGAAGCGACCAGCACGACCTCGTAGCCCGTCGCTTGCTCGACGAGGGCCCGCATGTTGGTTCCGCGGCCCGAGATCAGGACCGCGACGCGTTTCTCGTCACGCATGGTGGGTCGCGGACCAGCCTTCGCCCATGACCGTCGTGCCGCGCGGGCCCGGATCGATCCTGCCGATTTCGAAGACCGTTTCGTCGGCGCCCTCCAGCGCAGTGGAAACGTCTTCGGCTCGGTCGGCGGCGACAATCACGACCATCCCAATGCCGCAGTTGAACGTCCGGACCATCTCTTCCGGCGCGATGTCCCCGCCGGCCCGCAACTCGGCGAAGATCGCCGGCAAGGTCCATCTTTCCGTGTCCACGATGGCCTGGCAGCCATCAGGCAAGACGCGTGACACGTTTTCGAGAAGTCCTCCGCCGGTGATGTGCGCGAGGCCCCTGATTCGGCCGCCCTGGACGATCGGAAGGAGCGAGCGGACGTAGATACGCGTCGGCTCGAGCAGGACCTCGGCGAGAGTCCGTCCTTCGGCGGAGGGCAAAGGCTCACTCAGGTCCCAGCCGTTCTGCTCGATGATCCTGCGCACGAGCGAAAAGCCGTTGCTGTGGACGCCGGAGCTGGCGAGACCTAGGATTACGTCGCCGGGCGCGATGTCGGCGCCGGTCAGGACTTTCTCGCGTTCGACCGCGCCGACGCAGAAGCCGGCGAGATCGTAGTCGCCCGCTGCGTACATACCGGGCATTTCGGCGGTCTCGCCCCCGATCAGCGCGCAGCCCGCCTGGCGGCAGCCGTCGGCGATCGACGCGACCACCGCGGCGGCGACCTCGTTGTCGAGCTTGGCGCAGGCGTAATAATCGAGAAAGAACAAGGGTTCGGCGCCCTGGACGATGAGGTCATTGGCGCACATGGCGACGAGGTCGATGCCGACGCCGTCGTGGCGGCCGGTCTCGATCGCCAGCTTGAGCTTGGTCCCGACCCCGTCGTTGGCCGCGACGAGGAGCGGATCGCGATAGCCCGCGGCCCTGAGATCGAAGAATCCGCCGAACCCGCCGAGCTCGGCGTCGGCGCCCGGCCGCGCGGTCGACCGGGCGAGCGGCGCGATCGCCTTCACCAGCGTATTGCCGGCATCGATCGAAACGCCGGCATCCCTGTAGGTCAGTCCCATCAGTCCGAAATCCGTTCGCGCTGAGCTTGTCGAAGCACTGTTTTTCTTTCTCGCGTCCGAAGGAAGGTCAGCCCTTCGACAAACTCAGGGCGAACGGCGTGTGTGGCTGCTACCGACATCCCGCTTGGATTTCCACGCCGTTATCGCCAAAAGACGCCGCGCATGTTCCGTCGCTGGCGTTACCCGATGATCATCGCTGCGCTGCTCGCCCTTCTCGTCGGCGGCGGTCTCTACGCGCAGCTCGAAACGGGCGATCGCGGGATTCCTCCGATCGACAGCTCCGGCACGCTCGAGATCGGCGGAATCCACGTCGACGTCGGCGCGAAGGATGCGATGTCGGCGCGCTACGCGGGCTGGCGGATCGCGCAGCGCCAGGGCTTTCGTGCGCTGTGGGCGAAAATGCACAATGCGCCGATCAGCCAGGCGCCGAACCTGCCCGATGCGACGCTCGACGAGATCGTCAGCTCGATCAATGTCGAGCGCGAGCAGATCGGACCGAACCGTTACATCGCCGATCTCGGTATCCTATTCGACCGAGCCCGTGCCGCTCCCTACCTCGGCGTGGAAGGCGGCGAGGTCCGCCGCTCGGCGCCGATGCTTCTCATCCCGATCACCGTCACGGCGGGAACCGAGACCAGCGTGGAGCTGAAGAACGCCTGGCAGCGGGCCTGGGCCGAGTTTCGTACGTCGCAAAGTCCCATCGACTATGTGCGTGTCAGCGGCAACGGGGTCGACCCGGTCCTCGTCAACGCCGCGCAGACCGTCCGGCCCGGCCGCGGCTGGTGGCGCAACATCATCGACCTGTACGGAGCAGCCGATATCCTGGTCGCCGAGGTCCAGCTGCAGCGGCTCTACCCGGGAGGCCCGGCGCGCGCGCGGTTCATCGCCCGCCACGGGCCCGACAACGAAATCGTCGGCGGGTTCACCTTGACCGCTCGGAACAGCAACGGGATCCGGACGATGATGGCCGAAGGTGTCCGGCGCATGGACGAGCTCTTCGCGACTGCGCTCGCGACCGGCCATCTGGAGCGCGACCCGTCGCTCAACCTGCCGCCGCCGCCGCCGCTCCCGGTCGAGGAAAAGCCGGTTGAGGCGCCGGTCGATGCCGCCAATGCCTTCCAGGTGCAGATCGACGCGGCCGGCGACGTCAACATCTACAATTTCGCGATGGCGCACCTGCGCACGCTCGGCGGAATCGATTCGGCGACGCCGCAGCTGATCAATCCGACGGGGACGAGCTACGTGCTGGTCACATACCGCGGCAGCATCAATCAGCTCGCGGCTGCGCTCGGCGGTCGCGGCTGGATCGTCGGGACGTCGGGCGGCAACGTCGTCACGATGCGCTCGTCGTCGGGCAAGCCGCCGCCGCTTCCACCGCCGCCGCCTCCGCCGCAGCCGGTGGCCCAGCCGCCACCGCAGCCGCAGCCCCAACCGCAGCCGCCGCCGGGCCGGGCGCAATGAACCGGGGTCCCGACCAGATCGCGCTGCCGCTCGACTGGCCGCAGACGGAGGGCGAGGCCCGCTTCATCGTCAGCGATGCCAATCGCGACTCCTTCGAGCATTTCCGCTCGTGGAGCCTGTGGCCGGTCAAGGCGACGGTCCTGACCGGGCCGCGCCGGTCTGGCCGGACGTTGCTCGGGCGGAGCTTCGTCGAACGGGTTGGCGGCCGTCTGTTCGACGAGGCCGAACAGCGCGACGAGGAAGAATTGTTCCACGCCTGGAACCAGGCGCAGGATACGGGCCGTCCGCTGGTAATGATCGCCGACGATGCACCGCCCGCCTGGTCGCCGCGGCTACCCGACCTCAAGACGCGGCTCGCCGTGACCCCGGTGACCCGGATCGATTATCCCGACGACCGGCTGTTCGGCGCCTTGATCCAGCTGTTTTTCGCCGACCGCGGCCTGCACATCCAGCCCGAGGCACTGCGCTTCATGGCCGAGCGCCTGCACCGCGATTATTGGACTGCGGAGCGCGCCGTCGAGGCGGTCGACCGCTTCGCCATCGGCGAGCGCGCGCGCCTGACATTGCCGACGATCCGCCGCGCGCTGATCGATTCGCGAATGATCGGAGAGGCGGCCTAGCCGCAGGTCGCCGAGATGACGCGGTTCTGTTGATCGAGCCGCACGGTCACGCGGTTTTCGTTATATTCCATCGTGACCATTGCCCCGAACGGCACCCAGCGCAGCGTGCGGGCGCGCGACGCCATCATGATCCGGGCGGCAAGCTCGGTGCTCGCCGTTTCGCCCTTGAAGGTGTCGAGCGCGCCCGACGGCGTGCATTTCGACCCGGGATAGACCGAGTCGATCGGGACCCGCTGCCGACCCTCGGCCGCGCAGGCCGTCAGCATCATCGGCACAACGAACAGCATCTTATGCATCGACTCGTTCCTCCGTCTGCTCCGCCGCCACGCGGCTCATCTTCAGCTTGCCGTTCTCGATCGCGAAGGCGAGCCGGCCCTCGACCAGGTCGAGCGCGTCCTTGCCGAATTCCTCGTAGCGCCAGCCCGACAGGATATTGAGCCCCTTTCGCACGCCAGCCGCCAGCGCCTCGAGATCGTCGGAGCGGGCGATGAGCCGCGCCGCGACGCCGGTTTCCTTGGCGCGGATCTTCAGCAGGAGCTTGAGGAGATCACTCACCAGCACGGCGTCCTTGGTCAGGCCCGGCCGGCGCGGCTCGCGGTCAGGCAGCTCGCTCGAGTCCAGCGGCTTGGCGGACTGGATCGCGGCGAGGAGGCGCGCGCCGATGTCATTGGACTTCCAGCCCGCCGACAAGCCCCGGATTGCGCCCAGATCGTCCTGGGTCCGCGGGGGATGGAGCACGATCTCGGTGAGGGTGTCGTCCTTGATGATCCGTCCGCGCGGCAGATTCTTCGACCGCGCCTCGCTCTCGCGCCAGGCGGCGAGGGCCTTGAGCCGGCCGAGCACCGCCGGGTTGCGGCTCGGCAGCTTGAGCCGTTTCCAGGCGGCCTCGGGCGGGAAGGCGAAGCTCGACGGATCGGCGAGCCGCTCCATCTCCTCGTCCAGCCAGGCACCGCGACCGGTCTTCTTGAGCTTTTCGACCATGCGCGGGAAGATCGTCGCGAGATGGGTGACGTCGGCGATCGCATAATCGATCTGCCGCTTGTCGAGCGGCCGCCGGCTCCAGTCGGTGAACCGCGCTCCTTTGTCCAGGCTGTGCCCGAGCAGCGATTCGATGAGGTTGGAGTAGCCGATCTGCTCGCCGTGCCCGAGCGCCATCGCCGCGATCTGGGTGTCGAACAGAGGGTAGGGGACCTTGCCGGTGAGGTTGTGGATGATCTCGAGGTCCTGCCCGCCGGCGTGGAACACCTTGAGGACGTTCTCGTCCTTCACGAATAGGTCGAGCAAGGGCTGTAGCTCGATCCCTTCGGCCTTGGGGTCGATCGCCGCCGCTTCCTCGCTCGACGCCACTTGGATCAGGCACAGGTCGGGCCAGTAGGTATTCTCGCGCATGAACTCGGTGTCCACGGCGACGAACGGCTGCCTGGAGAGACGCTCGACGAGCGCCTTCAGGTCGTCGGTCCTGCTAATCAGAGGATGAATTCGCATGAGTCTTGGGCGCGCTTTAGCGGTGGCCTCGCGGGTTGACAAAAGGGTTCCGCCCAGTGAAGCGCGGCGCGCGATTTTCTCCACAATTTTCCGCTGAGCAGAGCCCGAATCCGTCATGCACGCCTATCGCACCCACACCTGCGCCGAGTTGCGCTCGAGCAATGTCGGCGAGACGGTCCGATTGTCGGGCTGGGTTCATCGCAAACGCGACCACGGCCACCTGCTCTTCGTCGACCTGCGCGATCATTATGGAATCACGCAGATCGTCACGGACACGGATTCGGCGTCGTTCAAGACGCTCGATCGGATCCGCGTCGAGTCGGTGATCACGGTCGAGGGCGAAGCGGTGGCGCGATCCAGAGAAACCGTGAATCCCAGCCTGCCGACGGGCGAGATCGAGGTCCGGGCGGCGTCGGTGACGGTGCAATCGGCGGCCGCCGAACTGCCGATGCCGGTGTTCGGCGAGCAGGATTATCCCGAGGAGATCCGGCTCAGATATCGCTATCTCGATCTTCGCCGCGAGCAGGTCCACGCGAACATCGTTCTGCGTTCCGCAGTGATCAACTCGATCCGCCGACGGATGATCGAGCAGGGCTTCACCGAGTTCCAGACGCCGATCCTGACCGCCAGCTCGCCCGAAGGCGCGCGCGACTATCTCGTCCCGAGCCGCGTCCATCCAGGCAAATTCTACGCGCTGCCGCAGGCGCCGCAGATGTTCAAGCAGCTGATCATGGTCGCCGGCTTTGACCGCTATTTCCAGATCGCCCCCTGTTTCCGCGACGAGGACGCGCGCGCCGACCGTTCGCCGGGCGAGTTCTACCAGCTCGATTTCGAGATGAGCTTCGTCACCCAGGACGACGTGTTCGCGGCGATCGAACCGGTGCTGTCGGGCGTGTTCGACGAGTTCGGCGAGGGCAATTATGTGACGCCCGCGGGCGAATATCCGCGCATCCCTTACAAGGAAGCGCTGCTGAAGTACGGCAGCGACAAGCCGGACCTGCGCAACCCCATCGTCATCGCCGACGTCTCCGAGGTGTTCCGCGGCTCCTCCTTTGCCGTCTTCGCGCGGCTGGTGGAGCAGGGCAGCGTGGTGCGCGCGATCCCGGGCCCCGGCGCCGCGGCGCAGCCGCG
>DATEEM010000068.1:0-9352 GCA_035281125.1 Sphingomicrobium sp. | reverse complement strand
ACTATCCGATCGTCTTTTCGATCGGCGAGAACCCGATCCCGATCGCGCTGATGGGCCTCAACGAGGGCGTCAACGTGTTCCTCGACCCGGATGGGCGCCCGATCGACAGCAACATCTACATCCCGGCCTATATCCGCCGCTATCCGTTCCTGCTCGCCCGCCTCAACCCCGAGAGCGACGAGCTTTCGCTGTGCTTCGACCCGACATCGGAGGCGATCGGCGAGTACGACGACGGCCAGCCCCTGTTTGACGGCGACCAGCCGAGCGAGGCGACCAAGGCGGTGCTCGAGTTCTGCGAACAGTTCGAGACCGCGGGGCAGCGCACCGCGGCGTTCATGGAGGACGTGAAGAAGTCCGGCCTGCTGATGGACGGCGAGGTCGCCATCCAGCCCGAGGGCTATCAGCAGCCCTTCATCTATCGCGGCTTCCAGATGATCGACGAGGAGAAGCTGCGCGAGCTGCGCGGCGACGAGCTGCGCAAGATGAACCAGAACGGCATGCTGCCTTTGCTCTACGCGCACCTCTTCTCGCTGACCCAGATGCGCGACGTGTTCGCGCGCCAGCTGGCGACCGGCCGCGCGCCGCAGCAGGTGCCGATGCCGGCCCCGGCGGAAGCCTAGCCTACTCCGCAGCCGTCGCGAGGCGACGGCCGAGCAGGGCCTCGCCGAGGCCGACGGCGAGCGTCTCGAGGAGTGCTGCGGCGCGGTCGAAGCCGGGCCCGGCCTCGCGGCCCGCGCGGTCCAGGTAAAGGCGGCGGTCGAGCTCGATCTGCAGCGCGTGGATGCCGCGGCCGGGATCGGCGTGGCGCTCGATCACATGGCCGCCGGCGAAGGGATCGTTGAGCCCGGCCGCAAAGCCGTTCTCGCGGCAGAGCCGGATCGCGTCGCCGCCGAGCCACGGATCGGCGGTCCGGCCGTGCGCGTCGCCGAACACCACAGGCGGGATTCCGGCCGGTGGCGGCGGCATCGAATGGCAGTCGAGCAGCAGCGCGCAGCCGAAGCGGTCGAGCAGCAGCTCGAGCTGCTCGGCGACGTCGCGATGATAGGGGCGGTGGGCCTGGTCGAGCCGTTCGTCGAGCTGCGCCCGGCTGATCGCGCGGCGCCACAGGAAGCCGTGGTGCGGGGTCCGCGCCGGGACGATGCCGAGCCCGCCGCGAGCCCGCGCGCTCAGCCGCTCGCGCCGCGGCCCTTCGACCACTGCCGGGTCGACCTCGTCCTCGGCGCGGTTGCAGTCGACCGCGGCGCGCGGCGCGCGGGCGACGACCGCCCCGACCCCGCGCGACAGCGCCCGCCACGCGAGCCGGTCGACCAAGGGATCCTCGAGCGTGGTCAGCGCATCGCGGCCACCGGCGGCGAGCGCGACCAGCCAATCGGGATAGTTGCGGCCCGAATGGGGCACGGACAGCAGCACGGGCAGGTCGCCGCGCGGCTGGTGGACGAGGGGAGGAGCGAGCGGGGTCACGGTTAAATTCCGTGCCAAATTAAGACGGACATAGAGGCGCTGCAACGCACGAACGCGTCAATCGCTTCTGGCAAAAGTCGAATCTTCAGCGCATGATGGCCCCATGGCAAGAATCCTTCTGGCGGAAGACGACACGTCCATGCGCGAATATTTGCAGCGCGCGTTGCAGCGCGTCGGCTATGAGGTTTCGGCGGTGGGCTGCGGGACCGAGGCGGTGCCGCTGCTCGAAACCGAGCAGTTCGACCTGCTGCTGACCGACATCGTCATGCCCGAGATGGACGGGATCGAGCTCGCCCAGAAGGCGAGCGCGATCGACCCGTCGATCCGGGTGATGTTCATCACCGGCTTCGCCGCGGTCGCGCTGCAGGCCGGGCGCACGACGCCGGAGGCCAAGCTGCTGTCGAAGCCGTTCCACCTGAAGGACCTGGTGATGGAGGTCGACCGCATCTTCCAGACCGAGGACCAGCACGGCCGGCTCTAGCCGAAATCGACGGTTGCGCGTTGCCGAGCGGCCCCCTAAATGCCGCCATTCCAAGCCAAATGGCTGACCCGGGTGGGCGTGTAGCTCAGTGGTAGAGCACTGTGTTGACATCGCAGGGGTCGCAAGTTCAATCCTTGCCACGCCCACCATTTTTCCAAATTGAAAGCTTTGCGCGTCGCTTAACGGGGCCCGCTGGGCGCGCCGGTCGGCGTGCTCTGGCCTTCGGTGACGCGCATGTCGGCCGGCTTGCGGTCGCGCCGCGCGTCCTCGATCGCCCATTGCTCGGCGGTCTTGCACGTCCGGCCCTTGCGGATGCGGCTGCCGACCTGGCGCTCGCCGGCGCGGCAAATCAAGGTCGGGTTGGGCGGCGTTCCGTCCGTGGCGGCCGGCGCCGCCGCGGCGGAAACGGCGAGGGCGACTAGCAACATTCGTGGCTCCTCCCCTCGGGCAAGACTCCGCCTTCCGAGGCCGGAAGTCAACCGCGGCGCGCACGCCGGGAACGAACCGCCGCGACCGCTCGTTCGCTGACCGAACGCCATGGGAGACGGAGCATGAGCGCGCACGGCCTGGAGGTCTTCGATCGGACCTTGGAAACAACCCATATCTGGCTGAACGAGATCAGCCGCGAGCTGGGCCCCGACAAGCATGTCGCCTGGAAGGTGCTGTCGGTCGTGCTGCAGAAGCTGCGCGACCGGCTGCCGCTTCCGCTCGCCGCGCACCTCGGCGCGCAGCTCCCGCTGCTCGTCCGCGGCGTCTATTACGACCAGTTCGAGCCCGGCCGGATGCTGAACGAGCGCAGGAGCCGCGACGAGTTCGTCGCGGAAGTCCACGACGCGCTGAGCGACACCCGCCCGGTGAATCCCGACCAAGCCATACGCTGCGTCTTCGGCGTGCTGTCGCGGCACATTTCGGAAGGGCAGGTGCGCAAGATCTGCGACGCCCTGCCGCATGGCCTCAAGCAATTGTGGCCGACGGCGGAAGAGCTGCGCTCGGCCGAGACAGGTCGCGACGCCGCCGCCAAACGCGAGGGCGCGCGGCCATTCGGCGACAAACGCGAATTCACCGACGCACGCGAACGCCGCGAGGACGAGCCGCTGATCCTCACCGAGGAGCAGCAGGTCTAGGTTCACCGAACCGCCGGAAGGATGTCCTGTGGAACGAATTCGGTTTGGGGGCGGAACAGCACGCCGTCTGCGTAATTGCCGCCGGTAAAGGCGACGACCAGGTCGAGCGCCGGAACGCCGATATACACCTGGCCGCCGTTCCCGGCGGGGAAATAAGCATAGAGCTTGAGACCGTTCACCTCATAGGTGACGGAGTTCCACAAATATCCGTACGTCTGCCCGCGGCGCGGGCTGAGCAGCCGCAGCGGCGCGCTCGATGTCCGCGCCCATTGGCGGCTGACGATGCGACGGCCTTCCCACACCCCGTCGTTGAGGAACAGCTGGGTGAGTTTCATGAAGTCGCGGGTGGTGAACTGATGCCCGCCGCCGCCGTAGGGCTCGCCGGTCGGCTGGAGAAACAAGTGATACCTGCGCATGCGCATCGGTTTCGCCACGAGGCGCCAGAACATCTCCGGTAAAGGCTCGCCGGCGATTTTCTCGAGCATGCCTCCCGCGAGGTTCGGCTTTCCGCTGCAGTAGACGATCTTCTCGCCGCTGTTCCACGCCATCGGCACGTTCAGCATGTAGCGGTACCAGTCGCGTTCCTTGTCCTGCTGCTGGAACACGTCCTCGTCGCCCGGCCGAGTCCCGCTGTCGTCACAGTCGAACCCGGCGGTCATCGAGATCAGATGCTCGAGCGTCATCGACTTCTTGCGTGGATCGAGGTCGGCCGGGACCGATCCGAGCATGGTTTCATAGACCGGCGTGTCGAGGCGGATCGGAACGCCGGATTGCATCGCGGCGCCGATTAGTACGTTGGTCCAGCTCTTGGACGCCGAGCGCGTGTCGTGGGGCGTGTCGCGGCTTTCCCCGTGGAAATATTCCTCGAGCACGAGCTTACCGTGGCGTGCAATGAGGAGGCTGTGGATCTGCGAGCTGCTGATCCCGTCCATCGGCATGTCGATCAGCTTCTGCACGAATCGCTCGATCGCGCCCTGGTCGATCCCCTCCTTGGCGAGGGTCGAGACCGGCCATCCGTCGTCGAGCTGTACCGGCGGCGCGTAACGGTACCGCGCCGGCGGGTTGCCGCGCGGGTAGAAGAAGCTGCTTCGGTCGGTGTCGCGGGAGAAGTTGAAGACCTCGCCGTTGATCGGGATGGCCATCGTTCCGCTCGTCCCGTCGATCCGGCCCGAGCCGATCAGCGAGGTACCGTCGCGCCCGCCGACCAGCCGCACCGCGTCGCCGGCGACCTCGAGCGTCTTGGCGGCGATAAACAGGCCCTGGTTGCGCTCGGGATTGCGCAAATAGGTCGCATAGCGCCCCTCCGCGGTGCGGGTGAGCGGCAAGTAATAGGTTCGGTGCGTGTCCATCGGCGCCACGACGCCGCGCCAGCGGCCGGCTCCATCGGCGCGCAGGACTAGCGGCGTCGCGAACAGGACGCCGCCGTCGGCGGGCGTCTGGATCCATTGGCCCTCGATGGCCGCGCCCGAGCGGGTCCCGCGGAAGCGGCCCTTATCGCCGGGAAGTTCGAACGCGAGCTTGTTGCCCTGGACGGTCACCGGAACGATGAAGCCGGCAAGGTCGGCGACCAGGCCGCCGCCGGCCCGCCGGATCATCAACGGCCCGCGGACGTCCGGGCCGTAGCGCGCCTTCGCGACCCACAGGCCCTCGAGGCTCGCCTTGGCCCCGACCTGTGCCGATACCGCGCTTGCGGCCGCCGCTGCGCCCGCCAATGCAACAAGCGTGATCCTCATTCTCGTCTCCTCGACTGCCGCCTGTGTCGCAGGGAGAGGAGTCGGCTGTCTTGGACGAAATTAGTGGAATTCGCGGCGATAGCGTCCGGGGCTCATTCCAAAAGCCGAGCGGAACTCGCCGCTCATGTGCGACTGGTCGCAATAACCGAACTCGGCGGCGAGCGCGGCGAGGGGCATCGTGCCGTGCCGCAGGGCCAGGCTGAGGGCAGTCAGCCGGCGCAGGCGCTGGAACGCGCCGAGCGACATTCCGGTGACGACGCGGAACGACTGGGCAACGCGGACCGGGTGGCGGTCCGCGATGGCGGCGAGCTCGGCCAGGGTCCAACGCCGGCTCGGCTCGTCGCACAGCGCCTCGACAATGCGGCCGATCCATGCGCCTGAATCCCGCCGCTCCGCAAACGCCGCCGTCAGGTCGCCCATGATTTCCGCGGCGAGCGAGGCCATCACCAGCTCCTCCCGCGAACGCGCGGCCAGCTCGAACGCGAGCCTTTGGGCCGCGACGCGGGTCGAGGCCGAGCAGCGGCCCTCGATCGCCTCCCCCTGTTCGCCGGCCGGGAAATGCAGGTTGACGCACATCGCCCCGCCCGGGCCAAATCGATCGTGGTGGACTTCGCCCGCGCGGTGCCTGAAAAAGCAGCCGCTCGGCCGCTCGTGCCAACGCGCGCCTTCCTGTTCGGCAAAGCCGCCGGCGAGGACGATGCAAAGATAGTCGTTGGCGTGCCGGTGCGGCGGGATGGCATGGTCGCAGCGGTGCGACGTCAGAGTGAGCAGCTGGTCGCACGCGGTCCGCGCCGCGACCATGTCGTAGGTCACGCCGAACCCCAACGTGTGGGCGTCATCGGCCATGGGACGAGGCTAACGGCCGCCCTGGCGGGCGGCAAGCGAAGTTAGAGGCATGCCTCCAGGTACGGCTGGTCGAAGCCGAACTGCTTGGCCTTGTCGAGCGTGTACGGGCGCAGGCCCATCGAGCGATATTCGCCCAGAATCTTTCCGTCGGGGGTCTCGTCCATATATTCGAACTTGAACAGCTCCTGGGTGACGATGACGTCGCCCTCCATGCCGATCACCTCGGTGATGTTGGTCGTGCGGCGCGAGCCGTCGCGCAGGCGCTTCACCTGGACGATGAGGTCGACCGAATCCGCGATCTGGCGGCTGATCGCCTCCTTCGGGATCTTGATGTCCGACATCATCACCATGTTCTCCATGCGCGCGAGGCATTCGCGCGGGCTGTTGGAGTGCAGCGTCGCCATCGAGCCGTCGTGGCCGGTGTTCATCGCGGCAAGCAGGTCGAAGCACTCGGCTCCGCGGATTTCGCCGAGAATGATCCGGTCGGGGCGCATACGCAGCGCGTTGATGACCAGGTCGCGGATGGTGATCGCGCCCTGGCCCTCGAGGTTCGCGGGGCGGGTCTCGAGCGGCAGCCAGTGCGGCTGCTGCAGCCGAAGCTCGGCCGCGTCTTCGATGGTGATCACGCGCTCGCCCGGGTCGATCATCTTCGACAGAGCGTTGAGCATGGTCGTCTTACCCGAGCCCGTGCCGCCCGAGATGATCACGTTCATGCGCGATGCGCCGGCGATCTTGAGGACGGTCGCCATCTTTTCCGACATCGAGCCGAAGCTCTTCATCATGTCGATGGTGATTGGCTTCTCGGAGAATTTGCGGATCGAGATGGCGGTGCCGCGGAGCGACAGCGGCGGCACGATCACGTTGACGCGGCTGCCGTCCTGGAGGCGCGCGTCGCACAGCGGGGTGGTCTGGTCGATCCGGCGGCCGACCTTGTTCACGATCCGCTGCGCGATCTGGAACAGATGCTCCTCGTCGCGGAACTGGATCGACGCGATCTCGAGCTTGCCCTTGCGCTCGACATAGGTCTGGTCGGGACCGTTGACCATGATGTCGCTGATAGCCGGGTCGGCGAGCAGCTCCTCCAGCGGCCCGAGGCCGAGAAGCTCGTCGACCAGCACTTTTTCGAGGGCGAATTGCTCGCGGCGGTTGAGCGTGATCTTCAGCTCGGCGAGCACTTCCGAAATGATCGGCCGGAATTCCTCGGCGAGCTCGTCCTTGGACAGGGTCGCGGCCGCCTCGGGATCGACGCGCTCGAGCAACCGCGGCAGCACCTGCTCCTTGATGCGGTGGACCGACGCCTCGAACCCTTCGGTCTTGCTGCTGCCCTGGTCGCCGCTGGCGTTCTGCCGGGCGGTCAAGCGATCCATCGCGCCCATCGGGGTCAGCCCGGTATCGGACACCGGAGCGTCGACCGGCGGAGTCAGCTCGTCGAGCGGCGGGAATTGCTCGCCGCCCTCTTCTTCGTGGGGAATCGCCTGCTGCTTGGCGGGGCCGCCCTTCATCGGCTTGGCGACGCCGAAGCTCGGTCGCCCGCCGGTCATGCCACCCCGTTTGCCGAATGCGCTCATGCCACCCAATTCCGTTCGCAGTTTCCGCGGAAATCGAATGGGTGACTACCGGCTAAACTTTTAGAAAAGCCTAACTGCGTTAATCCGGACGCATCACAGAGGATTAACCCCGAGCGTTGCGCATTGACGCTGCGGCTTCATGTCCGGCTAATTCCAGGCCCGTCGAATCGTCCCGAGGGAAAGATGCGCATCATTCTGTTCCCGCTGGTGTTCCTCGCCGCCGCGGCTGCGGCTCAGGTCACGGATCCGGGGGTACCGGGCGATCCCGGCGACACGATCGCGCCCAAGAACATCACCCCGATCGGCAACCCGGAGATGGTCGCCCGCTCGATGCTGCTGGCGATGAAGCTTCAGCAGAAGCAGCGCGAGCTGTGCTGGGAGCTCGGCTGCCTCGTCATCGTCAACGAGTCGAGCAGCTACGAGGTGGCCGGTTTCCACGTGCAGGAGAAGCGAAAGGACGGAAGCCTCGGCTGGAGCCGCAACCAATTCGGGCGGCCGCTGATGCCGCGGCGCGCGACCTTCCGCTTCAAGTCGGGCGGACCCGACACGTGCGACCAGCCGGTCAAATTCGTCCTGAAGCGGCCGAAGACCAGGGACGGCTTCGAGTTCGAGACGCGCGTGTCGCTGTGCCGCTCCCCGCAGCGCGATTCGCTGGTGCGGATCCGGGCAGTGATTCCCGAGGTCGAGGTGAAGGGCTAGCCGGCGCTCTCGGCGAGCACGGTGAGGCCACGCTCGCTGACTTCGGCGAAGCCGCCGGTCACCGCGATTCTCTCCGGGCTCGCGCCGGCGCTACGGTACACCGCGACCTCGCCGTCCCTGAGCGTGGTCATGTAAGGCGCGTGGCCGGCCATGATCCCGGATTCGCCCTCAATGCCCGGCACGACGACCATGTGGACGTCCTCGGACATCACCAGGCGGTCCGGGGTCACCAGCTCGAAATGCAGGTCGGCCATCAGTTCTTGCCTTCGAGGACTTGGTCGATTTGGGCGTCGAACGCGCGCGTCGCCGCCTCGAACTTGTCGCGGCAGCCGGTGTTGCAGAAGCCGACGACCTGTCCGCGGTAATGCGTCAGGCTGTCCGCGCTGACGGGGTCGCCGGACCACGGGCAGACCTGGTTGACGCAGTCTTCGAGGCGAAGGTCGCCGGCCAAATTACGCCTCCTGCGCCAGCTTCTCGGCCTTGGCGACCGCTTCCTCGATCCCGCCGACCATGTAGAAGGCCGCTTCGGGGAGGTGGTCGTACTCGCCGCTGACCACCGCCTTGAACGAGCGCACCGTATCCTCGACCTGGACGAACTTGCCGGGGATGCCGGTGAAGACTTCCGCGACGTGGAACGGCTGCGACAGGAAGCGCTGGATCTTCCGCGCCCGGCTGACGGTCAGCTTATCCTCTTCCGACAACTCGTCCATGCCGAGGATGGCGATGATGTCCTGCAGGCTCTTGTAGCGCTGCAGGGTCTCCTGGACGGCGCGGGCCGTCTCGTAATGCTCCTGGCCGACGATCGCCGGAGTCAGCACGCGGCTGGTCGAATCGAGTGGATCGACCGCCGGATAGATGCCGAGCTCGGAAATCGCGCGGCTGAGCGTGGTGGTCGCGTCGAGGTGGGCGAAGCTGGTCGCCGGCGCCGGGTCGGTCAGGTCGTCCGCGGGCACGTAGATCGCCTGCACCGAGGTGATCGAGCCCTTGTTGGTCGAGGTGATCCGCTCCTGCAGCGTGCCCATGTCGGTGGCCAAAGTCGGCTGATAGCCCACCGCCGAGGGAATTCGGCCCAATAGCGCCGACACTTCCGAGCCCGCCTGGGTGAAGCGGAAGATGTTGTCGACGAAGAAGAGCACGTCCTGCCCCTCCTGGTCGCGGAAATATTCGGCCTGCGTGAGGCCGGACAAAGCGACGCGGGCGCGCGCGCCCGGCGGCTCGTTCATCTGGCCGAACACCAGCGCCACCTTCGATCCCTCGGGCGTCGGGTTGCCGTCCTTGTCCTTGGCGATGACGCCCGCTTCGAGGAACTCGTGGTAGAGGTCGTTGCCCTCGCGCGTCCGTTCGCCGACGCCGGCGAACACCGAAACGCCGCCGTGCCCCTTGGCGATATTGTTGATCAGCTCCTGGATGAGCACGGTCTTGCCGACGCCGGCGCCGCCG
>DATEEM010000067.1:0-23190 GCA_035281125.1 Sphingomicrobium sp. | reverse complement strand
GCGTTGGTGCGGATGATCCAGCGGCCGCCGACGTGGTCAGCACCGTAGAGGTGGTCGCGCTCGCGCGGGGCGAGCACCGCCCACGTTCCGGGCCTCGCGGCACTGGTGCAGCGCTGCTCGTTGCTGACCGTGCTTTGCAGGTAGATGCAGAGATATTTGTCGTCGCTGGTCCGGCCGACGCCCAGGTAGAAGCTGTCGTCCTTCTCCTCGTAGACGAGCTTGTCGGCCGAGGCGGGCGTGCCTAGCACATGCGCCTTCACGCGCTTGCTGAGCAGCGTGACCGGGTCTTTCTCGATATAATAAATGGTCCGGTTGTCGTCCGCCCAGACGAGGTTCGGCTCGACATTGGCGACGCTGTCGGACAGCGTCTTCCCGGTCGCCAGGTCCTTGACCTTGAGCGTATATTGGCGGCGCCCGACGGTATCGAGGGCATAGACCAGCAGCCGGTTGTTCTGGCTCACCGTCCAGTCGCCGATCGAGAAAAAGGCGTGCCCCTTCGCCATGGCCGGCTGGTTGAGCATGATCTGCTCGCGCGCCTTCAGATTGCCGAGCTTGCGCGCGACGATCGGATAGTCGGCCCCCGTCTCGAACCGGGTGTAATAATAATAGCCGCGGTCGCGCACCGGGACGGAGGAATCGTCCTGCTTGATGCGGCTCACGATCTCGTTGAACAATTTGTCCTGGAGCGGCTTGGTCGGCGCGAGGACCGCGTCGGCATAGGCGTTCTCGGCGTTGAGATAGGCGAGCATCTCCTCACTTTTCCGCGTGTCGTCGCGCAGCCAGTAATAAGGATCGACGCGGTCCTTCGGGCCCTTGACCGTATGTGGCTTTTGCGCCGCGACCGGCGGCGCGGCAGCAATCTGCGCCTGGACGAAGGCCGGAACCGCGACAGCAATGGCCGCGCAAAGAACCAAACGCTTCATTTTCACCCCTCCGTCGGCGCCAGGCGGCCCTTTTGTTCGCCTGGCGCGCGATTGCCAAGGGCTTGCGGCGAGCGACGGGCCTTTCTCTGCGAACAGCTGTCGCTGGGCGGTCAGGCGGCTTCGGCACTCGGATGGAAGCGCCGGACCCGGTGCAGGGTATTCTTGTCGGTGTGGTGCATCTCCTCGCCGGTCGCGGCGAGCTTCAGCAGCAGGTCCGACGTGTAGCTGACCGTGCCGTCGTCATTGATCGTGAATTCGCTCTTGAAGTCGCGGATCTCCGCGCGCTCGAGCAAATATTTGTTCTGCAAAATGCCGTAACAAGGCTCGCCCGGCCGGGCGTCGAACCGAAGAACAGTGTCGTGCTGCTCGGCGCTGCTCCCCGCGAGGATCGCGATGCCGCGCCCGAACACCACATTGCGCATGACCTGGCGATGCGCCTTGTCCCACAACAGGAAGCCGACCTCGTCGTGGAATGGGTCCATCGCTTCCTCGCCATGTCGCCAGGCAGTCATTCCGTAGTGCAGGCCCCACAGCACCTGCTGGCCGTTTTCCTGGACGGGAATGGGTTTGAACCAGGCCTTTTCGAAATAGGTCGTCTCGGTCGTCCAATCGTCCTTGTTGTGATACGACCGATCGACCCCGCCATCGCCTTCCCACTCGCCGACCAACGGGGTCAGCGGCCCCAGCTTGCGTGAATAGGCAATGTCGCTCGGCATTGCGGCGCGCTCCTTTTCCCGGATGGTGAGCGCGCAGGCTAGCACCCCGAGCAGCGCGGTGACCAACGAACGGATTTCATGACGGATAGCAAAATTAGCTTATCGAACGGCCGTCGCGATCGAACCCTAGGCCTCCGCGACGATCTTCGCCCATTCGGCTTCGTCGATCACCCGGACGCCCAATTCCTCGGCCTTCTTGAGCTTGGAGCCGGCGCCGGGCCCTGCAACCACCAGGTCGGTCTTCGCGCTGACCGAACCGGCGGCCCGCGCGCCCAGTCGCTCGGCCTGGGCCTTGGCCTCGTCGCGGCTCATCGTCTCCAGGCTGCCGGTGAAGACGATGGTCTTCCCCGTCCACTCGGTCTGCCTAGCGTCGCTGACGAACGGCGTAGGCGCGATTTCCGACAGAAGGTCGTCGAGCGCTTCGCGGTTGTGCGCCTCGTGGAAGAAATCGACCAGCGCCTCGGCGACGACCGGGCCGACTCCCTCGACCGCCGCCAGCTCGGCCTGCGCGTCGTGCGACGTCGCCACGCGGCGCAATTCCTCGATCGTCCCGAAGCATTTCAGGAGGTCGCGGGCGGTGACGATGCCCACGTGCCGGATCCCGAGCCCGAACAGGAAACGCGCCGGGTCGGGCTTGCGCTTGGCATCGATCGCGGCGAGCAAATTGTCGACGCTCTTCTCCTTCCATCCCTCGCGGCCGAGCAATTCGCCGCGATGACGGCGCAGGCGGAAAATATCCGCGGGCGAATGCAACCAGCCGAGCTCGATGAACTCGGCAATCGACTTCTCGCCCAGTCCCTCGATGTCGAGCGCGCCACGCGACACGAAGTGGCGCAGCCGCTCGAAGCGCTGCGCCGGGCAGACCAGTCCGCCGGTGCAGCGGACGTCGACCTCGCCCTCCTCGGCGACCGCCTCGCTGCCGCATTCGGGGCAACGGTCCGGGAATGAATAGGCCGGACGCGGCTCGTCTCGCGTGAGATTCTCGACCACCTGCGGGATGACGTCACCGGCGCGCTGGATGCGGACCCGGTCGCCGATCCTCAGGCCGAGCCGGGCGATCTCGTCGCGGTTGTGCAGCGTCACGTTGGCGACGATCACACCGCCGACCCCGACCGGCTTCAGCCGCCCCACCGGAGTCAGCTTGCCGGTGCGGCCGACCTGGATGTCGATCGACTCCAGGGTCGTTTCGGCCTTTTCGGCAGGGAATTTGTGCGCGAGGCCCCAGCGCGGCGCGCGCGCGACGAACCCGAGTCGCTCCTGCAAATCGAGCCGGTCGACCTTGTAGACCACGCCGTCGATGTCGAACGGCAGGTCGGCGCGGGCCTGCTCGATCGCGCGATAATGGGCGAGCATCGCATCGAGGCCGTCGCACCGGACCAGGAGGTCGCTGACCGGGATGCCGAAGCCCTCGATCCGCTTCATCGCTTCATATTGCGTCTCGGCGAGCGGCGCGCCGAGCTCGCCCCAGCCGTGGGCGAGGAAACGCAGGGGGCGGGCCGCGGTGATCCCCGGCTCCTTCTGGCGGAGCGAGCCCGCCGCCGCATTGCGCGGATTGGCGAAGACCTTGCCGCCGGCACTTTGCTGCCGTTCGTTGAGCGCCGCGAAGTCGGTCTTGGACATGAACACTTCACCGCGAACCTCGAGGACGCCGGGCGCGTTCGCGATCCGCTGTGGAATGTCCTGGATTGTCCGCGCATTGGCGGTAACGTCCTCACCGACCGCGCCGTCGCCGCGCGTCGCCGCGAGCACCAGTTCGCCTTTGTCATAGCGCAGCGAGCAGCTCAGTCCGTCGATCTTGGGCTCAGCGGTCATCGCCACGAAAGCATCAGCCGGAAGGTTGAGGAAGCGCTTCAGCCGCGCGACGAACTCGGCCACCTCGTCGGCCGAGAAGGCATTGTCGAGGCTGAGCATCGGCCGCGCATGAGCGACCTTGGCGAGGCCGGCGCTGGTCGGCACCGCGCCGAGCCGCTTCGACGGCGAGTCGGCGCGCACGAGGTGCGGGAAGCGCGCCTCCAGTTCGCGGTTTTCACGGACCAAAGCGTCATATTCGGCGTCGGAAATCTCCGGCGCGTCCCGGTCGTGGTAGAGCTTGTCGTGGCGGGCGATTTCCTTGGCCAGCCGCATCAGCCGGTTGGCGGCCTCGGCTTCGCTTATCGCCTCAGTCGCCACCGAACATTTCCTCGAGCAGGTTGATGAAGCTCGTCCACGACCGCTCGGCGGCAAGCGCATTATATTTCACGCCCTCGACCGAACCGTCCGCGCCAGTGTTGGTGAAGCCGTGCTCGACCTTGCCATAGGCATGGATTTGCCAGTCGGCGCCAGCCGCCGTCAGTTCGCCGGCCAGCTTCAGGACCATCTCGGGTTTGGCGTAGGGGTCGTCCCAGCCATGGAAGGCGACCACCTTGGCCCGGATCGGTTCGGGCGGGAGGTCCGGCGGATCGAACAGGCCGTGGAAGGCGACGGTCGCGGCGATGTCGACCCCGCTGCGCGCGACGTCGAGCGCGCACATCCCCCCGAAGCAATAGCCGGCGACCGCGACCCGCTCGCCCGCGACCTCGTCGAGCGAGCGCATGTGCTCGAGCACGGCCAGCAGGCGGCGACGCAGCGCCCCGCGGTCGGCACGCAGGCGATCCATCTGCACCTTCACCGTCTCGCGCGGCGCGCCGCGGAACTCCCTTCCATAGAGGTCGGCGACAAGGCCGTTGTAGCCGAGCTCCACCAGCTGGCGCGCAAAGCCGATCTCGAGAGCGGACACGCCCATGATGGTCGGGATGAGCATCACGGTCGGCCGCGCCTGGCCGTCGCGCCGCCCGACGAACACATGCTCGAGCTGCTCGCCCTCGAATTGCTGCGGTACCGCGCGCTCTTTGCTCACCCCAACTCCTTAGCCAGCTCGGCAAGCTTGCCGACCGTATTCATGTTGCGCGCGGTGCCAGATGCCCGAGTCCCAAGCCTGAGCTTCGAGCGGCCCTGTCCGGACGGATAATGGACATAGATTTCCCGAGTGCCGAGTGCCAGCCGTTCGTCGGCGACATTGGCGGCCTTCTCGACCGCGTCGGCATCGGGGCGACCGTCGAAGAAGATCGCGACCACGCGATTGCCCGGCTCGGCGGCAAAGGGGTTGGAGGAAACGACGTCGGTCATCTCGGCCGCGGTGCGGATCATCGCTTCGACCGGCTTACCGAGGTGCGCGGTCAGCGCCTTTTCCAGCGCAGCCTTCAGCGCCGACTCCGTTTTCCCGCTGGCGAAGAGCAGATTGCCGCTGGCGATGTAGGTCCGCGCCTTTTCGAGCCCCAGTTCATCGGCGACGCGCTTCAGGTCATTCATCGCAAGCTGCCGCCCGCCGACGTTCACGGCGCGTAGCAGGGCTACGTAGGCCGTCATGCCGCGTCGAGCAGACGGTCGGCCTGGGCCCGCGCCTCGTCGGTCACCGAGGCTCCGGACAGCATCCGCGCGATTTCTTCGCGCCGCTCGGCGCCATCGAGCTTGCGGACCGTGGTGCGGGTGCCATCCGCGCCGTGCGATTTCTCGATCCGGTAATGATGCGAGGCCCGCGCCGCGACCTGCGGCGAGTGAGTCACCACCAGCACCTGCGAGTCCTGCGCCAGCCGCGCGAGGCGCTCGCCGATCGCACTGGCGACCGCGCCGCCGACGCCGCGGTCGACCTCGTCGAAGATCATCGTCGCCGCCGTGCCCGCCTCGGCCAGCGCGACCTTGAGCGCGAGGATGAAGCGCGACAGCTCGCCGCCCGACGCTATCCGGGTCAGCGGGCCGAACGGCGCTCCGGGGTTGGTCGAGACCTCGAACTCGACGCGCTCGGTGCCCGCAGGGCCCGGCTCGGCCGGAGCGATGTTGGTGCGGAACCGGGCGGCCTCGAGCTTCAGCGGGTAAAGCTCGTCAGCGACCGCCTCGTCGAGGCGGGCGGCCGCCTCGCAACGCTCGCCGGCGAGGCGCTCCGCGGCGGCGGCGTAGGCCTCGCGGGCGGCGAGAAGCTGCCGATCGAGCTCGGCGATCCGCTCCGATCCGGCGTGGATGTCGGCCAGCTGACGTCGCATCGCTTCGCCGTGCGCCGCAAGCTCGTCCGGCTCGACCCGGTGCTTGCGCGCCAGCCCGCGGATGTCGAACAGCCGCGCCTCGATCCGCTCCAGCTGCCCCGGGTCGACCGCCAAGGCGTCGGCGGCGCGCGCGATCCGGTCCTCGGCGTCGGCCGCCTCGATCACCGCGCGGTCGAGCGACGCCAGCGCTTCGGCAAGGAGCTCATGGTCGGCCGCGCCGCGCTCGATCCGCCGCGCCGCCTGGCGAAGCAAGGCCAAAGCCCCCTCCGAGCCCCCGAGCAGCTGGTCGAGGCCGGCAAGCGCATCGCCTGCCTTGATTCCGGCCTGCATCGCGGTGCGTTCCTCGGCGAGGCGGCTTTCCTCCCCGACCTCCGGGGCGAGTTGGTCGATCTCGACGCAGGCATGTTCGAGATAGTCGCGGTCCCGCTCCGCGGCCGCCGCGGCGGCGCGCGCTTCGAGCAATTCCGATTCGATCCTGGTGACCTCGGCCCACGCCCGCTCGACCGCATCGGTGTCGAGCTTGCCGAACGCGTCGAGCAGGGCGCGATGCCCTCGCGGGTTGAGCAAGCCGCGGTCATCGTGCTGCCCGTGGATTTCGATCATCAGCCCGCCGAGCTCACGGACAGTTCCGGCCGGAACGCTGGCCGCGCCGACGAACGCTCGGCTGCCGCCGTCGCTCTTCAGTGTTCGGCGAACGATGAGCGGCTCGCCCGGCTCGACGCCGATCGCCTGCTCGGCGAGCATGGCGTGGACGGGATGGTCCGGCGGAAGCTCGAGCTCGGCCGAGACCGAAGCCTGGTCGCGGCCCGACCGCACGAGGCCCGCGTCGGCCCGCGCGCCGAGAGTCAGGCCGAGCGCGTCGAGCAGGATCGACTTTCCTGCGCCCGTCTCGCCGGTCAGAACCCCGAGGCCGGGCGCGAACTCCAGTTCGAGCGCCTCGACCAGGACGACATTGTGGATGGCGAGCCGCCTCAGCATGCGAGAGGTCCCCGCCGCCGCGAAATCACCTCAGCCAGGCTTCCTGCTTCGGATGCTTTCGCTCGTAGGCGAGGAGCGTGCGGAGCGACTGGCGGTACCAGAAGCTGTCGGCATAGTTCTTACCAAGCACCGCCGCGGCCTTATAGGCCTCGGTCGGCATGCCAAGCGCAAGATAGCTCTCGACCAGCCGCTCGAGTGCCTCGGGTGTGTGGCTCGTCGTCTGATATTTTTCGACGACCTCGCGGAAGCGCAGGCTCGCCGCGAGCCAGCTGCCCGACCGCTGGTAAAAGCGCCCGATTTCCATCTGCTTGCCGGCGAGATGGTCATTGATGAGGTCGAGCTTGAGCCGGGCGTCGGCCGCATAGCGGCTGTCCGGGTAGCGGCGGATGAGCTCGCCGAACGCATCGGACGCCTGCTGCGTCGTCGCCTGGTCGCGGGTGACGTCGGCGATCTGCTGATAATAGCTCATCGCCACGAGATAGTGGGCGTAGGGCGCTTCGGCGTTGCCGGGGTGAATCGTCAGGAAGCGCTGCGCCGAGCTGATCGCCTCCGGATATTTGCGGGCTAGGTAATAATTGAACGCGCTCATGATCTGCGCGCGACGTGCCCACACCGAATAGGGATGCTGGCGCTCGACCTCGTCGAACAGCTTGGCCGCGGTCTCATAGTCGCCCCGGTCCATGGTCCGCTTCGCCGCCGAGTAGAGCGAGCTGACGTCGCGGGCGACATAAGCGGTGTCGCCTTTGGCCTGGTTACGGGCGCAGCCGGCGGCGGGAAGGATCGCCGCGCAGGCGACAAGCAGAACGGCGGTACGGGAAAGCTTCAGCATAAGACCCTCATTAGCGTGCGGCTTTGGGCTGGCCAAGCGGCATGGCGACGGCAAGCTTGGCGGTTGCTGAACGGCTCAGGCCGCCTGCGGCCCGGGCGTTTCGCTCTCGTCGGTGCGGACGAAGCTGTCCGGCTCGAGGCCCAGCCAGACCAGCACCGTCGCCGAGACGTAGATCGACGAATAGGTGCCGATGACCACGCCGAGGAAGATCGCGATGGCCAGCCCGAAGACGACCTCCGGGCCGATCAGCATCAGGACGCCCAGCGCGATAAGCACCGAGATCGAGGTGACGACCGTGCGCGCCAGCGTCTCGTTCAGCGAAAGGTTGAGCAGCGGCAGGATCGCCATCTTGCGGTACTTGCGCAAATTCTCGCGGATCCGGTCATAGATCACGACCGTGTCGTTGAGCGAATAGCCGACGACCGTGAGGAACGCGGCGACCACATTGAGGTCGACCTGCAGCTGGGTGAAGGCGAAGAATCCGAGGATCATCGCGACGTCGTGGGCCAGAGTGATCAGCGCCCCCACGCCGAAATGCCATTCGAAGCGGAACCAAATGTAGATCGAGATTCCGAGCATCGCGAGCAGGATGGCCATGGCGCCGTCGCGACCGAGCTCCTCGCTCACCTTGCCGGATACGCTTTCCACGGCCTCGATGCGCGCGCCGGGATAGCTCGATTCGATCATCTGCTGGACCCGCATCGCCGCGACATTGGCGGAGGCCGCGCTGCCCTCCGGCTTGGGCAGCCGAATTTGGTAGGTCTTCGGGCTGCCGAGTTCCTGGATCGAGGATTCGCCCAGTTCGAGCCCGTCAACGCGGCTACGCAGCTGTTCCGCGTCGACCGGCTGGGCGAAGGATGCGCGGATCAATTGCCCGCCGACGAAGTCGACGCCGAGATTGAGGCCGCGATAAACGGCGAACGCAAGCGCGGCGATCGTCATGATCGTCGACATGATGACTGCGACGTTGCGCCAGCGCATGAAGTCGATGTTGGTGTGATCCGGGACCAGCTTGAGAAGCTTCATCGCGACTGCCTTAAATCGGGAGCGCCTGCGGGCGCGTGCGGCGGAGCCACAGCACAACCAGCATTCGGGTGAAATAGACGGCGGTGAACACCGACGTGACGACGCCGATCAGCAGCACCACGGCGAAGCCCCGGACCGGTCCCGATCCGAAATAGGCCATGATCCCGGCCGAGATGACGTGCGTGACGTTGGCGTCGAAGATGGCCCGCATCGCCTCGCGGTAGCCGCTGTCGACCGCATCGATGACCCGCCGGCCGCGCCTGACCTCCTCTCGGATGCGCTCGTTGATCAGCACGTTGGCGTCGACGGCGGCGCCGATGGTGAGGATGAATCCGGCGATTCCCGGCAGGGTCAGCGTCGCCCCGAACAGCGCCATCAGGCCCAGGATCAGGAACGCGTTCACGATCAGCGCGATGTTCGCGTAGACGCCGAACCTCCCATAGGTCACCAGCATGAACAGGATCACGCCGACCGTCCCGACGATGCTCGCGACCACGCCCTTCTGGATTGAATCCTTGCCGAGGTCCGGACCGATCGTCCGCTCCTCGATGACGTTGAGCTTCACCGGGAGCTTGCCCGACGACAGGTTGACCGCGAGCTCGTTGGCGCTCTCGACGGTGAAGTTGCCGGTGATCTGCCCCTGGCCGCCGAGGATCGGGGTCTGGATTGTCGGGTAGGACAGCACCTTGTTGTCGAGGATGATCGCGAACGGCTTGCCGACATTCTCCTGGGTCACGCGGCCGAAGCGGTGCGCGCCGGTCGAGTTGAAGGTGAAGGAAATGGACGGCCGGCCATTCTCGTCGAACGCTTGGCTCGCCTTCACCAGCTGGTCGCCGGAGACGATAACGCGCCGCTTGACGGCGATCGCGCCGCTGCCGTCGGCCATCGGCAGAACTTCGCTACCGGGGGGCGCGCGGCCCTGCTGAACGTCGGCCGGATTGGCCTCGAGGTCGACCAGCTTGAACTCGAGCCGGGCGGTCTGGCCGATCAGCCGCTTCAGCGCCTCGGGGTCCTCGACCCCTGGCACCTCGACCAGAATGCGGTTGCCGCCTTCAGTGACGACGGTGATTTCCTTGGTCCCGGCCGGGTCGATTCGCCGCCGGACGACGTCCCGGGCCACGCTCATCGCATCCTGCATCGCCTGCGCCGTTCCGCGCGCCGTCGGGGTCAGGACCACGCGAGTCGAATCGACGACGCTGACGTCCCAGTCGCGGCTGCCCGTGAAGGCAACAGGCTGGGTCAGCGTGCGCATGCGCTCGACGGCGAGGTCGACCTTGGTCGGATCGCGCACCATGAACGACAGGCGCCCCCCGGCGGTCGAGATGTCGCCGATCTCGACTCGCGGACTTTGACGAAGCGCGGTCGTGACCGCGTCCTCCATCGAACTCAGCCGCTGCTTCTGTGCGTCGCGGGCGTCCGCCTCGAGGAGCAGGTGGCTGCCGCCGGCGAGATCGAGGCCGAGGTTGATCTTCTGGTGCGGGAGCCAGGAGGGCCAGTATTTATCGTACGGGGTCCCTGCGAGCAGGCTTGGGATCGACAGGAAAATGCCGATCAGCACGACCAGCGTGATGGTCCAGACCTTCCAGCGCGGGAACTCGAGCATCAGTCGTTCGCGGGCTTGGCGTTCGCGCTGAAAACGTGCGTCAGGGTGGACTTTACCACGCGGACCCTGACGCCTTGGGCGATCTCGACCTCGGCTTCGTCATCGCTGACCTTGGTGACCTTGCCGCGAATGCCGCCACCCGTGACGACTTCGTCGCCCTTTTTCACCGCATTGATCGCCGCCTGGTGCTCTTTCATTCGCCGCTGCTGCGGCCGGATCATCAGCATGTAGAAGACGACGAAGATCAGCAGCCACGGCGCGATTCCGAACAGCAGCTGGGCCGTCGTGTCCGTTCCCGTCGCGGTTTGCTGCATCAGGAGTGTGGGATTGGCCATTCTCAAAGACAACTTCCTAGTGGGGACGGATGGTCGGGGCGACTGGATTCGAACCAGCGACCTCCACACCCCCAGTGTGATGCGCTACCAGGCTGCGCTACGCCCCGACCTGGCCGGGCGCATCTAGGCAGGCAAGCGAGATCAGGCAAGGTGGGGCGGGAGGCGAGGTGACTCGACGGAGTCGAAAAGGCAAAGCGGGCAAGTGGGTTGGGCGAATCCTCAGCGCGATGCTCGCGGTGCCCGCCTTTTATTTTCTCGCCGCGCTCGTCGGATCGCTGGTGCCGGTCAACCGCCACTGGAGCGAGCCGGCCGAAGGAACGACGATCTATATCGCCGACAACGGCATCCACGCCGACCTCATCATGCCGGTGAACGCCCATGGGCTTGAATGGACGCCGCTGATCCCGAAGCGCGACTTCGCCGCGCCGCATCCCGACGCGCGCTGGATCGCCTTCGGCTCGGGCGAGGAGCGCGTCTACCTCAACACGCCGACCTGGTGGGACATCACCCCGCGCACGATCTGGTCCGCGCTCGCCGGCGGGCGCCGGGTCATGCACGTCGAATATGTCTCGGACCCGTCATATGCGGTGCGCGAAATCCGCCTTCGCCCGGCGGAATATCGCCGGCTCTGGGCGGCGATCCGCGCCGACTTCGCGCTCGACGCGCGGGGTCGGCCCATGCGCATCGCGCATCCCGGCTACGGCTGCTGCGATGCCTTCTACTGGGCAACGGGGAAGGAGAGCGCAATCCGCACCTGCAACACGCATGTCGCTCGCTGGCTCCGCCTCGCCGGCGTCGAGACGAGCGCCTGGCCGCCTTTCGTGAACGGGCTCCTGTGGCGGTACCGGCGATCACCTCAGGAGTGATCGCGAAAGCGCGATTCGAGCCGCTCCTTCCATCTTTCGACCGTCTTGCTGACCTCGGACTCCGGATGCGTCGTCTTGTCCTTGAGATCCATCGGGCGATAGCGCAGGGCTCTGGCCCACTGGCCGAGCACGACGATCAACGGAATCGTCGCAATCGCTGCCGCAACAAGATGTCCCGGCGCTGGGCTCAGGCGGGTCGCGTATCCGGCCGCGAGCGCGTTGAAAAGCATCGGGCAGGCGTAAAAAAGCGCGTGAAAGCGACCCATTCCGCGATAGTTCGACTTGACCCACATCAGCGAGCGGATCGGCGGCAGGTTCGAATTGCGCCGCTCCAGATGCAATCCCACCTCGAACGCCGCTCCGAGCAACTTCTGGCTGCACAGCTGATCGAGGATCCACAAGCTGAACAATCCGATGTTCGCGCCCGAGCCAATAATGCCGAGCAGCACAGCCGTGTCGAACATGCTGCTTCCGGCCTTCAGGTCGCCGCGAACGATGAAGGCGATCGCGGCAAGCCCGGCCAGCATCCAGGCAGAGGCCAGCTTCTTGATCTCGACCTGTGTCTGATTGAAGTGCTCTTCATACTCACGAAGCCAAGCATAGACTTCGAAGTCGTGATCCCTCGAAGCGACCGGAAGCGAGTCGTGCTGCGCCATCGCGTGTTCCTGCAGGTCCGAGGTAGGGCAGGTTCCGGCAAAGTGCCTGGCGCGTCAAGCGCAGGCGGTCACAGCACGTAGCGGCTCAGATCGGCGTTCTTCGCGATTCCGCTCAGCTGCTTCTCGACGAACGGTGCGTCGACCACGAGTGTCTCACCGCGGCGGTTCTCGGCGTCGAAGCTGACGTCCTCGAGCAATTTCTCCATGACGGTCTGAAGCCGCCGGGCGCCGATATTCTCGACCGCCTCGTTCACTTCGGCGGCGATCCGCGCCAACGCTTCGATCCCGTCGTCGGCGAACGCGATGGTCACGCCCTCGGTGCCGAGCAGCGCCTGATACTGCTCTGTCAAACTCGCCCGGGTCGCCGACAGGATACGCACGAAATCCTCCTGGGTCAGCGCCTTGAGTTCGACCCGGATGGGCAGCCGGCCCTGCAGTTCGGGCAGCAGGTCGGCGGGCTTGGCGAGGTGGAACGCCCCGGAGGCTATGAATAGAATGTGGTCGGTCTTGAGCGGGCCGTACTTGGTGGCGACCGTCGTGCCCTCAATCAGCGGCAGGAGGTCGCGCTGCACACCCTCGCGGCTGACCGATCCGCCGCGCACGTCGCTGACCGCGATCTTGTCAATCTCGTCGAGGAACACGATCCCGTTCGCCTCCGCGTCAGCCAAAGCCGCGCGGTTGATGTCGTCCGGGTCGATCCTCTTGTCGGCTTCCTCGTCGGTCAGCCGGGCGAGAGCGTCGGGAACTTTGAGCTTGCGCCGGGCGCGCGGCTGCTGGCCGGCGAGCTTGCCCATCATCGACCGGAGGTCGAACACCTGCGCGCCCATCCCGGGAATCTCGAACGGCATGGCCGGCGCCTCGTCGACCTCGATCTCGACCTCGGCGTTGACGAGGCTGCCGTCGGCGAAGCGCTCGCGGAAGCTTTGGCGCGTCGCTTCGCTCGAGCCCTTTCCGGTCAAGGCATCGAGCAGCCGTTCCATCGCCGCGGCTTCGGCCGCATCGCGGACCTTGGCGCGGCGCCGCTCGCGTTCCAGCCGCACCGCTTCCTCGACAAGGTCGCGGGCGATCTGCTCGACGTCGCGGCCGACATATCCGACCTCGGTGAACTTGGTCGCCTCGACTTTCACGAACGGTGCATCGGCGAGCTTCGCAAGGCGGCGGCTGATCTCGGTCTTGCCGCAGCCGGTCGGCCCGATCATCAGGATGTTCTTGGGCGTGACCTCGTCCCGCAGTTCGGGCGGAAGCTGCTGGCGCCGCCAGCGGTTGCGGAGCGCGACCGCGACCGCCTTCTTCGCATCGTCCTGGCCGACGATATGGTCGTTGAGCGCGGCGACGATCGCCCTAGGGGTCAATTTGTCCTTAAGCACTTGCGATTGCCCCCCGCCGCTCTGGGGAATGGAGGATTGATAGTTCATTTGCAAAGCTATGTCGGAAGCCTCTTCCGCGGGTTCAAGCGGCGCAGCGGAAGCCGCTGAAGAAGTGCTTATGCCGCTCGATGATGCGGGCGATAGCGGCAGGGTCCGGCGTCGTGTCCCACACATCGCGCTCGAACGTGCCGCCGAGCAATATGCCGTCGGACCGCGGGAACATGTAACCCCATTCGCCGGACGCGGCATAACGAATCTCGGGCTGCGGCAAGAGGACTGCGAGCTGCCCGCGCACTGGGATGAGCTCTGAATCACCAAAGAGCGCTCGCGCGCCGATGCCCGTGCAGTTGAAGATCAACGTCTCGGGCAGCTCCGCTAGCGCCTGCGGGGCGAGGAATTCGCGGCGCTGCAACTTCCCGCCGGCCGTCTGCAGGTCGAGCAGCATTTTGCGCAGGTAGCGCCCGGTTTCGACATACATCGTGTCGCAGGCGAGCACGCGTTCGAGCGGAAACGGATGCTCGGCCCGGCCGAGCAGGCGGAGGTTGGGCGAATAGGCCGACAGCGGCCCGGCCTCGATCACCGTTCTGCTGGTCTCCTCGTACGTCGGCAGCCAGCGGATACCGTAATCGTCGCCGACCATGATCTGGAAGCGGCGCCAGCTGTAATCCATCGCCGCCAGGAACTGTCGCCGCCATTCGGGCGTGACTGCGTCCTCGCTGAAATGGCCGAATGGCGCGATTTGCCCGCCGGCTACGTTCGACGTGGTGTGCGGTGGGAAGTCCTTAGCGTAGACGGTCACCGGCAAGCCGGCCTCCTGCACCAGCCTGGCGGTGGTGAGGCCCATGATCCCGCCGCCGACCACGGCCACCGGTCCGCTGTGGCCAGTGAGGCCGAGGTCGGTCGCCAGCTTCGACGTGCCCCAGCTCAAGGTGATTCCGGCGCCGCCGTGGCCGTAATTGTGGACGACGCGCTTGGTGCCGAGTTGCTCGGCGCGGACCACGAAGCCCGAGCGGCGATACGGCCTCAAACCGGCGACCGTGCGGATCACGCGGTCCTCGTCGACCAGGACGGGCGGAAGTGGCGTGCAGTTCGCGCCGGCCGGCCGGCGCGTCCCGAGCGTGGCGCAGCCGCCGAGCAGCGCGGCGGAGCTGACGGCAAAGGTTCGGCGGTCGAGCAGCATCGCCCGACACTACCAAGTCGTCATTCCTGCGAAAGCGGGAATCTACTCCACCGTCTCCACGGTCAGCCGGTCGTTGGTGAACACGCACACTTCGGACGCGATCTGCATCGCGCGGCGCGCGAGCACCTCCGGGTCCTGCTCGTAATCCGCGAGCGCCTTGGCCGCGGCCAGCGCATAATTGCCGCCCGAGCCGATCGCCGCGATCCCGCCCTCGGGCTCGAGCACGTCGCCGTTGCCGGTCAGGATCAACAGCTGCTCGGCATCGGCGACGATCATCATCGCCTCGAGGTTGCGGAGGTATTTGTCGGTCCGCCAGTCCTTGGCGAGCTCGACGGCGGCCCGCAGCAGCTGGCCATTATATTGCTCGAGCTTCTTCTCCAGCCGCTCGAACAGGGTGAAGGCGTCGGCAGTGGCGCCGGCAAAGCCGCCGATCACCTTGCCGTCGGCGCCGAGGCGCCGGACCTTCTTCGCGTTGGGCTTGATGACGGTGTTGCCGAGGCTGACCTGGCCGTCACCGGCGACCACCGTCCGGCCGCCCTTCTTCACCCCAAGGATGGTTGTCCCGTGATATTGTTCCATGGGCGGCATGTGGGAAGGGTCCAAGACCCCTGCAACCGGGTGCGGGCGCGACGACGTCGCGTCCGCACCGGATCGATCAGCGCAGGGCGCCTTTCTTCTGCGCGCTCGACGCATACCACCAAAGGAAGGCGGCGAAGAGGATGATGGCCCAAGGAATGAGACCCATCGCCCCCTCGGTCATGCTTGCCGGCCGGCTGGTCATGAACATCTGATAGCCAAGGCCTGCCACCGCGCCGATCAACGACACCGCGAAGGCCCAAACCGCGTAGCGGTTGCGCATGAGCAGCAGGATCGCGCCGGCGAGACCGCCCCACACGCCGATCGCCCAGCAGCCCGTGACCCAGGCCGGCAAGCTCTCCATGTAGGTCACCTGGTCGGCAGGGATCTGGGCCATGAACGCCGGGTCGCGCAGGGTTGTCATCAGATATTGGTAGCAGCCGAACCCGTTCCACAGCAGCGCCAGGATGCCGACAATCCACAAGTGCACGGGTGCCCGTGCCGACACGGCCTGTTGCATGTTTCCCTCCCCTCGACGCGCCGGTCGGGCCGGCGCGCGCCCAATGGGACGTTTCGCGCCCGCAATGTCAAGCGCCGCGGAAGGGCGGTCAATGTGCGGTGATGTCGCGCCTGAGGATCTTTTGCAGCGCTTCGGCGAGTGACGACAGCTCGTAGGGCTTCTGCAGCACCTCGAAGCCATGGGCGCCCGCCGCCTGCTCGCTCCACCCCGTGGTCAGCAGGATCGGCAATTCGGGAAAGCGCGACCGCACCTTCCGCGCAAGCTCGATCCCGCTGATTCCGCCCGGCATGATGATGTCCGAAAAGATCACGGTCGGCCGGATTCCGTTGGCGAGCCTCTCAAGCGCTTCTTTCGCCGAATGGACGATCGTCGGCTGGAAGCCGAGTTCGTCGAGCATTCCGGCGGCGAGGTCGGCGACGATGTCGTCGTCCTCCACGATCAGCACGTCGCCGTGGGTTTCCCTGTGCCAGTCGGCCGTTTCGCGCTGATCGGCGGTCCCGCCGCGCGAAGCGGGCAAGTAGAGGGTGAAGGCCGCGCCCTTGCCGGGCTCGGACTCGACCGTCACTGCCCCGCCGATCTGCTTGGCGAACCCGAATACCTGGCTGAGGCCGAGGCCGGTTCCCTGGCCGAAGCTCTTGGTGGTGAAGAACGGCTCGAACACCCTATCCATCGTCTCGCGCGACATTCCCTTGCCCGTATCCGCGATACGCAGCGCGACATATTCGCCGCGCAGGCCGTCGGGCTCGCCCTCGAGGACCTGGTTCGTCCCGCTCACCCTCACCTTGCCGCCGGACGGCATCGCGTCGCGCGCGTTGAACGCGAGGTTGAGCAAGGCAAGCTCCAGCGCACCGGCATCCGCGTCCACCGTCCAGAGCTGGTCGGGCAATTCGAGCACCACCTCGATGTCCGAACGGAGCGACGGCCGCAGCAGCGTGCTGACGTCGCCGAGGAATTGCCTGAGGTCGATCTGCTTGACCTGGAGCGGCTGCGCGCGGGCAAAGGCGAGCAATTGTCTGGTCAGTCCGGCCCCGCGCTGCGCCGAGCTACGGATTCCGTCGAGCATCCGCTTAACCTTCTGCTGGTTGTCGACGTTCCGCAGCGCCAGGTCGGTCGCGCCGAGGATTGCCGTCAGCAGGTTGTTGAAATCGTGCGCGAGGCCGCCGGTCAATTGGCCGAGCGCCTCCATCTTCTGCGAGCGGTAGAGCTGTTCGCGCGATTCCTCGAGCTTCAGTTGAGCCTCCCGCTTCTCGGTCATGTCGCGCGTGACCTTGGCGAAGCCGATGACCTCGCCGTCGTCGTCGTGAATCGCGTCGATGACGATCATCGCCCAGAAGCGGCTGCCATCCTTGCGGACGCGCCAGCCCTCGGCTTCGTACCGCCCCGTATCCCGCGCGGTCTCGAGCGCGACGTCGGGCACGCCCTTCTCGCGGTCCTCGGGCGTGTAGAAGCGGCTGAAATGCTGGCCGATGATCTCGCTCGGCTTGTATCCCTTGATTCGTTCGGCGCCCGGGTTCCAGTTGGTCACCCGACCCGTCGCGTCGAGCATGAAGATGGCATAATCGACGACGGACTGGACAAGCAGTCGGAACGCGTCGTCAGAAATGGAAGTTGCCACGAGCTTTTCGCCCTCCGCGAGCGTTACGCATACGCACTGATTGGCATTCAACCCACGAACAGCGCGCGCGGTTGCACCAATTGCGCCGCCGCATTGGCTCTCATCGCCTCTCGGCGGCCAGCCTGCTCATCAGAATTGCGGCGCGCTTCGCCTGCTTGAAGATCGAGGGAATGTCGACCGTCTCTCCCGGAGCGTGACTGCCGCTGCTGTCGGGCCCCAGCCCGGCGAGACTGTCGACATCCCTGGCCACGAAGCTGATGTCACCCGCGCCGCGCTTCTCGGGATCGAGCTCCCCCATCGCTGGCAGGCCCATGTCCCGGTTGACGCGGTTGAGCTTCGCCAGCAGCGCGCGATTGCCTTCCGTCGGAGCCATCGGCGGATAGCCGCCCTCGTCGAACTCGATCGCTGCCGTGGTTCCCGGGAGCGATTGGCCGACGATCGCCTGCATCTTCGTCTTAGCGCGCTCGATCTGCTCCTCGGTCAGCGCCCGCAGGTCGCCACGAGCCACCGCCACGGGCGCGATGATGTTGGTCTTGCCGGTCGCCGTCGTCCGGATCTTGTCCGCGCTGAGCTCGACGGTCTCGCCGGCGCCGATCAGCCCGATATTGTAGGTCAGCTTCGCCTCGGGAAGCTCGCGTCGGAATGCATCGATGATCCGCGCGAGCTCGTACGCCGCGCCATAACCCGTGCCGGGCCTGAAGATCCCGCTCGAATGACCGCTCCGAGCGGTGACCTTCACCGTCCAGCTGTCGGAGCTTCGCCGCGCCGTCGACCCCATCTCGCGGCCATCGTCGATGGCCAGCCCCTCGAAATCGAGCGCCACGTCGGCCCATTTGCCCGCTTCGACCAACGGTCCGCGGGTGACGGTGATGGGGCTCGCCGCGTCCTCCTCGTCGCCGGTCAGAAACACCTTGATGTCGGCATTCTTGAGCGTGCCCGCCGCGCGCATCGCGCGCAGCGCGGCAACGATCACCGCAATCCCGCCTTTGTCGTCGCCGGCGCCAGGACCTTCGCCCTTGTCCCCGCGGCGCACCCAGCGCTGGAATGGCGAATGCGGTTCGAACACCGTGTCCAGGTGGGCGATCAGAAGCAGGCGCTTGCCGCGGCCGTTCCCCTTGTGGGTCGCGACCAAGTGGCCGGCTCGCCCGACGGGCCTCATGTCGAGCCATTCGACCCGGAAGCCAAGCGCCTCGAACTCCGGCCTGACCATCTTCGCGACGGCTTCGACGCCGGGGATGTTCAGCGAACCGCTATTCTGATTGACCCACCCCTCGAGCAGGCCGACGGTTCGGGCCTGTTCGGCATCGACCGCCGCGATCACTTTCCGTTCGCGCGGATCGAGCGCAGCCCCGGCTGACATCGGCATGGCCAGGGCGAAAGCCGCGAGGGCGGCGAGGGCGGCTTGGAAGCGTGACGTCATGGCGGCACCCCTAACCCCAGAGCCCGGTCCAAACAACTTTCCTACAGCGCACCTATTTGGTTATTTCGCGGCGACTCGGAGGAACGCTGCGGGAGCGAGAATGGAAAGCCTGGACGTTGAACAGCTGATCGACGGGCTGATTGACCGCGAAGGCGGCTATGTGGATCATGCGGCCGACAACGGCGGGCCGACCTGCTACGGGATCACCCAGGCGGTCGCCCGCGCGCACGGCTTTGCCGGCCCGATGCGTCAACTCCCGCGCGAAGAGGCCGCGGCAATCTACATGCGACTCTACTGGCTGCGTCCCCGCTTCGACCAGGTCGCGCGACGCAGTCCGCGTCTTGCCGGCGAACTGTTCGAGGCCGGCGTCAACATGGGTCCGGCGGTCGCCGCGACCTTCCTCCAGCGGGCGCTCAACGCGCTCAACCGCAACGGCGCCGATCATCCCGACCTGGTGCCGGACGGTCGCGTGGGCGAGCGGACACTGGCCGCGCTCGACACCTTCCTGGCGCTTCGCGCCACGCCGCGCGGCGAAACCATCCTCCTACGCGCGCTCGAGGCACTTCAGGGCGAGCGCTACCTGCGGCTCGCGGAGCGCCGGCCTGCCAGCGAAGCCCTTCTGTACGGATGGCTGGCAAACCAGATTGGTGAATAGCCAGTCACACGCACGTTGACGTCACAACTTTGGCAATTTTCGAGCGGAGATCTACGATGACATCACTTCCCCCGCCCGGGACCTTCGCGGAGGGCCAGCGGCTCGTTTACGGCCTGCTCGCCGCTGCAGCCGGAATGTTCTGCGGCGGCTGCGCGGTGGCGATGGTCGCGCTGCTGATGTGGGGCGGGTGGTCGCCCGCCGAGGAGCACAGCATCGTCATCATCTTCGGCTGGTCGCTTGCCGGGTTCATCACCGCGATGATCGTAGTCATCGTCGGCCTCCTCGCCGGCGGGCCGGTCGGCCGGGTGAAGGTCAGCGCGACTCGGGACGGCGCCACGCTCGAAGCGGGCGGGGAGGAGGTCGCGCCATGATCTTTCGTTTCCTTAACCTGCAGGGCGTCGCGGGCCTCGCGGCGTCGCTCGTGCTGGTCGGCCTGCTCCTCGTCCAGAAGGGTGAGACCCGGCATTGGCGCAAGCAGAGCGGGCAGTTCGAACAACTCTACCGCGGCGAGCAGGCCGCGTTCGTTGCGACGGTCGAAGGATACCGCGCTGCCGCGGACAAGGCCCGCGCAGCCGATCGGGCCGCCGCGGAGCGCGTGCGCGCCGAACAGGACGCAATCAACGAAAGGACTAACCATGACCTCGAAACCCGCCTGGCCGCTGCTCGCGCTCGCGCTGACGGCCTGCAGCTCGAAGCCCGAGCCGCCACAGCCGATCCCGGCGGTGGCGGAGCAGCGCCAATGCCCGGCCTATCCGTTGCCGCCGGAAGGCCTGCTGAAGCCGCCCGCCAAGACCGACTTCCTGCCGGCGACGCCCTTCTCGCCACCGAGCAGGCCATCCAGCTCGACGAACTGATCGGCTGGGTTCGCGAGCAGGCCGGGGTCGATCCCAACGCCCCTCACGCGCCGCGATGAGTTGAGCCTCGCACCGGTCCGCGACGTCGCGGCGGCCGCATCCGAAAGGGCGAAGAAGCGTTGGGGGACTGGAGCAGAAGGAGGCAATCCATGACCGCTTTCGACCAGGTTCGCGAACATATGAGGGTCGTTGGCGCCGATGGCGCCCCGATCGGCACCGTCGACCGCGTTGAGGACAACAGGATCAAGCTTATCCGAGCCGACAGCGGAATCGGCCAAGCGGACCATCATCATTACATTCCGCGCGGGCTGGTCGCGGCGGTCGAGGGCGACACCGTTCGGCTCACCGCGCGCGGCGACGTCGTCGCCGACCTGTTTGAGCAGGAGCGGTCGGGCGAGCCGATCGGCTGAATTGCCGATTGCAATGCGCGCCGGGCGTCTTACCTCCGGCGCGTGGAAGAGGAGCATCTCGCCACCAGCCGACGGGCGCAGCCGTGGACCCGGCTCGAGGACTATTTCGTTGCGCTGGCCCGGCGGCGGACGGCGCGACGGGCCCGCGCCGCCGGGCCGCGCACCCAGCCGGACGCCCCGCGCTTTTCGCTTAGCACCCTGCCGTTCCTGATGCTGATCGCCGGACTTGCCGTGCTGGCGGTGGCGATCGCCGTCGCGGCCTGGCCCGGAAGCCGGCCTCCTCCGAAGCAGGAAGTGGCCATCCACGAGGAGGGCCGGGCGGCGAAGGGCTGGCTGGACGAGGCAAAGAAGGAGATGCGCCGCTAGGCTTGCAAGTCGCCGCCCGCGGGCTAGCTTCGCGGGCGTTGGGGGGAGGATCTATGCACAAGCGCGTCATCATTCTCGGCCTGGCCGCGCTGGCCGCCTGCAAACAGGATGCGTCACCGTCTCCGGACAATGCCGCGAATGTGTCGGCGAACGCGGCGGCCGCGACAAAAGCGCCCAAGCGCTACTGCTTCTTCAAGAAGCAGGACACCAAGGCGTGGAGCGCGTCGCGCGACTCGGCCGGAAACGTGACGGTCAAGGGCAAGGTCCGCCTGGACGATGCGCGCTACAGAGGCGACCTCGGTCAGCCGGAAGTCTCCGGGAGCAGCGCCAGGCTATGGGTCACCATGGCGCCCAACACCACCGGCTATGCTTCGCCCGACAGTTGGTGGGACGTGAGCTTCACCATCCCCGACAGCGCCGCAGTCGAAACGGTCACCGTCGGATGCGATTCCGAGCGCGTGGTCGCGGAGCTCAAGCTCGCCAAGCGGTGAGCCCGAGCGGGCCGCTAGCAGCGCCAGCCGCCGCCCGACCACCACATCCGCTCGCAGCTCTGGTTCTGGCGCACCCACCGCGGGAAGCTGCGGTCGGGCCGGTCGTGCCACCAGTCGTTGAAGCTGTCCGATTCCCAGCCGCGGTTGAGGTCGGCGTCATACCAGCCCCAGCCGCCGAAGACCGCAGCGTCCCGGTCGCGATGGCGGCCGTGGTGTCGGCCGCGCCGGTCGCGAACCACGCCGTCGGGCGGACGGGCGCCCCACATATTGTGGGGGTTGGACACGGCGCTGAAGGCGCCGGCGACCGCCTGGGACTGGGCCTCGGCCGGTGAGGCCGAAATCGCAAGGGCGGCGAGCGGCGCCGCCGCGGCCAGCAACATCATTCGCATGTCGCTCTCCTCCTTCCCCGCCGGCGCGAGCCAAACGCGCGATGCGGCGCCGGCGTTGCACGGGCAAATGCGCCGGCATTCATTGCGCCGCAAGCCCGCAGGCGGCACGGTGCGCCGATGCCCGCAGGCCTGTCCCTCGCCTTGCTCCTGCTCGCTCCGGCGGCGGCGGCGCCGGCCGAGACGCCGCCGGCAGCCGCGCCGAGCCGATCCGGGAACGCCGAGGCCGAAGGGGCGACGGACGGCTGCGACCCGTCGCGGCCCAGCACCGATCCGCGCCAAATCAACATCTGCGCGCAAAGGCCGGACGGCTATCGCATCAATCCCGACCTGATCGAGGCGAGAAAGCTGAAGCGCAGCGGCCGCCGCCCCAAGCCGCCCGAGCGGATGGTCGACAAGAGCTGCGCGTCGGTCGGTCCGATGGGCTGCGGACCGCCGGCAGGGATCAACCTGGTCGGCGCCGCTTTGACCGCCGCGCAAATGGCCGCGCGCCTGGCCAAGGGCGAGGACATCGGCCGCATGTTCGTGACCGATCCGACCCCGAGCGAATATCAGCTGTACCTCGAGGCCAAGCGCGCCCGCGAAGCGCGCGAGGCCGAGGAACGGGCGAAGGCCAAGGCAGCCGAGGCGGCGCGACGGCCGCCGCCCGCGGATGCCGCTGCGGCGGAGCAGAAATCGGCGCCGCGCTAACCGCGCAGTAAAACTCTTGCGCTAGACCGGCCCGTCATGACGATCGGCTTCGCCAAATATCTGACGCCGTGGCGACTCACGCAGGAGCGCGAGGCCGAACGGCTGGCGGCGCTGCGGGCTCGCGACGGCGACAATTGCGCGCGGTGCCGCCGCCCGATCCGCTTCGACGTCCCCGACGGTCACGACCATGGCGCGACGATCGAACGGGTCGCGGCCGGCGGCGCGGGCATCGACAGCCTGCGCTTGTGCCACGCCCGCTGCTTCGCGCCGGGGATGGACCACACCGCCGAAGTCGCCGACCGCGTCCGCCGCAAGGCCGAAGCGGCGCTGTTCGCCAAGCCACGCCGGAAGCGCAAGGCGGCCTGATAACCCTATCGTTACCAACTGCGCGCTAGACCGGCGGCATGAGCAAGGAGTCGAAGCTTCGCAAGCGGACCGTGCCGCTCGAGCCGCCGCCGCGGCCGTCGCGAATCCGGCGCGAGCCGCCGCCGCCCGACAAGGGCGTCGCGAGCCTCGCCAACAAGGTCGATTGGGGCTCGCGCGAGTGGGAAATCCGCTTCGCCATCGCCGGGATCATCTTCTTCGCCGTCGCGATCAGCGCGGTCGTGATCGACCTCGGGCATTTACTGAGCCAGTAAGCGCGGGCGTCTCCCGATTGCTACGCAATCGCTCA
>DATEEM010000066.1:0-8951 GCA_035281125.1 Sphingomicrobium sp. | reverse complement strand
GCGGCCGTCGATCGCCGCGAGGCCGAGCGCGATCAGGCCGAGCCCCAAGAAGTCCTGCGCGGCCAGCGTCTCGCCGAGCAGCAGGGCGCCGAGCAAGATCGCGACCGGGGGCACGAGCAGGGTGACGAGCAGCGCGTTCGTCGCGCCCGACGTCTCGATCAGCCGGAAGTAGAGCACGTAACCGAACGCGGTGCACATCAGCGCGAGAGCGACGATCGCGCCCCAGGCGCCGAGCGGCGGCAGTGGCTGGGTCCATGGCTGGTCGACCAGCAAGGCGAACGGCAGCATCATCGCCGCGCCGGCGGTCAGCTGCCCGGTGGTGACGCTCAGAGGCGACACGCCCATTGCGCGGAAACGGCGCGCCCACACTGCGGCGAGCGCATAGCTCAACGAGGCGGCGACGCAGGCGAGCTGCGCCAGGGCGTCGGTGCCGATGTTGGCGAGCAGGGCGGGGCCGATCATCGTCGCGACGCCGCCGAAGCCGAGCAGGACTCCGGCGATCTTGCGCGGGGTCATGCGCTCGTCCTGGGTAAGGAAATGGGCGACGAGGACGCCCCAGATCGGAGTCGTCGCGTTGAGGATCGAGGCGAGGCCGCTGGCGATGTGTGTCTGGCCCCAGCCGAACAAGGTGAAGGGCAGCGCATTGTTGAGCAAGGCGAGGAGCAGGATCGAGCCCCACACTTGCCTGGGCAGGCCGAGCCTCTGGCCCTTGAACCCGAGGAACAGCCACATGGCGGCGGCGGCGATCGACAGGCGCAGCCAGACGTAGGTCAGCGGCGGTACGTGCTTGACCGCGATGCCGATGAACACGAACGCGCCGCCCCAGATCAGCGCGAGGCTACCCAGAATCAGCCAGTCGCTGCGGTTCATGACCGTCCGGATCACGTGCGCCTTGTCGCGCGCGGGGACGCGCGCGGCTTCCGCCTCGTTGCGGTCAAACGCGTGGGGAGCGATCGGCTTCATCCACGCCAAGGTGGCGATTTGCGGCTCGGGGCGCCAACAAATGCGTCGGGCCGGCCAATAAGTTGAGTTTATTAGTCGCGCAGCAGCTCGTTGATGCTGGTCTTCGATCGTGTGCGTTCGTCGACGCGCTTGACGATGACGGCGCAGGCGAGGCTCGGGCCACCGTCCTTGCCGGGAAGCGCGCCGGGAACCACCACCGAATAGGCCGGGACGCGGCCGTAATGGACCTCGCCGCTGGCGCGGTCGACGATCTTGGTCGAGGCGCCGAGGAACACGCCCATCGACAGCACCGAGCCGCGCTCGACGATCACGCCTTCTGCGACTTCCGACCGAGCCCCGATGAAGCAATCGTCCTCAATGATCACCGGCCCCGCCTGGAGCGGCTCAAGCACGCCGCCGATCCCCGCGCCGCCCGAAATGTGCACGTTCCTGCCGATTTGCGCGCAGCTTCCGACCGTCGCCCATGTGTCGACCATCGCGCCCTCGTCGACCCGAGCGCCGATGTTGACGAAGCTCGGCATCAGCACGGCACCGGGCGCGATGTACGCGCCGCGCCGGACGATTGCCCCCGGCACCGCACGGAACGCCGCGACGGCGAATTCCTTTTCGCCCCAGCCGGCGAACTTGCTTGGCACCTTGTCCCACCAATGGCCGCCGCCGATTCCGCCGCCGATCAGCTCCATCGGGTTCAAGCGGAAGGACAGCAGAACCGCTTTCTTGAGCCATTGGTGGACCACCCAATCGCCGCCGATCTGCTCGGCGATCCGCGCCTCGCCGCAATCCAGCGAGCCGAGCGCCGCATCGACCGCCTGGCGCACCTCGCCCCTCGTGCCGGGACCGATCGAGTCGCGCTCGTCCCACGCCTGCTCGATGGTCGCCTGCAGCGCGTCGGTCATTCCTCATCCCCCAAAATCCCGTCGAGCCATTCGCCGACATCGGTGATGCGCTGGTCGACGACGCTGTCGTCATAGCCGTGATCGCCGCGCTCGGAGCCATTGTCGACCCACACCGTGGTCATTCCGAGCTCTTTGGCGGGACGCAGATTCTGAACCATGTCGTCGACCAGCAGCGCACGGCGCGGATCGATCGCGAACCGCTCGCACAGCAAGCGGTAGCCGTGCGGGTCGGGCTTGGGCTTCAGCTCGCTCGCATGGATGTCGTGGAGCTCGTCGAAATGCGAATGGAGTCCGATCTTCTCCAGCACTCGCCGAGCATAAGGCGCGTCGCCGTTGGTGAAGACCAGCTTCCGGCCAGGCAGGCGCGCGAGCGCGGCGCCGAGCCGCTCGTCGGACTGGACGCGGTCGAGCGGGATCGCATGGACGGCCTCGAGGAAATCGTGCGGATCCACCGAATGATGCTTCATCAGTCCGGCGAGCGTGGTGCCGTGCTCGTGGAAATGCGCTTTCTGGACCCGCCTCGCTTCATCCGAGTCGCAGCCGAGCAAGCCCTCGATGTAGGCGCCCATGCGCTCGTCGATCAGCGCGAACAGGCCGGCCGAGGCCGGATACAGGCAATTGTCGAGGTCGAAAATCCAGTCGCGGATGTGGCGAAATCGGGGGTCCATGGCCGGCGACGATCCCTAAGCTGTTCAACGGCTTAAGCAAATTGTAAGGTTTCATAAACCATATGCCATCCGGGGAAGCCGTGATTTTTCAGCGGCTTGAGCGGAGTTCGGGGAATGACGAATCGGTTCTTGGCGACGACGGGATGCGCGGTCGTCCTGGCTTTCACGCTGTCGGCCTGCGGTGGCGGTGGCGGCGGCGGAGGCGTTCAGCCGATCTCGCCGCCCCCTCAGACTCCAACTCCCACTCCGACGCCCACGCCGACTCCAACCCCCACGCCAACTCCGACACCCACGCCGACTCCGACCCCGACGGTCAATTACGACACCAACGAATATCGCAACTCCGGTTATGCGGTCAGCGCGAACGCGATCGCCGCCTACAACGCCGGGGCGACCGGCAAGGGCGTCAAAATCGGCATTGTTGACAGCGGCATCAATCCGAACCTCGCGGAATTTTCTGGAAGGGTCGATCCGGCTAGCGGCGACGTTGCGGGCAATCGCGGCGTCAGCGACGAAAGCGGGCACGGCACGGCGGTGAGCGCCGTGGCGGCGGCTGGGCGCAACGACATTGCGACGCTCGGGGTCGCGTTCGACGCGACCATTGTCAGCATGCGCGCTGACCAACCCGGCAGCTGCGGGGGCAGCGACGGATGCGATTTCTTTGACGGCGCGATCGCCGCCGGAATCGATGCCGCGCGACTTGCCGGCGCCAGGGTCATCAACCTCTCACTCGGCGGTTCCACGCCCGGAACGACGCTGATGCTGGCTATGCAGCGGGCGGTGAATGCCGGCGTGATCCTCGTCATTTCGGCCGGCAATGACGGCGACAAGCCCGAAGGTGCGAACCCGGATCCCTTCGCTCTCAGTCCGGCGGTGAATTTCCCGGGCATGGTCATTATCGCGGGATCGGTCGGCGTCGACGGCGGTGGCGGGACGGTCAACACCAACGTCATCTCCTCCTTTTCCAACCGGGCCGGGAATGGCGCGCAATATTATCTGATGGCGCAGGGCTACCGCGACCGCGCGCCGGACGAGACCGGGCAGCAATTCCTGTGGTCCGGAACCAGCTTTTCGGCCCCGACCATCGCCGGCGCGGTCGCCCTCATGGCGCAGGCCTTTCCCAATCTTTCGGCATCGCAGATTGTCAGCATCCTTTTCCAGAGCGCCGACGACCTCGGCACCGTCGGCATCGACTCGGTTTACGGGCGCGGCCGGCTGAACATCGCCAAGGCCTTCCAGCCGATCGGATCGACCAGCCTCGCGGGAAGCGAGACCGCGGTCAGCACGTCCGACAACGGCGACCTTCCGCCAAGCTCGGGTGACGCCAATTCGAACAACGGCTTCGGCGCGATCATCCTCGACGGCTACGATCGCGCGTTCGTCCTCAATCTGGCGCAGACGCTGCGCCGCGCCGATGTCGACCGCCCATTGCATCGCGCACTCCAAGGCAATGTGAAGGTCGGCGGCGCGGCGGCGGGCCCGATCAGCATCGCCATGACGGTCAGCGAGCGTCGCGACCTCAGGCAGGGCTTTGCGGTCGAGCGGTTGGGGATTGGCCCCGAGGACGCGCGCAAGGCGCGGCTGATCGCCGGATCCGCGGTCGCCCGGCTGGATAACCGGACCGCGATCGCACTCGGCTTCGCCGAAGGCGCCAAGGCGATGGAGCGCAAGCTCAACGGCGCGCAGCCAGGCGCCTTCCTCATCGCCAAGGACATTGCCGGCGATCCCGGCTTTGCCGCGCGCCGCAACGGCAGCATGGCCTTCCGTCACCAGTTCGGCGGGACCGGAGTCACCGTCTCTGGCGAGACTGGCAATGTGTGGCAGGAAACGCGGACGAGCGCATACGGCTCACCCTATCGCTACGTGAGTGTCGCGATCGACCGCCAGTTCGGAAGCAACTGGCTGTCGGCCGGCCTCAGTCGGCTCGAAGAGAAGCAGACCCTGCTCGGCGGGCGGATGCGCGGCGTGCTCGGCGGGGGCGGGTCGAACAGCTTGTTCCTCGATCTCGAGGCGCGGCGGGAGTTCGGCAACGGCTGGACGGCGGGGATTGCCGCCCGTCGGGGCTGGACCGACTTCGCCGCCGGAAAGTTTCAGACCGGCGCCTATGGCATCGACGTCGCCAAGCTCGGCCTGCTCGGCGCGAGCGACCGGCTCGGCCTGCGCGTGTCGCAGCCGCTGCGGATCGAGCGCGGCGGGTTCGCGATGCTGCTGCCTACGGCCTACGACTATGCGACCGCGACGGCGACCAGCAGCCTCAGCCGATTCTCGCTCGCTCCGAGCGGGCGCGAGATCGACGCCGAGCTTAGCTACGGCTCGCGGCTGCTCGATGGCAGCGGCTGGCTCGGCGGCAATCTGTTCGTGCGCCGTCAGCCCGGGCACATCGCCGATGCGAAGGACGATGTCGGCGCCGCGCTGCGCTTCACGCTCGACTTCTAGCTTGCGTCAGCGGCGCGTGCCGCGGCGGTACTCGATCACGGTCATCGGCACTTCGCAGCCGGCGACGGTGCGATAGACGGCCATGTAACCCTGCGCCGGCGGCAACTCGGTGAGCTTGCGAGGCCTCACCTGCTGGTCGCGCTGCCAGGCGTGGTGGCGCGTCGTCATCGGACAATTGGCAATGGGCGCGACCGGCGGAGAGGCCGCAATCAACGCAGCGGCAAGAACGAGCATGAGCCGTCTCCTTTCCGCTGCGAAAATACCAGCTTCGCGTCAGACGGTGAAGCTTTCGCCGCAGCCGCAGGCGCCCTTGGCGTTGGGATTGTCGAACACGAAGCCGGCGGCGAAGTCGTCCTCGCGCCAGTCCATCACCGACCCGATCAGGTACAGCACCGACGCGCCGTCGACGTAAAAGGTGCCGCCTGGGGTCACGATCTTCTCGTCGAACGCATTTTCCTCGGTCACATAATCGACCGAATAAGCGAGGCCCGAGCAACCGCGGCGTGGCGTGGAGAGCTTGACCCCGATCGCCCCGTCGGGCGCCTTCGCCATCAGCTCGGCGATGCGCTGTTCCGCCGCCGTCGTCAGCGTGATCGCCGCGGGCCGCGCGCGCAGTTTCGTTTCCTTGTTCATCACAGCATTCCCAGTTCGAGTCGGGCTTCGTCGCTCATCTTCGACGGGTCCCACGGCGGGTCCCACACCAGGTTGACGACCGCGTCGCGGATTCCCGGTACCGACAGGACGCGCAGCTCGACCTCGTTCGGCAGCGATTCGGCAACCGGGCAGTGCGGCGTGGTGAGCGTCATGGTGACGACGGCATCCCCGTCCTCGGAAATGTCGACGTCGTAGATCAGGCCGAGCTCGTAAATGTCGACCGGGATTTCGGGGTCGTAGATCGACTTCAGCGTCTCGACTACGGCGGCCTGGAGGTCGCTCCCTGGACCGCCTTTCAGCTCTTCCGGCGCGTCTCCCGCGAGGAAGCCGGCGAGATAATCGCGCTTGCGCTCGAATTCCGGCGTGACCCGAGCGCGCGGCGGCGGAGCGACTCCGCTCACCTCTTCCGTTTCGATCTTGCGCTCCTCGTTCATCACCCGAAAATCCGTTTCACCTGCTCGATGCCGCGCACCAGGGCGGCGATGTCCGAGCTGTCGCTGTGCGCCGCGAAGCTCGCCCGCGCGGTCGCTTCGACGCCGAGCCAGCGCATCAGCGGCTGCGCGCAATGGTGGCCGGCGCGGACCGCGACGCCCGCATCGTCCAATATGGTGGCGGTGTCGTGCGGATGCACCCCGTCGACGTTGAAGCTGACGATCCCGGCGCTGTCCTCGGGACCGTAAAGCGTCACTCCATCGATCCCCGACAGCGCGGCGCGGGCCTCGGCGACGAGCGCGCATTCATGGGCGTGGATGGCCTCCAGGCCGAGCTGCTCGACCCACTCGACCGCCGCATGCAGGCCGACCGTACCGACGATGTGCGGCGTGCCGGCCTCGAACCGCGCCGGCGGATCCAGATAGGTCGTCTCTTCGAACGTCACCTTCTCGATCATTGCACCCCCGCCTTGCCAGGGAGGAAGCTGTTGCAGCAGCTCGGCTCGGCCCCACAGGCAGCCGATGCCGGTCGGGCCGTAGAGCTTGTGTGCCGAATAAGCGTAGAAGTCGGCGCCGATCGCGGTGACGTCGACCGGCAGGCGCGGCACGGCCTGGCAGCCGTCGAGCAGCAGCAGCGCGCCTTTCGCATGCGCGACCTCGGCGGCGCGCTTGGCGTCGAGGATCGAGCCGAGCACGTTCGACACGTGGGCGAAGGCCACGACGCGATGCTCTTCGGTCAGCATCGCTTCGGCGGCATCGAGGTCGATCTGCCCGTCCGCCGTCAGCGGCACGGCTTCGACCTCGTAGCCGGCGAGCTGCCACGGGACGATGTTGCTGTGATGCTCGAGCTGGGACAGCAGCACGCGGTTGCGCCCGGCCTTCGGCAGCGCGCGCGCGACGAGGTTGATCGCCTCGGTCGCACCGCGAGTGAAGATCAGATCCTTTTCGCCTCCGCCGATCAGCTTCGACGCCGCGGCGCGTGAGCGCTCGTAAGCGTCGGTCATCGCCGCGGAGCGTTCGTATACGCCGCGATGTACCGTCGCGTAGTCGCGCGAATAGGCCTGGGTGATCGCATCGATCACCGCCTGCGGCTTCTGGGCGGTCGCGGCGCTGTCGAGATAATGCCAGTTGGCGATCGCCGGGAACTGGTCGCGGACGCTTAGCATCGAATTGGCGATGAGGGCGGTTTCGCGGTTCACACGACCCTCCGCAGCGCCTCGCGCGCGGCATCGCAGATCGCGTCGGCGTCCTTCGCGCTCTCCCACAGCCCCATCACGAACCCTTCGAGCAGCAGCGCCCGCGCGCTCGCCGGGTCAAGGCCGCGGCTCTCGGCGTAGAACAATTGCATCGCGTCCAGCTCGCCGACGGTCGCGCCGTGCGCGCACTTCACGTCGTCGGCGTAGATTTCCAGCTCGGGCTTGGCGTTGGCGGTCGCGCCGCGGTCGAGGAGCATCGCTTTCACCGATTGCTCGGCGTCGGTCTTCTGGGCGCCGCGCGCGACCTCGACCTTGCCGAGGTAGGAGCCGACCGCCTTGCCGTTCAGCACGGAGCGAATGACCTGGCGCGAGCGGCCGTTCGGCTCGAGATGGCGGACGACGGTCACGAATTCGTTGGTTGACAGGCCGGCGCCAATATTGGCTCCGTAGAGTTCGAACTCCGCGCCTTCGGCAAGGCTGACTTCGAGCTCGACGCGGCCGTAGACGGGCGCGGTGTTGAGCGCGAGCAGCCGTGCCTTCGCACCCGCGTCGAGCGCCAGCTGGACTCGGCGCAGATGCACTTCGTCCCCCGTCGGCAGCCACACTTCCTCGAAGCTTTCGCCCGGGCCGACGGTAAGCGTCACCGGCTCGGCGAAGCGCTCCCAGACGGGCTGCAGTGCGTCCAGGTCGGCGTAGCGCCACTCCTCCTGCTTGCGCGTCGGGAACGGGGCGGTCACGCCGCCGCCTCCGCGTAGCCCTCGCGTTCGAGCTCGCGGGCGAGCTCGATGTCGCCCGACCGGGTGATCTTGCCGGCCTGGAGCACGTGCACCTTGTCGGGCCGCACATGCTCGAGCAGCCGCTCGTAATGGGTGATCAGCAGCACGCCCTTGTCGGGTGCGCGGATGATGCGGTTGATGCCTTCGCCGACGATACGCAGCGCGTCGATGTCGAGGCCGCTGTCGGTCTCGTCGAGCACCGCGAAGCGCGGCGCGAGGATGCCCATCTGGACCATCTCGGCACGCTTCTTCTCGCCGCCCGAGAAGCCGACGTTGACCGGGCGCTTGAGCATCTCGGCATCCATGTCGAGGAGCGCGGCCTGCTCGCGCGCGAGGCGGATGAACTCGGCGCCCGAAAGCTCGGCCTCGCCGCGCGCGCGGCGCTGCGAATTGAGGCTCTCGCGCAGGAACTGGAGCATCGACACGCCGGGGATTTCGACCGGATATTGGAAGCCGAGGAACAGCCCCGCCGCCGCGCGATCGTGCGGCTCCATCGCGAGCAGGTCGCGGCCGTCGAACGTCGCGCTGCCTTCGCTCACTTCATAGCCCGGCCGGCCGGCGAGCACGTAGGCGAGCGTCGACTTGCCGGAGCCGTTCGGGCCCATGATGGCGTGGGTCTCGCCCGCCTTCACGGTCAGCGTCACCCCGGCGAGGATCGGCTTGAGGCCGCCGTCGGGAAGCTTGACCGAGACGTGCAGGTCGCGGATCTCGAGCGTGCTCACGGTTGGTTCACTCCATTGGTTGGCGCCAGGCTGACGTAGACGTCGCCGTCGCGGATCTCGACCGGATACACCGGTACGGGTTCGGTGGCCGGCAGGCCGGTCGGCTCGCCGGTGCGCAGGTCGAACCGCGAGCCGTGCAGCCAGCATTCGAGGGTGCACTCGTCCAGTTCGCCTTCGCTCAGCGCGATCTGGGCGTGCGAGCACTCGTC
>DATEEM010000065.1:0-14673 GCA_035281125.1 Sphingomicrobium sp. | reverse complement strand
GCTGGCGCGCGGTCGAGACTCTGCGCAAGCCGGTGCGCTACCAGGTGCACAATCTGCTCGAGCCGGCGCCGCACCCCGGCGGGTTCGACATCGTGCTGTGCCGCAACGTCCTCCTGTACCTCAGCCCCGACAAGAAAGCGGTCGCGTTCGACCGGCTCGCGGGGGCGATGGCCGAGGACGGGTGGCTGATGCTCGGCGCCGGCGAGACGGTGATCGGCAATACCAACAAGCTCGGCGCGGACATCAAGGCGCGCGGCCTCTACCGCCTGGTCGGCGACGGCAGCCGCGTCGAAAAGCGCGCCGGTCCGGACCGGAGAACCGCCTGCGGGGCTTGACCGCAACGGCCGTCTCGTGCGCCATGTCGCGCGTGGACCTCGACTTCATCGACCGGCCCTCGCCGAACTTCGACGAACGGGCGCTGCCCGTGTCGATGGTCGTGCTCCATTATACCGGCATGCCCGACTGCGAGGGGGCTTTGTGCCGGCTGACGTCGCCCGACGCCGCCGTGTCGTCGCATTACTGCATCGACGAGGACGGGACGATCTACCGCCTCGTCGACGAAGCCAAGCGCGCGTGGCACGCCGGCAAGGCGCGCTGGCGCGGCGTCACCGACGTCAATTCGGCGAGCGTCGGCATCGAGATCGTCAATCCCGGCCATGAATTCGGCTACCGTCCGTTCCCGGACGAGCAGATCGCGGCGCTGATCCCGCTGCTTGCCGACATCAAGGAGCGCCACGGAGTCGGCCGCGGCAACGTCGTCGGCCATTCCGACGTCGCCCCCGCGCGCAAGGAGGATCCGGGCGAGCTCTTCCCGTGGTGGGAGCTGGCCAAGCGCCGCCTCGCGCTGCCGAGCCCGTCGCGCGACCTCATCGACCCGTTCTGGACCGACGCCGGCTTCCTCCTTGCACTCGAGCGCTTCGGCTACGACGTGACGAAACCTCAGAAGGCGGTGATCGCCTTCCAGCGCCGCTTCCGCCCCGACCTCATCGACGGCATCATCGATGGCGAATGCCGCGCCAAATTGCTCGCGCTGTTGCTGCCGCGGCCGCAATAGCCCATATTCTTCCACGCCAGAGGGCCGGGCGGCCGCGGTGGAGCTTGCTCCAACGAGGAAAGTCCGGGCTCCATGGAACCGCGGTGCCGGGTAACGCCCGGCGGCCTGCCATTAGCTTCGGCGAAGGTGGGTCAGGGACAGTGCCACAGAAAGCATACCGCCGGGCTTCGGCGCGGTAAGGTCGAAAGGGTGCGGCAAGAGCGCACCGCGGTCTTGGCAACAAGGCCGGCACGGTAAACCCCACCGGGTGCAAGACCGAATAGGGGCGCCGCATGAGCCTGGTTCCGGCTCGGCGCCCGGGTTGGTTGCTCGAGCCGCGACGCAAGTCTCGGCCTAGAGGAATGGCCGCACAGTCACGCCGCGAGGCGCGACGGACAGAACCCGGCTTACAGGCCCTCTGGCAGATCCTCCCTGGACCGGGGAGGGGGACCGCGCGCAGCGCGGTGGAGGGGACGGCGCCACTCGCGCGACGGCGTTTTTCTTCTTATCGGGACATTGATGGCCAAGCAGAAACGATCGGATGACTGGGGATTCCCGCGCTGGCGCTCCTACGGCGACAAGGGCCGCGGCGCGACGCGCCTGCGCCTATGCGACCGCGAGGGCTGCAACGAAGTCGGCGACCGGCCCGCGCCCAAGGCGCCGAACAGCCGCGAGCGCTGGTATTTTTGCGAGGCGCACGCCGCCGAATATAATCGAAACTGGAACTATTTTGCCGGCCTCAATCCCGAGGAAGCCGCGCGCCGCGCGGCCGAAGAGGAAAGCGGCTCGAAGGGCTTCCGCCAGTCGGCGCAATGGAAATGGGCCGGACCGGGCGACGGAACCCGCAGCCGCGACGAGATGCGCGCGCTCGCCGTCCTCGAGCTGGAAAGCGACGCCGAGTTCAAGGACATCCGCACGACCTACCGCCGGCTTGCCAAGGAGCACCATCCCGACCTCAAGCAGGGCGACAAGGAGGCGCAGGAGCGTTTCCAGGAGATCCAGGCGGCCTATGAGGTCTTGAAATCCGCGGAGGAACGGAAAAGCCGCAGGCCGCTCTAGGCCGCGGCGGCGTAGCGCTCAGCGGTCTCCTTCACCAGCGCGATCATGTTCGGAACGCCCTGGGTGCGGTTCACGCTCAAATGCTTGCGTAGCTCGAACGGCGCGAGCGCTTCGGCAACGTCCAGAGCGGCGACCTCGCCCGCGGGCTTGTCCTGGACAGCGGACAGGATCAGCGCCACGATCCCCTTGGTGATTGCGGCGTTGCTGTCGGCGAGGAAGTGCAGCCGGCCGTCCTCGACGGTCGGATAGACCCAGACCGAAGCCGAGCAGCCGCGGACCTTGGTCGCCTCGGTCTTCAGCGCGTCGGGCATCGGGTCGAGCTCACGGCCCAAGTCTATCAGCAGCCGGTAGCGGTCCTCGCCGTCGAGCAGCCGATAATCGTCGAGGACGTCCTGGAGCGGGGGGAGGGGCATGGTTTCGCGCCTATCACCGCGGACGCGCGCCCACTAGCGGTCGCGCAGCTCGTCGATCTGCTTGGCGAGGCTGTTCTCCTGGTCGACCGTGATCCGCTCGAGCACCTTGATCCGCTCCTTGAGCTCCTTCACTTCGTCCCGCAGCCGCAGGTTTTCCGCATGCTCCTGCGCGGAGATTGGCTCGTGCTCACCGCGGCGGCGGTGCCGGCCGTAGCCATATTTCGCCTTGAAGATCGACGCGATCATGACGATCGCGACGATCAGGACAACCATCAGTTCGCCGCTGATCCTCATTGCACTTTGTCTCCGCTCTCGATCCGGTCGCGGTCGCGCAGCGCCTCAATCTGCGCCGCGGTCTCGACGCCCTTGTCGGTCGCGATCTGCTCGAGCACGCGCAGGCGCTGCTCGATCCGCTCGATATGCTGGGCATATTGGGCGCTCTTTTCGGCGGCCAGGCCGGACTGCGCCTCGATCTGGCGCTCCTTCATCCTGAGCCACATCTTGAATGGAGCGATGCCGATCGCCGCCAGCGGGATGAGTACCCAAATCCAGCTTGCCGGATTGTCCATTCAGCGCACCCCTTTTTCGCGCGATGAAGATATATCGTAGATGTAGCGCCGCAGTTCAAGCCGAGGCGTCGTCCTTGGCCGGTTCCGGGCGGTTCGCGAGGCTCGGCTTGCGCAGCGCCTCGATCTGCGCGGCAGTCTCCGCGCCGCGATCGGTGACGATCTGCTCCAGGACTCGAACGCGCTGCTCGAGCTCGCTCGACCGCGACGCATATTGGGCTGCCTTTTCGGCGGCGTTCATCGCCTCCACCTCGAGCTTCTTCTCACGGAATTTGAAGAAGCGGTGGAAGCCATAGAAGACCGTAAGCACCGGCAGGCCGATGACGATCAGCGCGATCATGACTTCGGCCGGGCCCATCATGCATTTCCTCCCTTGTCGAGCGTGAGCGCGTCGATTTCGCGGGCAAGTTTCGACGGCTGGTCGGTGACGATGCGCTCCATCGTCTCCAGCCGGTCCTTGATCGAGCCGACTTCGGCGCGCAGTTGCGCATTCTCGCTGGTCAGCAGCTTGATCCGCTCCGCCGCCTCGCGGTCGGTGACCGGGTGGAGCGGCGTACCCCAGGAGGTCTCGAGCGGATAGCCGTTCTTGATCCGCAGCCAGGTGGTCAGGACCCAGCCGCCGACCGCGGCGACGGTGATCGCCGTGACCCATGGCAGGGCTTCCAGAATCAATGCCAGCTTGTCCACGACAATCCCCTTTTTAGCGAAGCTGTTCGATTTCACGGGCGAGCGTGCGGTTCTCGCTCGTCACATAGCTTTCGATATCCGCTAGGCGGCGATCGATGTCCTGGAACCGCGAGCGGATGTCGCGCGCGGTCCGCGCCGGCGAGGCGCGCACGCCCTGCCAGAATTCGCGGTCTTCGGCGTCGGCATATTCGAGGCCGCGCGGTTTCGCCGGAGTCATCCAGCCGGCGATAAAGTAGATCGGGACGATCGAGCCGCTGCTCAGGAACAAAGCCGCGATCATGCAGATCCGCACCAGAGTGACGTCGAAGCCGGTATAGTCGGCGATGCCGGCGCAAATCCCCATGACCTTGCCGTTGCGCTTGTCGCGGTAGAAGCGGGTGCGGCTTGCGGGTTGGTAGGTCGGCCGGCGATCGTCCGAACGGCGGTCGAGATAGCGGTCGTCGGTCACTGCCGTTCTCCGTCGGCAAGGAGCCGCTCGGTATCGCTACCGCGACCGGGCAGGCACTGCTGGCGCCAGTTGGGGTTCTCCGCGGTCATGATCCGCTCGATCGTGCACAGCCGGTCGTCGAGCCGCCGGGCAGCCTCATGCAGGCCGTCGAGCAATTTCTCGTCGCCCTCGGTCAGCGTCTTGGCGGTCTTCCACTTGGTTACGTAGTGGAAGATCAGCCACGGCAGGCCGATGAAAAGCGTGACGATGGCTAGCCCGCCGATCATCATCCCCATCAAGTCTTCTTCCATGTTCGCTTATTTCCCTTTTGCTTTCAGCGCGGCCTTCATGGCTTCCAGCTCGGCATCGACCGATTCCGCCGCCTTCAGCTCGGCGATTTCCTCCTCGAGGCTCTTCGGGCCGGTCATTCCGAGCGCGTCGGCGCGCCCTTCCGCGAAATCGGCGCGTCGCTCAAGCAGCTCGAAGCGCGAAAAGGCGTCTTCGGTGCGATTGCCGTTCATGATCTCGCGCGCCTTGGCACGGGTCACCGCGCTTTCGAACCGCGCCGCGATCGCATTCTGGCGGGCGCGCGCCTCGCGCAGCTTGCCCTGGAGCTTGGCGATGTCCGCCTCATAGCCTTTCAGCGTGTCGTCGATCACGCCGATCTCGGCGCGGAGCCCGTCGGCCATGTCCGCCGCCTTCTGCCGCTCCATCAGCGCTGCCTTGGCGAGGTCCTCGCGGTCCTTGCTCAGCGCCAGCTCGGCTTTCTCGGTCCAGCTCTTCTGCAGCTCGTCGAGCCGCGACAATGCGCGCCGCATCTCCTTGCCGTCGGCGATGCACCGCGCTGCCGAGGCGCGGACCTCGACAAGCGTTTCCTCCATCTCGAGGATGATCATGCGGATCATCTTTGCCGGGTCTTCCGACCGGTCGAGAAGCTCGGTCATGTTCGCCGCGAAGATGTCGCGCGTTCGCGAGAAAATTCCCATTCCAGCACTCCAGCTCGAAACTCAGGGCCCTAGACTTGCCCGTAACCATACAAGAGGCGTGCCAAAGTTTCGAATTGTTCCTGAATCAGCGAAAATCCTGAATTTCCGGGACATTTCAAGCTGAAAATCCTTGCCAAATGGTGGGATTTGCCACCAACAGTCGGCCAGATTTCTGGCGGGACGCGAACTTGGAACGAGCGGAGCAATTCATCGGGCAAAGCTATGCCTTTCTCGACTCGGTCGAGCGGGCCAGCCGCGCCGCGCCGCTCAACCGGCCGGTCCTTGTGATCGGTGAGCGGGGCACGGGCAAGGAGCTGATCGCCGAGCGCCTCCATCACCTGTCGTCGCGCTGGGCCGGGCCGCTGATCGTGATGAACTGCGCCGCGCTTCCCGAGAATCTGATCGAAGCCGAGCTGTTCGGGCATGAGGCGGGAAGCTTCACCGGCGCGGCCAAGACCCGCCACGGCCGGTTCGAGGAGGCGGACGGCGGCACCTTGTTCCTCGACGAGCTGGGGACGCTGTCGATGCCGGCCCAGGACCGGCTGCTGCGCGCCGTGGAATATGGGGAGATCACGCGCATCGGCGCATCCAAGCCGATCTCCGTCGACGTGCGCATCGTCGCCGCGACCAACGAAAGCCTTCCCTCGCAGGTCGAGAAGGGCAAGTTCCGCGCCGACCTTCTCGATCGGTTGTCGTTCGAGGTCATCACCTTGCCCCCGTTGCGGGCGCGTGAGGGCGACATTCCGCTCCTTGCCGAGCATTTCGGGCGCCGCATGTCCGTCGAGCTCGACTGGCCGAACTGGCCGGGCTTCTCGCCGCGGGCCCTGGCCGAGCTCGAGGCCTGGCAATGGCCCGGCAACGTGCGCGAGCTGCGCAACGTGGTCGAGCGTGCGGTCTACCGGCACGAGGATCCCGAGCGCCCCGTCGACGAGATCGTCTTCGACCCGTTCCACTCGCCGTGGGCACCGTCCACGCCCGGGCGCGCCGCCGCGCCTGCGCCGGCCGCCGCGGAAGGCGAGGGGGAATCCGAGGCGCTGCACCTCGTCGCGCCTCCGGGGCCGGCGGCTCGGCCGGAGGCCGTCAGCGATTTTCGCGCTGCCGTCGCGGAGTACGAGCGTGGGCTGCTCGAGGACGCGCTTCGCCGTAACCGCTACAACCAGCGCGCGACGGCCGCGGCGCTCGGCCTCAGCTACGACCAGCTCCGCCACGCGCTGAAGCGGCACAAGCTGCAGGACACCGCCGCGTAGGGGCGGAAAGCTCGCGCGTTCGTCGAAATCCCAGTGAAACGGCCTGCCAAAGGGCGTATGACGACTGCCGCTGGTGGAAGGAGGCTTGCGATGAGGAGCCTTAAGCTTGCCGCGGGCGTCGTGCTGGTGGTGCAGACCGCCGCCGTGATGGGGGCGACGCTGACCATGGGCGGACCGCTGTCCCAGCTTTGTTATCAGGCTGCGCTCACCCATGACGATCGCTCGAGCTCGATGGACGCTTGCAACCGCTCGCTCAACGAGGAAGCGCTGACGGTCCCCGACCGTGCCGCGACGCTCAACAACCGCGGGATCCTGCGCATGCGGACCGGCCGCCTGGCCGAAGCGGACGCGGATTTCGACGCTGCGCTGGCAATCGACCGGAATGCGCCCGATCCGTGGCTCAACAAGGCGTTCCTCCGCCTTCGCGCCGGCAACGGGCGCGAGGCCTTGCCGCTGCTCGACGAGGGCATCAAGCGCCGGCCCGCCCGTGCTGCTCTCGCCTATTTCGCGCGGGGCCTCGCCTACGAGGACCTTGGCAATTTCGAGGCGGCCTATGCCGATCTCCAGCGCGCCCGCGAGCTCGAGCCGCGATGGGCGCTACCGGCCCGCTATCTTGCCCGCTATCGGGTTCAGCGCGACCGCTAGGCGGCGGCATTGGCCGGGATTTAGTGAAAGGTCGTCATCGCCAGCAGCATCGGGATCGACAGCAGCGTGTTGATCCGCGAGGTGAGCATCGCGGTGCGCGCCGCCTTTGCCTTGGTCGCGTCGTCCGCTTCGACGATCCCGAGAGCCTTCTTCTGGTTCGGCCAAATGATGAACCAGACGTTGAAAGCCATAATCAGCGCCAGCCACATTCCGATGCCGATCAGCCGCGCGCTGGGGTCGAGAAGCAGGCCCGCCTCGAGCTCGTCGTAGGACCATGCGAGCAACAGTCCGGTCAGGACCGTGAACGCTGCGCCCCAGCGGAAGTAGAAGAGAGCGCTCGGCGCGATATATTTGCTGACGCCCGGCTTCAACTCGGCCGGGACGCTCGGCATGGTCGGGATCTGCACAAAATTGAAATAATAAAGGAGCCCGATCCAGGTGATGCCGAAGAACACGTGCAGCCATTGCAGGATGCCGTTGGCGTCACCGTAGGGCGGCGCATAGCCGGTGTCCGGAAGAAGCATGATGACGACGGCAAGGACGAGCCCGGTCGCCAGCGTCAGATAGAGGTTCTCGAGAATCTTGCCCATGTGCGCCCCCTTTGCCGCAACGGCTGCGTCAATCATCGCTTCTAGGGTTGAAATTCTCGGCCGCGCAAGCATCTCGGTACCGAGGGTGGGGGAGTGTCAATCGAGGAGTCGCGTGACCATGCCCTTCCACCTACCCGAATTGCCCTTCGCCAAGGACGCTCTTGCACCGGTGATGTCGGCCGAGACGCTCGAATTCCACCACGGCAAGCACCACAAGGCCTATGTCACCAAGACTAACGAGCTGGTCGACGCCGAACCGGGCCTCGGCGGCGCGTCGCTGGTCCAGGTCGTGCGCGAGGCGCAGCGCTCGGGCCATGGCAAGCTGTTCAACAACAGCGCGCAACTGTGGAACCACAGCTTCTTCTGGCAATGCCTGGCGCCGGCGCAGGGGCAGAAGCCCGAAGGCAAACTCGAGCATCTGATCAATGACGCCTTCGGGAGCACCGAGAACCTGCTGCAAAAGCTGCAGGATGAAGCGGTCAACCATTTCTCCAACGGCTGGGCCTGGCTGGTGCTGGACCGCGGCGCGCTTCGCGTGACCTCGTTGCACGACGCCGACACCCCGCTCGTCCACGACGGCATGGTCCCGCTGTTCACGCTCGATGTGTGGGAACACGCTTATTACATCGACTATCGCAACGAGCGGCCGCGGTTCGCGAGTTCGGTGCTGGCGAACATCGTCAACTGGGAATTCGTCGCCGCCAATCTCGACGGGCAGGGCGAGCGGCGCGCGAACCAGGAGGAAGCGAAGTCGCCGGAGCTCACCTCCTAGCGGCGGCTATTGCTTCAACCGGTAGCCGGTGCGGAACATCCAGGCGATCACCGCCATGCAGATCGTGATCATCGCCAGCATGACCGCGATGCTCGACCACACCGGCACGTCGGCCACCGAATAGAAGCTCCAGCGGAACCCGCTGACCAGGTACACGACGGGGTTGAACAGGGTCACCGTGCGCCACGGCTCGCCGAGCGCGTTGATCGAGTAGAAGGCGCCGCCGAGGAAGGTGAGCGGCGTGATGATCATCATCGGGATGATCTGCAGCTGCTCGAAATTCTGTGCCCACACCCCGATCGCGAAGCCGAACAGGCAAAAGCCGGTCGTGATGCCGATCAGGAAGACGAGCATCCACAGCGGGTGGTCGAGCTGCAGCGGCACGAACAAGAGCGCGGTCGCCAGCGTGACAAACGCCAGGATCACCGACTTGGTGACCGCAGCCCCGACATAGGCGACGACCGCTTCGAAGCTCGATATCGGGGCTGAGAGCAATTCGTAGATCGTGCCCGTAAACTTCGGAAAATAAATACCGAAGCTGGCGTTGAAGATCGACTGCATGAACACTGCGAGGAGCGTCAGCCCGGGGACGATGAAAGCCCCGTAGCTGATCCCTTCCATGGCCGTCATCCGGCTTCCGAGGGCGGAGCCGAACACCACGAAATAAAGCGCGGTGGTGATCACCGGGGTGATCAGGCTTTGCCACAGGGTCCTGCCCCAGCGCGCCATTTCGAACTTGTAAATGGCGACGATGCCATGCGCGTTCATGCTGGCTCCCGCGGCTGGCGGACCAGCTCGACGAAAATGTCCTCGAGGCTCGACTGGTGGGTCGACAGGTCCTTGTAGGCGATGCCGAGGTCGCCGAGACGGCGCATCAACGATGCGATGCCGGTCCGGTCCGCATGGCTGTCGAACTCGTAGCACAGCAGGTGGCCGTCGCTTTCGAGGCGCAGGTTCCACTCCGATAACTCGCGCGGGACGGCAGCCAGCGGACCCGCCAGTATGATGTCGAGAGTCTTGCGGCCCATCTTGGCCATCAACGCGGTCTTCTCGTCGACCGCGATCAGCTCGCCCTTGCTGATCACCCCGACCCGGTCCGCCATCTCCTCGGCTTCCTCGATGTAGTGCGTGGTGAGGATGATCGTAGTCCCGTCGGACCGGAGCTTTCGCACCAGGTCCCACATGTCCCGGCGAAGCTCGACGTCGACGCCCGCGGTGGGCTCGTCGAGGAACAGGATGTCCGGCTCATGGCTCAGCGCCTTGGCGATCATCACGCGGCGCTTCATGCCGCCCGAGAGGTGCATCATGATCGTCTTGCGCTTGTCCCACAGCGACAGGCGCCTCAGCAGAGCCTCGATCTTGCCCGGGTTCGCTGGTTTGCCGAACAGCCCGCGCGAGAAGGTGACGGTCCGCCACACCGGCTCGAAGGCTTCCGTGGTCAGCTCCTGGGGAACCAGGCCGATGCGCTCGCGTGCATAGCGGAAATCGGTCTGCCAGTTGCGTCCGTCGACCAGCACCTCCCCGCTGGTCGGGGTGACGATTCCGCAGATGATGTTGATCAGGGTCGTCTTGCCGGCGCCATTGGGGCCGAGCAGCGCGAAGATTTCGCCGGGCCGGATGTCGAGGTCGACCGCCTTCAGCGCGTCTACCCCGGTGCCGTAGGTCTTGCGCAGGCCGCGAATTGAAAGGACCGGCTCGCTCATTCGACCGGCCCTGGCTCGGCGGGGGCGGCGTCCTCTCGCATCAGCCCGTGGCGCAGCAGCATCGGTACGTTGGCCGCCGCGAAAAGAAAGGTGAGAGGGATGGCGCCCCACAGCTTGAACCCGACCCAGAAATCGGTCGTGCTGTTGCGCCACACGAGTTCGTTAAGCGCAGCCATGAACGCGAAGAACAGCGCCCAGTTGCGGGTGAGCTTGCGCCACCCGTCCTCGTCCAGCCCGGGATAGGTGCTGCCGAGGATGCGCTGGAGCAGCGGCCTGTCCGTCAGGAGGCCGAAGCCGAGGAGGCCGGCGACGACGCCGTAATAGAGCGTCGGCTTGACCTTGATGAACCATTCCTGGTGCAGCCAGATGGTGAGCCCGCCGAGCAGAAGCACGGCGATCCCGCTGAACCACAGCAGGGGCGAGATGGTGCGGTAGCGGATCGCGGAGAAGACCATCGCCGCGGTCATCGCCACCATGAAAGCGCCGGTCGCGACGAAGATTTTCAGCACCTGCGGCACCGGCGCGAAGAAATTGACCAGGAAGAAGACCAGCAGCGGCCCGAGGTCGATCAGCAGCTTCGCGCCGCCCTGGGGCTCGGCCTTTTGCGCCTTGTCCTGGCTCATTCGGGCGGCAGCCCCGCGATCGCTCGCGCCACCGCGCGCGGGTCGAACGGACGCAGGTCGTCGGCCTTCTCGCCGACGCCGATTGCGTGGATCGGCAGGCCGAATTTCTCGGCCGCGGCGACGAGCACCCCGCCGCGCGCGGTCCCGTCGAGCTTGGTCATGATGAGCCCGGTCACGCCGGCGCTCTCGCGGAAGACCTCGACCTGCGCAAGCGCGTTCTGGCCCGTCGTGGCGTCGAGAACCAGGAGGACGTCGTGCGGGGCTTCCGGGTTCAGCCGACCGAGCACGCGGCGGATCTTCGCCAGCTCGTCCATCAGATGCGCCTTGTTCTGCAACCGCCCGGCGGTGTCGACGATCAGCACGTCCTCGCCGGTCGCGGTCGCTTGCTTGACGCCGTCGAACACGATCCCGGCCGCATCGCCCCCTTCCTTGCCGGAAATGACCGGCGCGCCGATCCGCTGGCCCCAGATCTGCAGCTGCTCGATCGCTGCGGCGCGGAAGGTGTCGCCGGCGGCGAGCCGGACGCCGTAATCCTGCTCCTTCAGCCATTGGCCGAGCTTGCCGATGGTCGTCGTCTTCCCCGAGCCGTTGACGCCGATCACAAGGATCACGTGCGGCCGGGGAAAACCCCAGATCTCCAGCGGCTTGGCGACCGGCGCCAGGATCTGCTCGATCTGCTCGGCGAGGATCGTACGAAGCCCCCGCTCATCGAGCCGGTCGTAGCGCTCGCCGGCGATCGCCTCGCGGATCCGGCGCGACGCCTCGGGGCCGAGGTCCGACGCGATCAGCGCCTCCTCGATGTCGTCGAGCGTCGCGGTATCGAGCGCGGCTCGGCTGGTGAGGCCGGTCAGATTGTCGGCAACCTTGTCCGCGGTCTTGGTGAACCCGCCGCGCAGGCGGTCGAGCCAGCTCATCCGCGCAGCCCTACGAGGCGGTCACCGTCCCGGCCGACGATCTTCGCCGCCAGGATTTCGCCGCGTCCGGCGCCGCGAACGGTAACCGGCGCGAAATTATCGGCATGGCCCCGGCCGTCGCCTTCGACCAGGACTCGCTGGGTCGTGCCGGTCAGGCTTTCAAGCCAGCGCGCGCGGCGCCTGGCGGCGGCATCCCGCAGCCGTGCAGCGCGGGCCTTGACGATCTCCCGCTCGACCTGGGGCATGAGCGCCGCCGGCGTGTTCGGCCGCGCCGAGAAGGGGAAGATGTGGGCCGCAACCACGTCGCAATCTTCCAGCAGCTTCAGCGTGTTGAGCGCCATGTCTTCATTCTCGGTGGGAAATCCGGCGATGAGGTCCGCGCCGATGCTGGCGTCGGCGCGGGCCGCCTTGATCCGCGCCACTGCGCCGACAGCCTGAGCGCGGCTGTGGCGGCGCCTCATCCGCTTCAGGATCAGGTCGTCGCCGGCCTGCAGCGAAAGATGGAAATGCGGCATCAGCCGCGGCTCGCCGGCGATCAGGTCGAACAGGGCCTCGTCGATCTCGATGCTGTCCATCGACGACAGGCGCAGGCGCTGCAGCCGCGGCTCGGCGGCCAGCAGCCTCTGGCACAGCCGGCCGAGGCCCCCTTCGTAATCTGTGATGTCTACCCCGGTCAGCACGATCTCCTTCGCCCCGCGATCCATTTCGCGGGTGACGGCGTCGCGGATCGCCTCGAATGGAAGAGAGACGCTTGGACCGCGCGCCTGCCAGATCGAGCAAAAGGTGCAGCGGTGGTCGCAGCCGTTCTGGACGGCGACAAAGCTTCGCACATGCGAGTGCGAGCCGGCTGCGGCGATTGGCGTCATGACGTCGTTTGCGGCCAAGGCTTTGAGCTTGCGCGCATTTCCGACCACCCGATCAACCTCTGGCATCGCCGCGAAAGCCTCGGCATCGAGCTCGACGGCGCAGCCGGTGACGAGAACCCGCGCGTCCGGGCGGCGGCGATGCGCGTGGCGGATCGCCTGGCGGGTCTGGCGCACCGCCTCGTTGGTCACCGCGCAGCTATTGACCACGATCCAGTCCTCGCCCGCCGGAGCGTTGCGCGCGATCGTCTCGCTCTCGGCGAAGTTGAGCCGGCACCCCAAGGTGATCGTCTCGACGCTCATTGCAGCGCGTCCAGGTCGAGCTCGCCCTCGAAAACGTGGGTCGCGGTCCCGCGCATGCGGACCGGCCCGCCGGGTTCCCACGCAACTGTGAGAAACCCGCCCGGCATGGTGATCCGCACGGGCGACGCGGCGCGCTTCGTCCGGATTGCTGCAACGGCGGTCGCGCAGGCGCCGGTCCCGCAGGCCAGGGTGAGGCCCGCCCCGCGTTCCCACGTGCGAAGCCGAATGCCGTCGTCGCCGACCTCCGCGACATTGACGTTGATCCGCTCGGGGAATGCCGAATCGGCTTCGATCCTCGGGCCGAGCCGCTCGAGCGGAACGTCGTTCACGTCGTCGACGAAGAAGACCAGGTGCGGGTTGCCGACATTGACCGCGATTGGGTGGGCGAGCCCGTCCCAGGCCATCGGCACCGGCGCGGTGTCCGTCGCATAGGCGAGGGGAATGTCCTCCCAGCCGAACGCGGGCTCGCGGAGGCTGACTTCGACCTCCGCGCCGGCCTCCTCGCCCTCGAGCATCCCGCCATCGCTGTCGATCCGCCGCGCGCCGGTGAGCTGGACGACGCAACGCGTCGCATTGCCGCAGCTTTCCACCTCGCCGCCGTCGCTGTTCCAGATGCGCATCTTGAGGTCCGCGGCCTCGCTCGGCTCAAGCACGATCAGCTGGTCGCAGCCCACTCCCGTCCGCCGGTCGGCGATGGCGCGGGCAAGCCCCGGCGTGACCGCAAACGGCGCTTGGCGCGCGTCGACGATCACGAAATCATTGCCCAGCCCATGCATCTTGTGGAAGTGGCGCTTCATGCTTGGCGCGGCACTTAGGGAGCGCGCCGGATCAAGTCCACCGTGAGGGCAACATGCCGAGAGCCGCAACCGACGTCATGCAATCGATCATCTTCTCGGCGGTGCTCGACGCGCTCGCGGCACTGAAGCGCGCCTCGGGCGGGCTGCCCAACCAATTGTTGCGCGACGTCCAGGCAATCCACCCCAACGTCACCTTCGCCGATTTGCCGAAGGAACTGCAGGACCAGATCGCGGAGAGCACGCGAGCGGCATTCACGACGCTCCTCAAGGAAGGCTATGCCGTGGGACCGCGCCAGCAGATGCAGCAGTCCCGGCCGATGGACCGGGTGCCCGAGCGCCAGCGCCACGGCCCCGGCTCGCCCGACCGCCGCGGACCTCCGCGCGGGCCGCGCCGGCCCCCGTCCGGGGATCGGCCGGGGAAGAGGCCGGGCGGCGGACCGTCCCGCCCGCGCAAGCCCAAGGGCAAGCCGAAGTTCTGAGCAACCTGCGTCATTGCGAGCGCAGCGAAGCAATCCAGCGGCGCGGACCTGGATTGCCACGCCGCCTTCGGCTCCTCGCAATGACGGCCTTGGTTGATTATTGGTCCCCGTCCGGCTAAGCGCCGCACCGTCTTAACGGACATGACATCGATGTGAGCGCTTGCGGGCGCACGCTGGCCGACGAGGTTTCGTCCGCCGGCGTTCTTGCGTTTGAGGCTAGGAGAGACAGTTTGTTCGACACGTTGAGCGATCGGCTCGGCAGCGTATTCGACCGGCTCCGCGGACGCGGCGCGCTCAGCGAGGCCGATGTGCGCGCGGCCATGCGTGAGGTTCGCGTCGCCCTGCTCGAGGCCGACGTCGCGCTTCCGGTCGCCCGCGACTTCGTCGACCAGGTCACCGAGAAAGCCGTCGGCCAGGAGGTGCTGCGCTCGGTCACCCCGGGCCAGATGGTCGTCAAGATCGTCCACGACGCCTTGGTCGAGACGCTCGGCTCGGACACCGCCGAGCTCGAGCTCAACGTCGCCCCGCCGGCCGTGATCATGATGGTCGGACTGCAGGGATCCGGC
>DATEEM010000064.1:0-2176 GCA_035281125.1 Sphingomicrobium sp. | reverse complement strand
CAGCGCATTCTGGACGTTGTGGCGTCCGGGCATGGGCACGTGGACCTGCTCGAGCACGCGCCGCTCGCCGTCCTTGCCGAGGATGACGGCGTCGAACCGCGTGCCGCCGGGAACGGCGGAGACGTTGTCGGCGCGGACGTCCGCGAGCGCGGAGAAGCCGTAGGTGACGATGCGCCGGTCGCGGATCCGGCCGATGATGTTCTGCACCTCGGGATGATCCACGCACAAAACGGCGAGCCCGTAGAAGGGCACGTTTTCGATGAACTCGACGAACGCGTCCTTGACCCGGTCGAAGCTACCGTAATGCTCGAGATGCTCGGGATCGATGTTGGTGACGACGGCGATGGTCCCATCGAGCCGCAGGAAACTGCCGTCGCTCTCGTCGGCCTCGATGACCCACCAGTCGCTTTTGCCGAGGCGCGCGTTCGAACCGTAGCGGTTGATGATCCCGCCGTTGATCACCGTCGGGTCGAGGCCGCCGCCGTCGAGCAGCGCAGCGATCATCGAGGTCGTCGTCGTTTTCCCGTGCGTGCCGGCGACGGCGACCGTCTTTTGCATGCGCATCAGCTCGGCGAGCATCTCGGCGCGCCTAACCCGCGGCAGGCGGCGTTCGGCGGCGGCGACGATCTCCGGATTGCCCTCCTTGATCGCGGACGAGCAGACCACGACCGCTGCGTCGCCCAGATTGTCCGGCGAGTGACCGATGCTGACCGGAATCCCCGCCTTGCGCAGCTTCTCCACGACGTAGCTCTCCGCGACGTCCGAGCCCTGCACTTGGTAGCCGAGCTGGTTCATCACCTCGGCGATGCCGGACATGCCGATGCCGCCGATGCCGACGAAATGGATGACCCCGATATCCTTGCCCAGCGCCTTCATCATGCCGGCATGCCCCCGACCGGCGCCGCACCCTTGACCCGCGGCGCGAGGACCGGCCCGACCGCGAGCGGGGAAAGTCCGCCCCCGACCCGCTCGACGAGATCCGCAAGGTCGCGCGCCGCATGCGGCCGCCCGACCGAAAGCGCGCGGGCCGCGGCGTTATTGAGCGCGATTGGGTCGGCAGCCATTGCCTCGATCTGGCGGGCGAGCACGTCCGGCGTGAAATTGGTCTGTTGGATGGTCCGCGCGCCCCCGGCCCTGGTCATCTCACGGGAATTGGCCGTCTGGTGGTCGTCGGTCGCCGAGGGGAATGGAATGAGGATCGCCGGACGCCCGGCGGCGGTGAGCTCGGCGATGGTCGAGGCGCCGGCACGGCCGATGATGAGGTGCGCGTCGGCGAGCTTCTCGGGCATGTCCTCGATGTAGGTCATGAGCTCGGCCGGAATGCCCAGCTCGGCATATTGGCCTCGGACCCGCTCGATGTCGTCCGGACGGCACTGGTGGACCACCTGGAGCCGGCGGCGCAGCGACGGCTGGAGCAAGCCGAGGCCAGCGGGCACGACCTCGCCGAGGACGGTCGCGCCCTGGCTTCCGCCAGTGACCAGGATTTTCAGCGGCGCAACCTCGTCGAACGGCGGGAACGGCAGCTCGCCGAGCCGGGCGACGTTTTCGCGCACCGGATTGCCGACGAGCACCGTTTTGTCCCGATAACGCGGCTTCAGTCGCTCGACCTGCTCATAGGCGGTGCCGATCGCCGCGGCCTCTCCAGCGAGGAAACGGTTGGCGCGGCCGAGCACGGCGTTCTGCTCGTGGATCACGGTCGGGATCCGCATCGCGCTGGCGGCGAGCAGCGATGGCACCGCCGGGTAGCCGCCGAAGCCGACGACCGCGTCCGGACGATGCTCGCGGTAAAGGGCCTTGGCCTGTCCGCGGCCCTTGGCGACCGAGCCCAGCGCCCTCAACCAGCCGATGGGGCCGCCGCCGAGCCGCCCGGCGGGCAGGATATGGACCGGCACGCCTTCGAACAGGCCAGGAAAGCGCGCTCCGCGATCGTCCGTGATGAGCAGTACGCCGTGGCCGCGGCTCTTCAGCTCCGCCGCGAGCGCATGGGCCGGTACCATGTGACCGCCGGTCCCGCCGGCCGCCAATACGAAATTCATGCCGTCAGGCTCTCCCCGCTCCATTTCACCACATAGGGCGAGCGGGTCAGATACGGGTTCCGTCGGGTGAATGCGAGCAGCAAACCCATGCCGATCGACAAGGCCAGCATCGAGCTGCCGCCATAGCTGATGAACGGCAA
>DATEEM010000063.1:0-10315 GCA_035281125.1 Sphingomicrobium sp. | reverse complement strand
CAGCCGCGAGCTGATCCAGAGCATGTCGGACCTGCTCGACCGCACGCTCGGCGAGCGGATCAAGGTCGAGGTCGACCTCGCCCGCGACACCTGGCCGACCTACGTCGACCCGCACCAGCTCGAGAACGCGATCGTCAACCTCGCTGTCAATGCGCGCGATGCGATGGACGGCCAGGGTATGATGCGCATCGCGACGGCCAATGTGAAGCTCGCCGCCAACGAGGTCGGCGACGTCCGCGCCGGCGACTATGTCCGGATCAGCGTCACCGACACCGGCTGCGGAATGGACCGCGAGACGATGGAGCGCGCGTTCGAGCCGTTCTTCACCACCAAGCCGGTGGGCAAGGGGACCGGCCTCGGCCTCAGCCAGATCTTCGGTTTCGCCCACCAGTCGGGCGGCGAGGTCGGGATCGAAAGCGAGGTCGGCAAGGGCACCACCGTTTCCATCTACCTTCCGCGCACCGAGGCCGCGGCCCCGATCCGCATCCACCCCGCGGCCCAGCCGACCGACGCCGAGGCGCGGGTGCCGGGGGCGCGGATCCTGCTCGTCGAGGACGACCCGCGGGTCCGCGCCGCGACCGTCGGGGCGCTCGAGGACCTCGACTACGAGCCGGTCGCCTGCGCCAGCGGCGCGGAGGCGATCGAATTGTTCAAGGCGCAGGAGTTCGACCTTATCATCAGCGACGTCATCATGCCCGAGATGACCGGGCCCGAGCTGATCCGCCACTTGAAGGCAACGCACGAGCGCGATTTCGCCGTGCTGTTCGTCACCGGCTACGTCGGCGAGGGCGAAAGCGACGACCTGCGCGGCAACGAGCTGCTGCGCAAGCCGTTCACCGTCGGAGCGCTCGCGAGCGCGGTTTCCGCGGCGCTGGCCCGTGTCGCTAGCGCACCGCCCCCAATCTCAGCAGCCGCGGCAAAAGGCTGATCCCGGCCAGCAGCGGGTGCCGCCGTTGCCACGGTTTCAGCTCGATCCTGGTCCCTGCATGCCGGTTGATCTTCCACGCGATGTAGTCGGCGCCGCCGGCGAAGGTGAAGCTCGCCTTGGCCAGGCGCAGCATCGACAGCGCCTTTCCCTTCCGCTGCATGCGCCGCCACCAGCGCGCCATCCGGTCGCTGCGCATTAGAAGCGGAATCTCCCCGTTGGGTCCGAGCCCGGTTACCTCACCGATGCGGGTCAGCGCCGCATCGCCGAACCGTTGATATCGTTCGGGCTCCGCGTCCACGATTGTCCACGGGCGAGCGTTTCGCTCGGCTCGCAATTCGGCCGCATAGGTCAGTTCGAAACCACGCTTCCAAACATCGACGGCTTTGAATTCGATGCTCTGGTCGAGTGTGGGCAGCGTATGCTGCATGAAAGTCGGCGCGGCATCTTCAACTGCGTCAATGACACGCTCCTTTGACCGGCGGTCATGTGACCAAGCGAGCCGCGATGGTTGCGCGAACCGAGCCCAAACCGAGGGGCTGCGCGCATCAAGGCTGCATTCCCGAGCGAAGTCGGCCTCGCTCAGCACCGCATATTTGGCGGCCAGGCCGCCGTGTTCGAAATAGAAAACGTTGGGCGGGACCAGCGCATTGGCGATGGCCAGCCCGCGCTTCGAATAGGCCGACCGGTAATCACTGACGATGAGGTAGAAGTCGAGCATGAGCCCCTCGAGCTGCTGCTGCCGCAGGCACGACCCGTAGAACAGCACCGCGCGGCTGGCATCCCCATGCTTCGCGGCGATTGCTGCGGCCATCGCGCTGACCCGCGGGTCGACCGGCAGGCTCAGCTCCTCGGCGACGAGTGTGCGCAGGTCGCTCACGCCGCGAAGGTTTACGCCGCGAGCTTGACGAACGCCAAGGGTTGCGCCGGCCTCAGGTGGATCGGGCTGCCGCGCTCGGCGCGGAAGGTCTCGCCGTCGAGGATGACGTTCGAGCTTTCGCCCTCGAGGGTGATCTCGTCGGCTTCCTCGAAATGGACCCCGCGAAGCTTCGCTCGGCCGAGCTTGCCAAGTAGGCTCGCGACGAAGCCGCGGATCAGGGACATCGGCCGCTCCTCGATTGCGAGCAGCTTCAGCGCGCCGCGCCGCTGGCCGCCGAGCTCACTCGACAGCAGCAGCCTTTCGAGCGTGGTTACCGCAAGCAGCGAGAAGCGTCCGTTGATGGTATTGCCTTCCTCCCGCAGGCAGACGTTGAGCGGCTGCGGGTCGGGCGGGAGGAAGCTGGCCCGGATCCGCAGGAACAGCTTGGCGAGCAGCGCCACCGCGGTGATTCCGTGGGCGAGGCCGTTGGGCAGGCCGAGCGGGTAGATCTTGTCGCGGCAGTAAAGCATCGTATCGGCGAGTCCGGCGCCGCCGAGGAACATGCCGATGACCGGCTTGTCGCCGTTCGCGCCGCGTCGCAAAGCGATCAGTTCCCGCGCGACGATGAACGGCGCGAGGTCGCCCTGGGCCATCGTTACCAGCCGCTCGAGCGCGGCGATGGGATCGCCGTGCGCCCCGAGGTCGAGCGCAATGAGGTTGGTCTTCCCGCTAGGCAGGACCGCGACCGGCGGCGGCGCGGCGCCGAAATGGCCCCCGTTGTGCAGCTCGGTGAGCGCGGCCTGGACGGTTCCGTCGCCGCCGTTGATCACCAGCACCTTCGGGCGGATGCGCGCGATCGTCTTCAGCGCCTCGCCGACCTGGTGCGCATGCTCGACTTCGTAATGGAAAATGTCGGGATGGTCGGCGCAATATTCACGAATGCGCGGCAGCTGGGCAAGGTTCCCGGTCGACTTGGGGTTCGACAGCAGCGCGATCCTCGGCCGCGAAATCATTGCCGCACGCTTCATCGCGCGCAGGCGCCGAGCCGTTGGGCTGCTCGGCTGGCTGCGGCCGCAATCGACACTGGACGCGTTTTCGACATGATTTCGCGGACCGCTTCGCTATAGAACTCGCCGGGACGGCCGCCCCCGACATCGCCGGGACGCAGCCGCCCGTGTGGCTATGTCGGCCGCCTTTGCGGCCAAATGATGGTGTCGGGACGACATAATTTGCGCCAGCTCAGCCTGATCGACCGTTACCTGGCGCGCTCGATCGCCGTGCCGCTGATCGGCTCGCTGATCCTCGCCGCGATGCTGCTCGTGCTCGATAAGATGCTGCGGCTGTTCCAGTATGTCGTCGATGCCGGCGGGCCGGTCAGCGTCGTCTGGCGGATGCTCGCCAACCTCCTTCCGGAATATCTCGCGCTTGGAATCCCGATCGGCCTGATGCTCGGGATCCTGCTCGCCTTTCGCAAGCTTGCGCTGTCGTCGGAGCTCGATGCGCTGCGCGGCATCGGCGCCGGCTTCGGGCGACTGCTGCGCGTGCCCTATGCCTATGCCGTCCCGCTGATGGCCCTGAACCTGTTCATCGTCGGCTATCTCGAGCCCTGGTCGCATTATCGGTACGAAGGGCTGCGCTTCGACCTCAAGTCGGGCGCGCTCGGGGCGGCAATCAAGGTCGGCGAGTTCAACCAGCTCGGCCACCGCTTCACCCTGCGCATCGACCGCAGCGAGAACAACGGGACGCAGCTGCACGGGATCTTCGTGCAGATGGACGATTCGCGCGCGGGGATGACCGTCGCCGCGACCGCCGAGCACGGCCGCTTCCTGTCGACGGACGACCCGAACGAGATCCTGTTCCGCCTGGTCCGCGGCCGGCTGATCCAGGATTCGCCCAAGTTCGCGACGCCGCGGACGCTGTCGTTCGACACCTACGACCTGCCCATCAGCCTGCCGGTGATCAACCAGTTCCGTCACCGCGGCGGCACGCAATCGGACGAGCTCTACCTGCACGAGCTATGGCGCATCGGCTATGGCGGCGCCGCTCCCGACCTGCGCCAGCAGCTCGAGGCCCGCGCCCACCTCAACTTCCGCCTGGTCGAGGTGGTGATGATGTTGCTGTTGCCGCTGCTCGCGGTCGCCCTCGCCGTCCCGCCCAAGCGCAGCACCTCGGCGCTCGGCATCTTCGTTTCGATCGTGACCGTAGTCGCCTATCACAAGGTCAACCAATATGCCGAGCAGATGGCCGCACAGGGCCGGGTCGACGCCATCGCCGCTCTGTGGATCCCATTCCTGGTCCTCGCCGCGCTGATCGTCTGGATGTACCATGTTCTCGCCCACCGGCCGGGAGGACAGCCGATCGGCGCACTCGAGCGCGGCTTCGCGAGGTCGTGGCGCCTCCTTCGCGGCCTGTTCCCGAGCGCGAGGGCGGCGTGATCAACCTCAACCTGTTCCCGTCGCGCGCGGTCGCGCTCTACACGGCGCGGCTGTTCCTCACCCGCAGCCTCGCCGTGCTCGTCGCCCTGGTCCTCATCCTGATGACGCTCGACCTGCTCGGCGAATCCGGCAAGATCCTGGCCGTTCCCGGCAACGGCGATTCCGACCTGTGGCGCTATGTCGGACTGCGCATTCCCCTGCTGATCTCGCGCTTCCTCCCGTTCGCAGTCCTGCTCGGCGCGCTGATTGCCTTCGTCGGGCTCAACCAGCACAGCGAAGTGGTGGCGATGAAGGCGGCCGGCATTTCCGCGCACCAGCTCCTCGCGCCTTTGGTCATCGCCAGCCTCGGCATCGCCGCTGCGCTATTCGCGTTCAACGAGACGGTCGTGGTGAAGTCGGCACGCGTCGTCACCGCCTGGTCGGACAACGACTACCGCCCGATCCCGCCCGAAAGCGGCGTGCTCAGCAACGTCTGGATTTTGGACGGTGACGACATGGTGAAGGCCGGGCGGGTGGCCGGCCGCGGCGCCGCCTTCCGCGCGGAGGACGTTCGCATCTATGACCGCAGCGGCGGCATTCTCCAGCGCACGATCGAGGCCGAACGCGCCGTGCCCCGTCCGCAGGGCGACTGGCTGCTGACCGACGCGCGCATCTATGACGCCGGGATGAACGTCGCGCGGCGGCAGCCGAGCATGATCGGCCTTGCCGGAGTCACCCCGAACCAGTTGACCCTGGCCAAGGTAGACCCGACCCAGCTCGATTATTGGACCCTGAAGCAGCGGATCGCGGAGCTCGAGGCCGCGGGGCGTCCGAGCGACGAGGCGCGCGCCGGGCTCGCGCACAAGGTCTCGGGCCCGCTCTCGACCCTGCTGATGCCGCTGCTCGCCGCCGTCGCCGCTTTCGGCCTCGCCCGCTCGGGCCAGGTGCTGCTCCGCGCGGCGCTGGGCATGGCGCTCGGCTTCGCTTACTTCGTCGCCGACAATTTCAGCCTGGCCATGGGCAACGCCGGCGCCTACCCGCCGCTCGTCGCCGCCTGGGCGCCCTTCCTGCTGTTCCTGCTGATCGGCGAGGCGGTGTTGGTGAGGACCGAAGAGTAATCATTCTTCCATCGTCTCGCCGCTCCCGCCGATCTCGGCCGGAAAGTCCTTCAGCTTCGGCAGCCCGTCCCGCATCGGCAGCACCGTCGATTCATAATTGAGGTGGACTTCGGGCCGGAACTCGAGGCCCGGCAAGCTCGAAGCGTGAACGTCGGCCATGCCCAGGGTCGGATGCTCGACGAACACATGGCCCCCGCATTCCCGGCAGAAGCGCCGGTTGGAAAAGCCCGTCTTGTTGACCGCGCCGAGCTTGTCCTCGCCGCGCGTGACGCGCACGGCGTCCTCGGGCCACAGGGTAAAGGCCGCGACCGGCGCCCCGGCGTAGCTCCGGCAGTCCTTGCAATGGCAATAGCCCATCGCCTCGGGCTTGCCGCGCGCCTCGATCCCGACCGCGCCGCAAAAGCATTGTCCGTCGTAGCTTTGCTCCGAGCCTTGATCCACGTGTCGCTCCTTCGCTTGAAGTGTCCTCGCTAGCGCAGCTTGGCGATCCTCAAACCGTCTTCCTTCGCCCGCTGCTTGATCGATTCCTCGCTCCTCGTCAGTGCCTTGGCAATGGCCTTGAGCGCCATACCTTTGGCGGCCAACGTGCGCAGCCGGTGAAGCTCGTCGGCGCGCCAGGGCTGCCGGTGCCGCTCGAAACGCTCTCTCATCGCTGCGTCCCCCCGGTGCGGGTCATAGCACGAATGCCGGTCCGCGCCGCAATCGCCGGGATGAAGAGCCTGCCGCCGCTCGTTCACCTTCCAGCTGGCGCGCATTCGCTGAGGCCCGACCCATGCCCGCTTTGTTCGACGATTCGATGATCCGCGAAATCTACCGTCGCGGCGTGCGCGACGCCTGCCAGTGGGCCGGCGCGCACTTGCCGTTGGCCCGCCGGCGCGAAATGGAGGCGTGGCTTTCCGACCTCGACCTGTGGGCCGGCGGCGAGCCGCCGCGCCCGTCTCCGCCGCGGGCCGACGCCCCGGGCTGAGGCCGCTGGCGCGCTAGCCGCTCCGGCCCTAGCTTCCGCACGATGCCCGCGCTCGCCTTCCTCGTCTTCGCGCTCGCCGCCCAGCAGCCGGCGGGCACGAGCATCCCCCTCAACACCGCGCCGACGATGCGCTCGGCCCAACTCGGCGACCGAACGTCCGGGGATGCCGCCCCGGCGGCGAGGTTCGCCGACATCCCCAACGTCGCCATCATCTATTACGACGTTGCCGGGAACGACATTCCCGAAATTCACAAGGCGGTCGCGAAGGCCGCGCCGCGCGAGCCGGAGACCAACCGGATTCTTCCGGCGACGTCGAAATGGTCGGTCGCGGTCAAGGCCCGCTCAACCACGACGGGCGGTCGCTGCCGGATCGACGCGGTCACGCTCGATTTCCGCGGCGAGGCGGTGATGCCGCGCCTCGCGGTTACGAAGGACGTGCCGCCCCCCGTCGTCGCTGCGTGGAAGGCCTTTGTCGCGCAGCTCGAGGCGCGCCAGGCTGCGCAGCTGCGCTTCGCCTATGAGCGGATCGGCGAGATCGAGCAGGCGGTGCGCGGCGCGCGCTGCGACCGCGCCGAGGCTGCGGCCGACGCGGCCCGCGCCAGGCTGCAGGAACGGCAGCGCGCGGACGTCGCCGAGGATTCCCGCGCCCAGCCCAAGCTCGAACTGCCGAAGGATTGACGCCGCCTACCCGACCTGTCCGTCGCGCCCGTGCCCGCCGTCGGCGGCATCCAACAGATCCATGAAGTTCCGCGCTGCGTCCCGGTCCTCCTCGGTCGTGAACGCAATGTCGAGGTCGGGCGCCGCGCCCAATATGTGCAGCAGCGCCCACAGCGCGAACCGCTCGCCGCGGTCCCTAGTCAGGCCGAAATCGACCTGCATATGCTCGATCCCCGCCGCGAGCGCGTCGGGCCGCACCTCCGCGAGACTCGACGCCCCGAAATAGCGGCGGATCTGATCGTCGAGGTTCATTGGTGCCCCCTCGTTTCACCCGGACGCTTGGCCTAAGGACCGCGGATGGCGAAGTCACCGGCAATCGAGCAGGCGCTCTCTTTGGCCCGCTCCGGCCACTACCGCAGCGTGTCGGAAATCATCCGCCGCCTTCCGGCCGAGGCCCGCCCCGAGGTCGAAGCCTGGCTCGCCTCCCCGGGCGCCCGCCGCGAGCTGATCCTCGTCTGCGGCGACGCTTGGCTGGCGAACAATTGAGCGAATAGCGGCTTTTTGGACGCAGCCGGAGCGCCCGCCGGATTGCCCGTCCATGGAACTACGGTTTGCACCTTCGAGTTATTTCCCGATACGCGGCTTTGCATGGGGAACATGGCTCGCCTGCCAGCCTGTATCAATGATCCGCCGGCGGGGGATTGATGGCCCGAAGTTCTGCTCAATCAGACTGGACCGCGGTTCGGCTCGCGACGCTGGTCGAGCTGAACGACCGCATCCGCGAATTCGACGACCCGGGGGACGTCGCCTACGCAGCCGCGGAGCTGCTGGGCCAAACGCTCGGCGTCAGCCGCGCGGGCTACGGAACTATCGACCCCGAGGCCGAGACGATCGTCATTGAGCGCGACTGGAACGCGCCCGGCATCCAGAGCCTCGCCGGCACATTGCAGTTCCGCGACTATGGCTCGTACATCGAGGACCTCAAGCGCGGCGAGACGGTCGTGTTCGCCGATGCCGAAAAGGACCCGCGCACCGCCGCGGCCGCTGACGCATTGAAGGCGATCAGCGCCCAATCCGTCGTCAACATGCCGATCCGCGAACAGGGCGGGCTGGTTGCGCTCCTCTACCTCAACCATGCGACCGCCCGTGAATGGGGGGATGAAGAGCTGGCCCTCATTCGCGACGTGGCCGAACGTACTCGGTCCGTCGTCGAGCGCCGCCGGGTCGAAAACCGCCTGCGCGACGGGGAAGAACGGTTCCGGACCGTTTTCGAGAATGCGGCCGTCGGAATGCTCGAGATCGATGCTGATTGGAGCATCAGCGCTGCCAATGCTGCGTACGGGCAACTGGTCGGCATCCCTCCGGAGCGCCTCAGCGGACAGAACTGCCTCGCCTTTACCCACCCCGACGACGTCAAGACCAGCGAGCAGGCATTGCACAAGGCGGCCGCGGGCCCGAAGGGGGCTCGGATCAGCTTCGAGAAGCGCTATATTCACGCCGACGGGCACGAAGTCTGGATCAGGAGCAATCTGGCCAAGATCAGCGGCCAGGGGCCAACCGCGCGCTTCCTCAAAGTCGTCGAGGACATCAGCGACGCCAAGCGCGCCCAGGCCGAGGTCGAAGACCAGCGCCACTTGCTCGAAATCCTAAACGAAACTGGCGCAGCGGTCGCCGCCGAGCTCGATACCGAGGCGATCGTGCAGAAGGTCACCGACGCCGGCGTCGAGCTGACCGGCGCGAAGTTCGGCGCCTTCTTCTACAACGTCATCAACGAGGCCGGCGAGAGCCTGACCCTCTACACTTTGACCGGCGCGGACCGCGCCGATTTCGATCGCTTCGGGCACCCCCGCGCGACGCAGGTCTTCGCTCCGACTTTTCGGGGGGAGGGCGTGGTGCGCTCAGACGATATCACGTCGGACCCGCGCTACGGGAAAAATCCGCCGCACAACGGTCTCCCACGCCGCCATTTGCCGGTGCGCAGTTACCTCGCGGTCCCCGTGACCTCACGCACGGGCGAGGTGATCGGCGGGCTGTTCTTCGGCCATCCCGACACCCGCGTGTTCACCGAGGCGTCCGAGCGCCTCGTCGTCGGCCTGGCCGGCCAGGCTGCGGTGGCGATTGACAATTCCCGGCTGTTCGAGAGCGTCCAGCGGGTCAATCAAACGCTCGAGGAACGGGTCCATCAACGCACCCAGGAACTCGAGGAGGCGCACGAGGCCCTGCGCCAGTCGCAGAAAATGGAGACGGTCGGACAGCTGACCGGCGGGATCGCGCACGACTTCAACAATCTGCTGCAGATCGTCAGCGGCAACCTCGACCTGCTTCGCCAGAAGCTCCCCGGCGATGCCACCCACCTCAGGCGCTATGTCGATCGTGCGTTCAACGGCGCGGACCGCGCGGCGACCCTGACCCAGCGGCTGCTCGCCTTCTCACGCCGACAGCCGCTGATGCCGAAGCCGCTCGATATCAACCGATTGATCCCCGGCATGTCGGAGCTGCTCCACCGGACCCTCGGCGAGACGATCGAGGTCGAATCGGTGCTCGCGCCGCGCCTGTGGACCGTCGAGGCCGACCCCAACCAGCTCGAGAATGCGATCATCAATCTCGCGATCAACGCCCGCGACGCCATGCCGGATGGCGGCAAGCTCACGATTGAGACGGCGAATACCCATCTCGACCACTCCTATGCCGCGCACAACCCCGAAGTGTCCGTCGGCCAATATGCGGTGATCTGCATTTCCGACACGGGCGTCGGCATGGATGCCGAGACCGCTGCCCGGGCCGTCGAGCCCTTCTTCACGACCAAGGAGGTCGGCCGCGGGACGGGCCTTGGCCTGTCCATGGTCTATGGCTTCGTCAAGCAATCGGGAGGCCACGTCAAAATCTATTCCGAGCCGGGCCAGGGAACGACGGTGAAAATGTACCTGCCGCGCCTCCTCGGGAAATATGACGAGCAAGTCGTAGAACCCGTCGGCGGGTGGAAGGAAGCGCAGGGCAGCGAAGTCATCCTGGTCTGCGAAGACGACGAAGATGTCCGCGCCTACTCGGCGGAAGTGCTGCGCGAGCTCGGCTACAGGGTGCTCGAGGCCGCGGATGGCCCGGGCGCGCTTGCCTTGCTCGAGGCGGAGGGCAATGTCGACTTGCTGTTCACCGACGTGGTCCTGCCGGGCGGAATGACCGGCGCCGACCTGGCGCGGGAGGCGGCGAAGGTGCAGGCGGGGATCAAGACGCTGTTCACGACCGGCTATGCCCGGAACGCGATCGTGCATCACGGCCGGCTCGATCCCGGCGTCGACCTGCTCACCAAGCCGTTCAGCTACGCCGACCTCGCGGCTCGGGTCCGGGACATCCTCGACCTGCCGAAGGGCTGATCGA
>DATEEM010000062.1:0-24731 GCA_035281125.1 Sphingomicrobium sp. | reverse complement strand
TCGCGGCGATCATCGATGCGTGGCTCGGCAGCCGCTCAGGGGACGTGCGGCAGTGCGCGCCAACGAGCCCGCGGGAACAGGCTGCGGACCAACGCATAAGCGACGAGCAGGACCGCCCCGGACCACCATGGCATTCGCGGGACCTGCTGCAGAAGTAGCGCGATCCCGAACGCGTTGAGCATCGCCGCAACGAACCAGACCAACGTCGGCGTCGTCTCGACTTTCGCGGCCCGGTCGTGCGGAGCCGCGCGATAGGCCCAATCCTCCATAACTACGCGCCCGTACGCGCCCCAATGCGCGTCGCGGGCGCGGCCGGTGACGACGAGGGCGACGACATTCAAGGCATAGCCGACGAAATAGACCGGCCAGTAATAAGGTCCGAAAATCCGTGCCTGCTGGACGTGTACGGCTTCGTGCAGCAGCCAGCGCCCGCCGACCACCGTGCCGACCGTGGTCGCGTCCGCGCCCGGCAGCGCCGGCCCGTGGACGAGGATGATCCCGCGCTTTCGGCTGTGCGGTGTCGGCGGTGCGATCGTGCCGTGGCGAAGGCACCAGGCGAGCCAGGTGAAGCCCGTCAGCGTGTTCGGCGCCGACCAGCTAACGTCGAGGAAGAAGGCCCACAACGCGCGGGGCGAAAGCTCGTAGATTCGCTTTCGGCCGGCAAAGAATCCGAAGCCGCCGAACAGGATCGCTCCAAGGCACGCGAAGGCGAAAGCAGCTCCTTCGGGAAGGCCCCATAGGGGCCGTAGCACCGACAGCCACAGCACCAGTTGCACGCCGATGCCGATCGAAGCGAAGAGTGTCGCTTCCACCGTGTCGTGTAAAGTGATTCGCCGCACCGCCATGGGGCTTAACAACCCCGCCGTTGGCGACGGTTCCAATCGTTTCGGCGCGCGACCGTTTCGACTCATCTTTAATCGCATCCTGGATGAGTCGTGTCGGCGAAGCGGCCGGAGTAACCAGATCCTGGGGACGAAAGGGGGGATTCTTGCAACGGACAGTCGCCGGCCTCGCGCTGCGCGTGCGGGCCTGGTTTCCCGAACGCGAATTCATCATGCGCACGGAAGGTCGCGTCCGTTATCTACGGATTTCCTCGCGGCTGCAGATGACCGCAGCGGCCGCCATCATGGGACTGCTGTTGGTGTGGGTCGGGACGCTGGCGGCGGTCGCGATCGGCTCGATGCTCGAGCGTCGCGATGCGATGTCGCTGCTCCATCGCGAAGCGAAGGTGACCAGCGCCGAAAGCCGGATTGCCGCCTATCGCAAGGACGTCGATGCGGTCGCCGCCGATCTCGCGCGGCGCCAGGCCTTCATGGAAAAAATGGTCGAAACGCATGTCGGCGACCTTCCCGCCGACGCGAGGGCGGGCGAGACCGTGTCCGACAGCCGCAACGAAGCGACGAAGACGGTCGACAAAGTCAGCGCCCTCGTGCCCGAGGCGGCGCCGCTGGCGCGGGTCGAGGCGAGCCAGCTCGCCTTCGCCGAGCGCTTGACCCGCTTCGCCGACCGCAGGTCCGCCGCCGCAGAAGCGGCGATGCGCAAGCTGGGCCTGGATCCGAAGCGGATGCTCGCCGCGCTCGATGACCGGGCGGCGAGCGGCGGCCCGCTGATCGCGCTCGTTCCCGGCGCCGCCGCGGTCTTCGACCAGCGCTTCCGCCGGCTCGGCCTCAGCCTTGCGCGAATGGATGCGCTGGAGCGCGGCCTGCAGGGCATTCCTCAGGTCGTCCCGGCCGCCGGGACCGCGATTTCGTCCGGCTTCGGTTACCGCAGCGACCCGTTCCTCGGCAGCCCGGCGTTCCATGCGGGCCTGGATTTCAAGGGCCCGGTCGGAGCGCCGATCTTTGCTGCCGCGCACGGCAAGGTCGCCTTCGTCGGGCGGCGCCCCGGATACGGCAATTGCATCGAGATCGACCATGGCAACGGCCTGCTCACCCGTTATGCCCATATGTCCGCCTTTCACGCCCGTGTCGGCCAACCGGTGACCGCCGGCCAATTGATCGGTGCCGTCGGCAGCAGCGGCCGCTCGACCGGCCCCCATTTGCATTTCGAAGTCCGGCTTCACGGCCAGCCGATCAATCCCCGACCATTTTTGGAGGTGGCGCCCAATGTTCTCGAAAAAGCCCGAAGCAACCGGCCGGTCGTCGGCTAGCAACAATATGAGCGCATCGACCTTTTCCGTGCTCGGCCCGGACATCGCGGTCAACGGCGACGTCACTGCAACAATGGACCTTCACCTCGACGGCAAGGTCAACGGCGACATAAGCTGCGCCGCGCTGGTCCAGGGTGAATCGAGCCAGGTCACCGGGTCCATCAGTGCCGAAAACGCGCGCCTGGCGGGCCGGATCAAGGGGGCGGTCACGGCGGATGTCCTGATCATCCTGAAAACCGCGCGGATCGAAGGCGACGTCACTTACGGCGCGCTGACCGTGGAGGAAGGCGCGCAGGTCGACGGCAAGTTCACGCGTCGCGCAAGCGAGCCGCGGCTCATGCTCGCGGGGGGATCCGAAGCGGCTTCGGCCTAGGAAATGATGGTGACCCCTACGGGACTCGAACCCGTGTTTTCGCCGTGAGAGGGCGACGTCCTGGACCGCTAGACGAAGGGGCCACTGTTTTCAGCGAGCGCGCCATATGTGGGCTCGGCGCTCGCTAGTCAATCATTGCGCCGCGGCGGACGACCAGTGGATGTGAACGATTTTCCATTCGCTCCCGACGCGGCGGAGAATCATGGTTTCGGTCGTAGCCCGGTCGATCGCCTTGTCCTTGTACGTCCCGGTGAGCCGTCCCTCGGTGACGACCCAGCCGAGATCGCCGGCGACGTGACCCGAGCGCCGCGTGACCTGGGCCGGAACAGCTTTCGCGAAGGCAATGTCGGCGGAAAGGTGGCGGGCCGCATATTCGGCCTTGCTGCGCTCCGCACCCCCTTCCTCGAAGATCAGCGCATCGTCAGCCAACAGGTCCGCGGCGGCCTTGGCATCGCCGGCTTGAAGCGCGGCATGGAAGGATTTGACGGTCGCCTCCGGGTCGGACTTCGACGCTGCAGGAGCAGCCGCGGCGACGGCCAGTGCCAAAGGTCCAATCAATAATGCTCGGCTCATCCTCGCCCCCCTTAGTCCAGCTTCACCCGGACGAAGCCCATCGCCCCGGTCGGACGATGTCCGCCATAGACCGGAGCCAGCGCATCCGGAACGAAATTGACGGCGAACAGCCCACCGATCCCAAGCGAGAAATTCTCGTCGATGCGGAAATCCCGTACCGCACCAAGCGAGACCTTGCCGACGCGATAGGCGGGTCCGTGCTCCCCGAGATCCTCGACCAGCTCGCGGTTCTCGGTGATCTCCGCTCGGCCGAACACGCTCCAGCCGCCATGCTTGAGCGCAGCTTCGGCGACATAAGCGTCGTCGTTCATCCACTCGCCGTGATGGTCCTTGATAGACTTGCGGCCCCAGGCGAGTGTCCCGGCCAGTTTCCAGCCAGGCGCGATCGTCGCGGCGTAGAGCGCGCTCGCCGACCAGCGTGTCTGGTCGACGCCCGGCTCAAGCTGCTCCGGATCCTCGAAATGGCCCCAGCTGCCTTGCAGCGAGAGCGTCCGGGTGGGATTCCACGAAACGCGAATCGCGGTCGAGTCGAGCGGGCCCGTCTCGATGTTCCAGCGATGCTGGTCGGGCTCGCGGCCATTGAAGCGGCTGAGCTCCAGCTTCACCCGGTCGAGGACGATTCCGGCGGTCACCACGCCGAAGCTGATGTGGGTCGAGTCGAGCCAGTGGTGGCTGATCGGCGCCTCGGGCGAATCCATGATCGCTTCGCGGTGCATGAAGGCGGGCGGCCCGAACGCCGGCTCCCCGGGCAGGCCGGCGTAGAGGAATGCGCTGCCTTTCGCGCCGATGTTCTGCGAGACGGATGCCGAGAGCTCCATGAAGAAATCGTGCGGATGCTGGCGATCGATCAGCCGCTCGGTCCCGTTCGCGGTCTCGCCGCTCGCGAGGAGGAGGGGGTAGCCGCTTTTGCCCATCAACGGATCGGGGCTGACCATCGCCTTGAACTGCAGCGTGCCGGAGCCGACGGGGCGCCGCGCCATGCCCATCAGCATCCCGCTGGCGAAGGCCTTGTCGTCCCCACGCGGCCCCGACTGACGGTCGTAGACGAGGTTCAAGACGCCGTGCGCCATCACCATCCAGTCACCGCTGTGGCGCATCCAGCCACCGTGCTCGGACGCATCCGGCTGCCATGCGGTCCCCGAGGATTCACGGGTCATCGAATAGGAGCCCAACGCTCCGGTCATCGGCTCGTGCGACGATATGCCGGGCTCCGCCGGGGCATGGCCCATTTGCGAATGGTCCATGGTCGCAGACGGCGGTTGCGGGGCCGCCGGCGCTGGTGTCTCTTGCGCCGGCATGTCGTGGCCGGCGTGCTGGGCGAATGCGGGCGCGGACCAGGAAAGCGCAACGGCGCTGGCCGCGAGAAGCAATCTCGACTTCACAATATCTCTCCGATGAAGAGGCGGCGAGTGCTGGGCCCGCCGCCTCCGTTGCTTGCTACTGCTGGTGGTTGCCGTGGTCATCCTGCGCGGATCCACGGCCGTCATGCTTCGCGGCCATGTCCTTGCAGCAATCCTTGCAGCAATCCTTGTGCTCGCTTTGCTTGCCCTGCTGGTGCTGGGCGTGAGCTTCGGCGGGCTGCGCCGGGGCAGCCGGCGCAGCGGCGGCAAGCGCCGCGGCGATCAGATGCAACATATCAAATCTCCTAAGTTCGAATTGGAAAAGCTTCGAAACTCAGGAACGCTTGGGAGGAGGGGTCGCGGTCTCCGGATGAAGGCCGCGCAATATTCGCGCAGCCGCCCGTTCGCTCGGGGCGCAGATGATCACGAACCGTTGCTCTCCCGAGGCAAATGCAACCGGAAGGGCCGCCGAACAGGCCATCATGCAGTGGGCTAAACCGGCCTCGGGTCCCTGGCCGTCTTCCTGCTCAGGACAATGCTCCATCGGCATGTCCATCGCGGCTTCGTGATGCGACGTCGCGCCCGCCGCGGGCGCCATGCCCAGGGGCATCAGCAACACTGCGGCGAGAAGCAGCATCTGGGCGATCAGCCTGGTCATCGCACAATCCATTAACAAGGTTCGGCGGTCAGTGACAGGCCTTGAGCTGGCGCTTGAGAAGCCAATAATTGACCGGCCAGGCGGCTATGAAACCGGCGGGAACGGCGAAGACTATGCCGCGCCAGAACATCCACGATGCGATCGACGGCGCAGTCATCCCGCCCATCCGATAGTCGACGTAATTCATGACGACTTCCATCACACCGATCGAGATCACCTCGCCGATCCAGATGATCCGGAGCGCCTGGAGTATCCCCACGTGCTGGCTGCGCATGACGGGAACCAGCCCGAGCGTGATTCCTGCGGCGTAAGCAAGGACCGTCGCGAGGACGATCGTAGCCCAGGGCGGAAGTCCGAGACCGACGCCGATCATGAGCCCGGCGACTTCTCCGATCACGCAGCCGGTCAAACAGTGAAGGGTCGCGTGAGCCGACGTGCGCCACAATCCGCCTACGCCGTGGCCGTGATGCGAGTGTCCGTTGGAATGGTTGGCCATGCTTAGTTTCCCAAAGCGCGCCCCCGCCTGGTGAACGGGGGCGCAGGGTGTTTCGTTTTAGCAGTTGCAGGGCTTGCAGGCGCAGCCGACGCAGCGACAGTCTTTCCGAAGTTCATCGCTCATCGTGATTCTCCTTGTTGCTCGGAAGCGAGCGAATCGCCATATAGCTTCCGTACCATGGTACGGAGTCAAGACCGCCAATGCTAACCATTGCGAAACTAGCCGCCGCGGGCGGCGTCGGAGTCGAGACGGTTCGCTATTATCAACGCCGGGGCTTGATGTCCGAGCCTCCACGGGCCGGATCGGTGCGGCGTTACGACACGGATGACATTCGACGGCTGCAGTTCATCCGCCAGGCGCAGACCGCCGGATTCACGCTCGAAGAGATCAAGGAGCTCTTGGCGCTGGACGCGACCGACGACCGGGCGAAAGCCCGGCGTCTCGCGAAGTCGCGGGTCAAGGCGCTGGACGAGCAAATTCGCAAGTTACGACGTGCGCGTCAGGCGCTCAGCCGCCTTGCGGCCGAATGCGCCGGCGCCAAGGGCGGCCCCTGTCCGATATTGTCGGCGTTCGACGGTTGAGGCTCAGTCGCCGCGTTCGCGTTCGCTGAGGTAGCGCATCAGCTCGGCGAGCGTGGATTCCATCTGGTCTTGCATCTGCCCGACGAGCTCGTTCTCGCGCATGCCGACGTGATCGAGCGGCTTGGAATAACTTTCCGAGAAGGCTTGGAGGTCGTCGCGGTCGAACACGCCCCTGGCGACCAGCTTGGCGAGGATCACGAGCAGGCCGTTGGTGTTGGCGATCGTGCCGGCCACCAGCGCCTCGTCGACCATCGATAGCTGCTTGTCGGCGTCGGCTTCGTCGGCGGGGGGAATCATTGCCTGTCTTTTTGGGCGGGTGCGCACAATTGGGCAACCCTCGACCAGGCAATCGCCTTCTCGGCAAAGGGTCTGGTGTTCGCCGCGCTCGACGAGGGCAGGTCGATCAACTCGACGTGGGCCGGGGGCGCACCGATCAGCGCGCGCCCGACGGCGGCCGCGGTGGCGCCGTTGAACGCGATTCCGCGAAGGTCGGGGAAGTCGTGCAGCAGGCGATCGACCGCATTGTGGTCGGCTCCGCGGATCGCCTGGTCGAGGCTTCCGGGGCGCCTCGCCGACGCGATCACGTCCCACAAACCGATGCGCCGGTCCGCGAGCCGGTCGAGCCGCCGGTCGTAATCCAGGCCGTGCAACTCCTCGCCGATCGCCAGCCCGAGCAGCCGCCAGAACTGGTTGGTAGGATGCGCATAGTAGCGTCTGGCGGCGAGCGACGCGTCGCCGGGCAGGCTGCCGAGGATGAACAGCCGGACGTCGGCCCTGGCGACGGGGGCAAGCCCGAATTTGACGCTCACCGCAAAACCCCTACAGCCGCGCTCCGTGCAACCGAGCGACCTTCGCATCGCCCTCTTCTCGGGCAATTACAATTATGTCCGTGACGGGGCCAACCAAGCGCTCAACCGCCTGGTCGGCTTTCTGCTGCGGCAAGGCGTCCAGGTTCGCGTCTATGCCCCGATCGTCGCCGAGCCGGCCTTCGAGCCGACCGGCGACCTTGTCGGCGTGCCGTCCGTCCCAATTCCCGGCCGATCCGAATATCGCCTGCCGATCGCCCTTCCGCCTCGCGTTCGGCGCGATCTCGAGCAATTCAAGCCGAACGTCGTCCACATCTCGAGCCCGGACATCGTCGGCCACCGGGCGGTGACCTGGGCGCGCCGTCGCCGGATCGCCGCGGTGGCCTCGATTCACACGCGGTTCGACACCTACCTGGAATATTACCGGCTGCAGTGGCTCGAGCCGCTGGTGCGGATCTTGATGCGCCGCCTGTACCATCGCTGCGAAGCGATCCTCGTCCCGGCGGAATCGACCGCGGCCGTGTTCCGGGCCCAGCGGATGAATCGCGAAATCTCGATGTGGGCCCGCGGCATCGACCGCGAGCAATTCCATCCGGGCCGCCGCGACATGGAATGGCGGCGATCGCTCAGAATCCGCGACGACGAGCTCGTGGTCGCCTTCCTCGGCCGCGTCGTGATGGAGAAAGGGCTCGACGTTTTCGCCGAAGTCATCCGCACGCTGGAGGGGCGCAACGTCAAGCATCGCGTACTGGTGATCGGCGAAGGTCCGGCGCGGCCGTGGTTTCAGCAGCAGTTGCCCGGCGCGATCTTTACCGGCCAGCTCACCGGGACCGATCTCGCTCGCGCCCTGGCCAGCGCCGACGTGCTGTTCAATCCGTCGATCACCGAGGCGTTCGGGAACGTGACCTTGGAAGCGATGGCCTGCGCGCTGCCGGTCATCGCCGCGGTCGCCACCGGTACGACCAACCTCGTGCGCGACGGCGAAAGCGGGACCCTCGCCGATTATAGCGACATCGAAGGCTTCGCCGACGCGCTCGAGGGCTACGCGAAGGATTCCGAGTTGCGCCGGCGCCATGGCGCAGCCGGACTGGAGTTCGCCAGGACGATGGACTGGGACACCATTAACTCGGCGGTCGTTGCCACCTACCTGCGCGCGATCGAAAAGCGTGAGCGGCTGACCCGCCTCAGTCGTCGCCAGGCTCGTCCCGGCTCGGCCTGACCCGCTCGATCTTGTGCGCCGCCTCGTCGAGGATCGCCGCGATTTCGAGGAAGAGATCCTCGTCGAAGCCCTCCGCCTTCAGCCGGTGACCGAGCGCGGTCATCAGGTTCTTGACCGCGCGGCCGATCGCCGGTCCGGCCATATTCTCGCTGCGCGGGGCCAGATCGTGCAGACGCTCGAACAGGCCCTCAACCTCGTCTGCGCGCTCATCCAGGTGCGCCCGGCCTTCGTCCGTGGCCTGGAAGCTCTTGCGCGGCCCCTCGCCTGGCGCCTCTTCGATGTGGCCCATGTCCTGGAGCAGCGTCAGAGTCGGATAGACCACGCCCGGGCTGGGCGCATATTCGCCGCCGGTTAGCTCCTCGATCGCGCGGATCAGGTCGTAGCCGTGACGCGGCTCGTCGGCGATAAGCTTCAAGAGGACGAGGCGCAGCTCGCCCGATTCGAACATGCGCTTGGCCCGCCGCCCGCGCCGCGCTCCGCCGCCCCACCCGCCATTGTCGAAGTCGAAGGAGAAGGGGCCCCAAGCGCCCTGCCAGCCGCGGCCGCCGCGCATCGCGAGCAGCGCTTCGGGAAGGGTGAACTCGAAGCGGCCGTGCGATCCGCGGCCGTGATGCCCGTGCGTCATGAATAGTCTCCCCTTGAATGCTTTCTATGATGCATCTAAGATATATCTTATTGGCACGAAGAACAAGCCCACACTGTGCAATTTCGGGGGTTCGCCTTATGTTCGGGCGATGGCCGATCTGTTCGCTGATCAGGAGATCCCGACGCGCGCGCCTGAGGCTCCGGCCAACGCGCCGCTGGCCGACCGCCTGCGGCCGAAGACTCTGGCCGAGGTGGTCGGCCAGGAGCATCTGACCGGCGCGGACGGCGCGATCGGTCGAATGGTGGCGGCAGGGCGCCTCGCCTCGATGATCCTGTGGGGACCGCCAGGCACCGGCAAGACGAGCATCGCGCGCCTGCTGGCGGATGCCGTGGGGCTGCGCTTCGTCGCGATCTCCGCGGTGTTCTCAGGGGTCGCGGATCTCAAGAAGGTCTTCGCCGAGGCGCGAACCGCGGCGCGGGCGGGCCAGCAGACCCTGTTGTTCGTGGACGAGATCCACCGCTTCAACCGCGCTCAGCAGGACGGCTTCCTGCCCTATGTCGAAGACGGCACGGTGACATTGGTTGGAGCGACCACCGAGAATCCGAGCTTCGAGCTCAACGCGGCGCTGCTTTCACGCTGCCAGGTGCTGATCTTGAGGCGCCTCGATCACGACGCCCTGGCCGAGCTGCTTGGCCGCGCCGAGGCGCTCGAAGACCGCAAGCTGCCGCTCACGCCCGACGCCCGCGAAGCGCTGATCGCCAGCGCCGACGGTGACGGCCGCTTCGTCCTCAACCAGGCGGAAACCCTGTTCGCGGTCGAGCTCGGGCAGCCACTCGGGCCGGCCGAACTCAGCGACCTGCTCCATCGCCGGGTCCCGGTCTACGACAAGGACCGCGAGGGCCACTACAACCTCATTTCCGCGCTGCATAAGAGCATTCGCGGCTCGGACCCGCAGGCCGCGCTTTATTATCTGGCGCGAATGCTCGTCGCCGGCGAGGAGCCGCTTTACGTGATCCGCCGCCTCACACGGGCCGCCGTCGAGGACGTCGGCCTCGCCGATCCGAACGCGCTGCTGCAATGCCTCGCGGCGAAGGAGATGTACGACTTCCTCGGGTCGCCCGAGGGCGAGATCGGCATCGTCCAGGCGTGCCTCTATCTCGCCACCGCGCCCAAATCGAACGCCACCTACACCGCGCAGAAAAAGGCGTGGCGCAGCGCCGAGGAGACCGGCTCGCTGATGCCGCCGATGCACATCCTCAATGCCCCGACCAAGCTGATGAAAAGCGTCGGCTACGGCAAGGGCTATGCCTATGATCACGACGCCGACGAAGGCTTTTCAGGCCAAAATTACTGGCCCGAGCAGATGGACGCGCAGGCTTTCTACGAGCCAACGGACCGTGGTTTCGAAACCCGGGTCAAGGAGCGGCTGGACTATTGGCAGAAGCGCCGCAAAGAGCTGCAACAAAGCGCCGGCGACAAGGGTTAAGGTCGCGAGCGCAAGAGGGAGGCTCGCACCATGTACCAGGCCGATACCAGCGCCTATTGGCAGGCACAATTCATGTATTGGGGACCCAAGGTCCTGATCGCAGCCCTGATCCTCGTGGCGACCTGGATCGTCGCCCGCGCGGTCAAGTGGGTCCTGCAGAAAGCCATCGACCGGAGTCCCGCGCTGAGAAAGCACGTGACCGGAACTCCTGAAGAAACCGTCGGCCGCCAGCTCGGCACGATCGCCAAGCTGATCATCTGGTTGGTCGGCATCATGGCGGCGCTGCAGTTTCTGGGCATCGGCCAGATCCTGGCGCCGATCAACGCGCTGACGCTGGACATTTTCAACTTCCTGCCGCGCCTCATTGGTGCCGGACTGATCTTCTTCATCGGGCTGATCGTGGCCCGCATCGTCCGCCGCCTCGTCGAGACATTGCTCGTCGCTGCCAACATCGACGGCCTCCTGGCGCGTATCGGAATCGGATCTACAGAAGGCACGGTGCGAACCTCGCCCGATGCGGTTCCCCCCGGGACGACGCCTGGAGCAACCCGCGCAAGTCTCGCGCGCGCCGCCGGAATCCTCGTCTTCGCGCTGATCATCATTCCGGTCGCGATCGCTGCCCTTCAAGTGCTTGGCATCGAGGCCATTGCGACGCCGGCGACCTTGATGCTGAACGAGATCCTCGCGGCCATCCCGAACGTCCTGTTCGCCGCCTTGTGGATCGGGATCGCGTTCATCGCCGCGCGCTTCCTCAAGACGTTCATCGAGGCAATTCTGCCTCCAACCGGCTTCGATGATGCAATCCGTTCAATGGGCGTGCTTCCGGCCAATGCCAGCGCCTCGCGGATCGTTGCGAACATCGCGATGGTCGTGATCATTCTCGGCGCGTCGATCGAAGCGCTGCGCCGGGTCGGCGGTGACGACATCGCCATCTTCCTCGCCCAGGTCACGGCGCTCGGAAGCAAGGTCATCTTCGGTACGCTGATCGTCGTCGCGGGCATTTTCCTGTCGAACGTCATCGCTCGGCTGGTCGGCAGCGGAACCGGCGAGGGTGGCTTCGCCCAAACCATCGTCCGCTACGCGATCATCGCCTTGTTCACCGCGATCGGCCTCACCTTCATGGGCCTGGCCGACGTCATCATCTACATGGCTTTCGGTCTGATCCTCGGCTCCGCCGCGATCGCCACGGCGCTCGCTTTCGGACTGGGCGGACGTGAGGCCGCCGGCCGGATCGCGGATCATTGGGCCGCGCGCATCACCGGTCCTTCGGCACCGCCGCCGGCGCCGAAGCGAATCCGCGGCGCGCCAAGCGAACCGGACGACAGCCAACCGCCCCTGGTGTGACTCAGCGCTTCGCGGCATTCGTCGCGATCGACTGGTCAGGCGCGAAGGGCCGGCGGCACCGGGGGATCGCGATCGCCGAGGCGTACGGCGACTCAGCCCCTAGGTTGATTCGCCCGAAACATGTCTGGTCGCGGACGGAAGTGATCGAGTGGCTGCTCGGGCGCGCTGCCAAGGAAGCGACGCTGTTCGGCATCGATTTCAGCTTCGCTCCGCCGATCGTCGAGCGCGGCGAATATCTGCTTGGCGAGCCCGACGTGCCGACATCCGCGCGCGAATTTTGGGCATATGTCGAGAGCAAGTGCGACGACGAGGATCTCGGCGCAGCCAGCTTCCTCGAGAAAGCGCACCGCCGGCATTTCTATTTCGGCATTGCCGACGGCGTGAAGGCCGACTTCGTGCGCTTCCGCCAATGTGACGCTCGGCTCAATGCTCAAGGCGGCCGCAAGACCGCCTCTGCCTATGACGCGATCGGCGCGGCGCAGGTCGCCAAGGCGAGCTTTTCGGGCATGAGGCTGCTTCATCGGCTCGACGGCAAGGTCGCGATCTGGCCGATGGATGCGCTGCCGGATAGCGGCAGCGCCGTGGTCGAGATCTACACCCGCATCTATCTTCGCCGCGCCGGATTGCCTGGAACCAAGCTGCGTACCCGCGCCGACCTTAACCGGGCGCTCGCGGGCCTCGGCAGCCGCCCCGTGCGGCTGCGCTTCGAGCCGAACGACCACCAGACCGATGCCCTCGTCACCGCGGCGGGTATGCGACAGCTGGCGACGACGGAGCCGAGCGCCTTCGATCCGGAAGGGCTGACTCGCCACATCGCGCGCAGTGAAGGCTGGACCTTCGGCGTCCTCTGACTTCGCCCTTGTGGGCTGCCGGCCGTCGCTGCGACGATCAATCCGGGCTCAACGACTCGTCGTCGTCGTCATGGCCATGGCTCAAGGCGAGGGCCAGCAAAGCGGCGAGGACAAGCGTGCTGCCGATCAGCAACAACGTCGTATCCGACGAATCGCGGTAGTCGGGAGGCGGTGGCTGCGGTGCGTCGGCCTGGGCCGCCGTGGCGGCGCCGGTCAGCATGCTCAATGCGGCCCACCCGTCGGGGCGTGCCGGTTGCGGCAGCGCCGGGCTCGCAGCTGCAGCGGCCGTCGAGCTGATGATCAGCGCGCCGCAGGTGAGCGCTGTCAGGAACGGGTAGCGTCTATGGCGCATGAGACTGAACTCCTCCAGCCACGGATCCGCCCCCCGGTGCGCGCTTATCGCGGTTTTCTCCCGTTGAGTCGAGAGTGTAGCAAGCTTGAACGCTGGACGTTCGCCATCATCTGACGCACACCAGCGGGGCCGGCCGGATTAGCTCAGTTGGTAGAGCAGCGGTTTTGTAAACCGAAGGTCGCGGGTTCGAATCCTGCATCCGGCACCACTCATGCGAGCAAGCCGTCCAGCGGCGCCTTGATCGAGCAGCGAAGACCATCGGGCTCGAATTTGATGACCACTTCGCCGCGGATATCGCTCCCGACGACGCGCTTGATCATGCGCGTTCCGAAGCCGTTTCGCTCCGGCTCTTTCACCGGCGGGCCGTCCTGCTCCTTCCACTGCATCACGAGGTGCGGTTCCGACTGGCGCGCGATGGACCAGGACAAGGAGACACGGCCGCCATCGCTCGCCAACGCGCCATATTTGGCGGCGTTGGTCCCCAACTCGTGAAACGCCATGGCGAACGAAACCGCAGCTTGCGGCTTGAGGCGGATCGGCACGCCTTCGACCATGATCCGCGCCGGCAGGTCAGGGGCAAGCGGTGACAGTGCAGCGACCGCGATGTCGCGCATGTCCGCTCCCTCCCAGCTTTGGTCGGTCAGGATGTCGTGCGCGGACGACAGTGCTTTCAGCCGTCCGGCAAAGGTTTCGGCGACATGGTCGGACACCGATTCACCGCGCAGCGTCTGGAACGCGATCGATTGCACGATCGCAAGCATGTTCTTGACCCGGTGATTGAGCTCCGCGACCAGAATCTGCTGCCGGCGCTCGGCAGTCTTGCGCGCGGTGATGTCCTGGATCGTCCCGGCGTAGCGAACCGCTTTCTCGGCTCCCGGTGGACCTTCGAACACCGGCTCTCCGTAAGCCAGAACCCAGCGCTCCTGCCCATCGGGCCAGACCACGCGATATTCGTAGCTGCTGCGATCGCGGATGTTCGGGTCGAGGGCCCGCTGCAGCAGCGGGATGGTGAATTTGAGGTCTTCGTGATGGGTGGCGTCGTGGACCATCTGGAACGTGACCGGCTGGCCGGGCGGGAAGCCGTAAATCTGCTTCGCCCGCTCCGAATAGATCATTTCCCCGGTTTCGATGTTCCAGTCCCACACCCCCTGGTCGGCCGCCGACACGGCGATTTCGAGCCGCTTCTGGATCGTCCGTTCGCGCTCGCGCGCGGCATGTTCGCTCGTCATGTCGGTGACGAAGACGATCAGCTTGCCGGGATAGCCCTCGACCATCGCGCTGCTGACCCGAGCCGGAACGCGCGAGCCGTCCGGCCGCAGATATTCCTTCTCAAAAGGCTCGCAATAGCCCTTATCCAGCAGCTCGCCGATCGCACGCTCGTCGAGCGAATGATATTCGGGCGGGGTAGTTTCGAGCCAGACGTAGGGGATGCCGACCACTTGGTCGCGCGACCGGCCGAGGATTTCGAGCAAATTCTCGTTGATGTCGACGATGGTGAAGGTCGCGAGGTCGGCGACGGCAATGCCGCCGAGCGGCGAGTGGAACAGCGCCCGGAAGAATGCATCGTCTAGCTGGTCCGGTACCGCGTGTTCCGTCATCTTACGGCGACAGGGATTCGTTCGTGGAAGGCGTGGCCTGTAGATCAGTCGTTCGACTTGGAAAAGTGGCGGGGCGCGCCTAAATTTTCCACCCGCCGGCGACGGTGTCCCGCCGCCCCGGCGCTAATGATTGGTGTCGGTTTCGATCTCGCCGGTGTCGGAGCGTCGGATCGTACCGTCCGCACTGATGTCGTGGCCGTGGTCCTGACACACCCGGCTGTTGCGCTGCTCGGCGTTTCCGGTCTCGCACGGATCGGGCGGGGCGAGCCGATCCATCTCCTCGGCCACGGTTTGGATCGCCGCCATTTGGGCCGCCACCGGATTGTCGCCGATCATCTTCTGGATCTGCCGCTGGACCGCGACGCGGTCGACCGGCCGGCCCTCGAGCGCGGCGACGACGCTTGCGTCGCCGGCGACCTTGGCGATGTCGCGCAAAAAGACGAGGTTGGCATCGCTGCCTGACTCCTCGATATAGGTCGTGACCGTCGTCCGGTTCGGACCGTCGGCGCTGAGCTTCGCGACGTAGCGGCCATATTCGCCGCTCGCGCGGGTGAAGTGCCATACGACCTTGTCGGGTGTCGGCTCGACCCAATAGCTGGTCCCGGGGAAGCTCGTCGCCAGCGACATCGCATCAGCATCCGACGGGAGGCTCGACAGCATCGTCAGCACCTCGGCCATGGGGCGATCGACGCTGTGCTTCTCGCCGCACGCAACGACAACAACCGCAACTAGCGGCGCCAACCACATCTTTTGCATTGCCCCCGACTCCTCGCCCCCAAGTATCCGCAATCACACACGAATTCGTGCGGCTCCGCAACCGGCACGGTGCGCCCTACAGCGCCAGCTCGATCCAGGTCGGGGCATGGTCGCTGGTCCGTTCCCAGCCGCGCGGCTCGCGGTCGACTCCGGCGGACTTGAGCGATTTGGCGATGTCCGGACTGAGAAGCGCGTGGTCGATGCGGATGCCCGCGTCGCGCTGAAACGAATTCCGCCAATAGTGCCAGAAAGTGTAGATCCGCTTGTCAGGATTGAGGCGGCGCAGCGCGTCCGTCCAGCCCTGCCCGACGAGCTCGCGAAACTTCTCGCGCGCCCGGGGCGCGTAGAGCGCGTCCTTGGCCCAGCGCTCTTCCTTGTATACGTCGAGGGGCGTCGGGATGACGTTATAGTCGCCCATCAGCACCGTCGGCAGCCCGCTGTCGAGCAGGCATTGGGCGTGGAGCTTTAGCTGGTCGAGCCACTCGAGCTTGTAATCGAACTTGGGCCCCGGCCAGGGATTGCCGTTGGGCGCGTACATGTTGCCGACGAGGATGCCGCACACCGCGGCCTCGATGTATCGGCTCTGGCTCGGGTCCGGGTCGTCGGGCAGGGCGCGACGGGTCTCGACCGGCTCGCCGACCCGGCTCAGGATCGCGACCCCGTTCCAGCTGCGCTGCCCGTGCCAGATCGCCGAATAGCCGAGTGCCGCGATCGCGTCCGCCGGGAAAGCCTCGTCGGTGCACTTGAGCTCCTGCAGGCCGACGATGTCCGGCTCGAAGGCGTCCAGCCATCGCAGGAGGACGTCGAGGCGCGGGTTGATTCCGTTGATGTTGTAGCTCGCGATTCTCAGTCGCTGAATCTTCGCCATGGCTGAAGGAACCCTTGAGCGAGCCGTCTGTTCTCACGCCCGTGCTTCGGAATTGCTGACGCGTATCTCCGTAGCGGAACCTGGGTGATGAGTCCGGGATCGGCTTCGTCGATGGTGCGGATCATCAACCGGAAGCATGGAAGCCCCGACAAGCGAAAGTTTGTCGGGGCTTTTTCACGCCCGGCGAGTCGTGCACAGGCTTATCCACCGAACTGTTCACAACTTTCTGATCTGAACGGCGATTCAGGGCTGGAACAAAGTGTCCGCTCGGCTATTGTTGTTTCGTGCTTCAAATCCTTCGGGAGATGAAGCATGGGGACACCGCCGGGTAAAACCGGCGGTGTTACCGTATCTGGGCTAGAGCGCCTCAGGCCTCGCCCCTTCCAGCACAAGCCGTTTCGACCGATCGGGCAAAGGGTATTTGTTGCCGTTGGCGCAGTTGAACAGCAGCACGCGCTCGTCGTCGCCGACCATGCCGTCGGCCCGCGCTCTGCGCCACGCCGCGAGCACCGCGCCGCCTTCGGGGCAGAACAGGAAACCGTCGTCGCGCGCCGCGTCATCGACGGCGTGAAGGATCGCTTCTTCGGGCACCGCGATCGCCGCTCCGCCGCTGGCGAGCACGGCGCGCAGAATCAGGAAATCGCCCACGGCCCGGGGCACGCGAATGCCTGTGGCGACCGTTGCCGCATGCTCCCAACGCTCGGCAAATTCCTCACCGCGTTCGAATGCCCGGACGATCGGCGCGCAGCCTTCGGCCTGCACCGCGTACATGCGCGGCCGCTTTGAGCCGATCAGCCCGACCGCCTCCAGCTCGTCGAATGCCTTCCACATGCCGATAAGACCGGTGCCGCCGCCGGTCGGATAGAAGATGGCGTCGGGCAATTTCCAGCCGAGTTGTTCGGCCAGCTCGAATCCCATGACCTTCTTGCCCTCGAGCCGATAGGGCTCTTTCAGCGTCGAACAGTCGAACCACAGCCCCTCGGCAGCGCCCGTCGCGACTAGCGCGCCGCACTGGTCGATCTGCCCGTCCGCGACATAGACGCGAGCGCCGTAGGCCGCGGTCTCGGTCACGTTCGTCCCGGGGGTTTCCGCAGGACAGATAACGATCGTATCGATACCCGCTTTCGCTCCATAGGCGGCGAGGGCGGCGCCGGCATTGCCGTTTGTCGGCATGGCGATCCGCTTGATGCCCAGTTCCCTGGCCATGGTCACTGCCATCGCCAGCCCGCGCGCCTTGAACGAGCCGGTCGGAAGCCGGCCTTCATCCTTGACGAGCAGGTTGGGGCCTCCGACCCCGGTGAGCGCGACGATCGGCGTTTCCGGTTCACCCAGGCTCACGGGTTCGCCGTTGTGGGGTAGGAGTTCGCGCCATTTCCACATTCCCGGCTTGCGCTCAGCGAGGCTGTCGCGGGTCAGCGTCCGCTTCGCCGCGTCAAGGTCGTAGCGCACCAGCAGCGGCTTGCCGGCCCGGCTGAGGTTCATGACCTGACCCGCTTCATATCGCTCACCCGTCAGCGAGCATTCCAAATGCGTCACGTACGACATCAGCAATGCGTATCTTCGAGATGGCTGCGTTCGATCTGCAGGGTGCAGTGCTCAATGCGGAACCGGTCGTGGAGCATCGCCCGCGCGGCGCAGAGGAGCGCGTCCGTGGACTCGACGCCCGGCGCGACGAGATGTGCCGTAAGCGCCGTCTCGGTCGTGCTCAGGGGCCAGACATGGAGGTCGTGCACGGTCTCGACTCCGTCGAGTTCGCCGAGAGAAGCCTCGACCACGTCCACGTCAATCCCGCTGGGCACCCCGGCCAGCGACATCCAAACCGATTCTTTGAGGAGGCCGACACTGCTCCACAGGATCACGAAGGCGACCGCGAGGCTCATCACCGGGTCGACCCATTGCTGTCCCGTCCACAGGATCACGAGTCCGGCGAACACCACGGCGGCCGAAACCGCGGCGTCTGCCGCCATGTGCAGATATGCCCCGCGGATGTTGATGTCGTGCTGTTGGCCGCGTGCGAACATCAGCGCCGTCGCGCCGTTGATGACGATGCCGACGGTGGCAACGATCATCACCGTCGCGCCGTCCGTCGTTGACGGGTGGAACAGCCGGCGGACGGCCTCGGCCCCGATCGCCCCTACGGCGATCAGCAGGAACAGCGAATTGGCCAGCGCGGCGAGGATCGGCGCCTTCTTCAGCCCATAGGTAAAGCGCGGGGACGCCGCTCGCCTCGCCATCGCGGCCCCGGCCCAGGCGACCACGAGCCCGAGGACGTCGGACAGGTTGTGACCGGCGTCGGCGAGCAGCGACATCGAATTGGCAACGAATCCGAATACAGCTTCGGCGCCAACGAACGCCAGGTTGAGCGTGATGCCAATGACGAAGGCGCGCGAATAGTCGGCGCGATGATGATGATGGTGGTCATGGCCGGCACCCATGCCCGGTTCCTAGCCGAGCAGTTCGTCGGTCAGCAAACCTCCGTTCGTCGAATGCGACCGCAGATGCGCACGGCTCATGTTGAGATAACATATCATACGCGGTAGGGGGTCACATTCCCTCGCAATCTCGAGTTATCGGTGAACAGAAAAGCGATCTTTCTCGCGGCAGCGGCCGCTGTCATCCCTTTCTCTGTTGCAAGCGCCCAGACCGAGCCGGCGTCAGCGGACGCCCTCGACCTTGGCGCGTCGGGCGGCGGCGTCGCGGGAGTTGCCGAGCCGACGCCCGGCAATGCCGCGGCGGCCCATCCCGACGGCGACCAGTCGATTGTCATCACCGGCGTCAAGCGCAGGGCCGAGGACGTGCTCGGCGGAATCTCCGTGCTCAGCGCAACCGAGCTACATCGCGAGCTTCGCCCCAGCATCGGCGAGACGCTGGCCAGGATGCCGGGCGTCTCCGCGACGAGCTTCGGACCGACCGCATCCGCGCCGGTCATCCGCGGCCTGTCGGGCGACCGCATCCGCGTGCTCACCGACGGGATCGGCACGCTCGACCTGGCAGGATCGGGGCCCGATCACGCGATCTCGATCAACCCGGTCACGGCCGAACGGATCGAGGTCCTGCGCGGCCCGGCGGCTTTGCTGTTCGGGTCGTCGGCGATCGGCGGAGTCGTCAACGTCATCGACACGCGAATCCCGCGCCACGTTCCCGACGGGCCGATCGGCCTGGACGCGCTCGCCCAATATGGCAGCGCGGCCGACGAGCGTTCGGTCAATGCCGCGATCGACGTTCCGATCGTTGGTCGGTTGGTCGTTCACGCGGACGGCAATTATTCGAAGACAAACGATCTGGAGATCGGCGGCCACGTCCTGTCCAGGGATCTCAGGGAGCAAGCGGTGGCAAGCCCGGACCCGACGATCCGCGCGCTGGCCGAACTCAAGGGGACGCTTCCCAACTCGGGCGCCGAGAACAAGGAAGGCGCGCTCGGCCTCGGTTACGCCGACGGCGAGCTCAATGTCGGCGTTTCGATTACCCGTCACGAACAAACGTATCAGGTCCCCATCCGCTACTCGCTCGACCCCGACTTCGAGGCCGAAGCACCAACGATCGACCTGAAGCAGACGCGCTACGATGCGCGCGCCGAAATCCCGCTTCGGGGGTTCTTCAGCCAGGTCCGCGCCCGCGCCGGCTATTCCAACTATCGTCATGCCGAGATCGAGGACAGCGGCGAAGTCGGATCGCGCTTCTTCAGCACCGGGGGCGAAGGCCGGCTCGAGCTGGTTCAGCGCGACCGCTTGGGCTGGGGCGGGAGCAGCGGCCTGCAGTATCTCGAGCGCGACGTGAAGATCCGCGGCGAGGAGAAGTTCCTGCCCGACGCGCGACAGAAGCAGACCGGGCTGTTCACCTTGCAGACCTATGTCAGCGGTCCGTTCCGGGTCGAGGCGGGCGCCCGAGCGGAATTCAGCAAACTGACCGCCGACGAGGACGCCCAGCTCGCAACGCCGGCGCATTCGTCCGATTTCACCACGGTTTCGGGTTCGCTCGGCGGCCAGTATGAATTCGCCCCTGGCTGGCGGGCCGGCCTGTCGATGTCGCATAGCGAGCGGGCGCCGTCGATCGACGAATTGTTCGCCAATGGCCCGCATGGCGGCAGCCAGTCGTTCGAAGTCGGCAATCCCGACCTGAAGCCGGAAAAAAGCAATTCGATCGAGCTCAGCCTTCACCGGACGACCGGCCCGGTGCACCTCACCGCGAACGCCTTTTACAGCCGCTTCTCCAACTTCATCTTCCAGGCTCCGACCGGAGAGATCGAGGACGACCTGCCGGTGCTGGAATTCCGCCAGGGCAGGGCCGATTATTACGGCTTCGAGATTCAGAGCGACGCCAGGCTCGGGCGCGCGCTGGGGGTCGATTGGCGCGCCGAGGCCCAGGCCGATTACGTTCGATCGACGGTCAGGGGCTTCGGTCCCGCGCCGCTGATCCCGCCGCTGCGGGTGCTCGCCGCGCTGGCCGGCTCGCGAGGACAGGTCGACGGCAGGGTGGAGATCGAGCGCGCCTTTGCTCACGACCGGACGGCGCCGAACGAAACACGAACCGCTGGCTATACGATGTTGAACACCTCGCTCGACTGGCATCCGTTCGCGGCAAATCCCGAGCTCACGCTGTCGTTGCAGGGCAACAATTTGTTCGACGTCGACGCCCGGCGCTCGACCAGCGTCCTCAAGGATTATGCGCCGCTCGCCGGCCGCGACATCCGCCTCGGCGCCCGGATCAGCTTCTAGCCGGCCGCGCCGGCGCTCGCACAGCCGCAGAATGCGGCGCATAGGGTGAGGTGTCGATGCCGACGCAGTCAGCCGCTCACGCGAGCGAGGCTGCGTCCGCCCCGCGCTGCGAGAGGATGGGTTGGATGACGAAGAACAAGCTCAAGGTGGTGCTGGCCTATTCGGGCGGGCTTGACACCTCGATCATCCTCAAATGGCTGCAGACCGAATATGATGCGGAGGTCGTGACCTTCACCGCCGATCTCGGCCAGGGCGCGGAGGTCGAGCCGGCGCGGCGCAAGGCCGAGATGCTCGGGGTCCGGCCGGATAACATCTTCATCGAGGATCTGCGCGAGGAATTCGTCCGAGACTTCGTCTTTCCGATGTTCCGCGCCAACACGCTTTACGAAGGGCAATATTTGCTCGGCACGGCGATCGCCCGGCCGCTGATCGCCAAGCGCCAGATCGAGATCGCCCTGGCGGTCGGCGCGGACGCCGTCTGTCACGGCGCGACCGGCAAAGGGAACGACCAGGTCCGCTTCGAGCTCGGCTATTATGCGCTGGAGCCGGACATCAAGGTGATCGCGCCGTGGCGCGAGTGGGAATTCGCCAGCCGCGAGGCCTTGCTCGACTTCGCCGAGAAGCACCAAATACCTATCACCAAGGACAAAAGAGGCGAAGCGCCCTTTTCGGTCGACGCCAACCTGCTGCACTCATCGTCCGAGGGGAAAGTGCTCGAGGACCCCGCCCTCGAAGCGCCGGAGTACGTCCACCAGCGCACGATCTCACCCGAGGACGCGCCCGACCAGGCGACCGTCATCACCATCGATTTCCAGCGCGGCGACCCCTTCGCGGTCGACGGCGAGCGCCTCTCGCCGGCCGCGCTGCTGGCGAGGCTCAACCAGCTCGGCCACGACCACGGCATCGGCCGGCTCGACCTGGTCGAGAACCGCTTCGTAGGGATGAAGTCACGCGGCGTCTATGAGACTCCGGGCGGCACTATCCTGCTCGCCGCGCACCGCGGCATCGAGAGCATCACCCTCGACGGCGGGGCGATGCACCTCAAGGAAGATCTGATGCCGAGATACGCGAAGCTCATCTACAATGGTTTCTGGTTCAGCCCCGAGCGCGAGATGCTCCAGGCCGCGATCGACAAGAGCCAGGCACATGTGAGCGGCCGCGTGACGATGAAGCTCTACAAGGGCAATGCGACGGTGATCGGGCGGGAGAGTGCGCATTCGCTCTACGACCAGGATCTGGTGACGTTCGAGAAAGGCAGCGGCGCCTACGATCACCGCGACGCGGCTGGCTTCATCAAGCTCAACGCATTGCGGCTGCGCACGCTGGCCAAGCGCGATCGGCGCACCGGAAAGTAAGACCCTCACCCCAACCCTCTCCCGCACGCGGGAGAGGGAAGGACCCGGCGCGTCAACGCGGGGAAGATACGGGTCTTCCTTCCAGCTCCCCCTTCGCCTTGGCGATTTGCTCGCGGACGCGCTCGGGAGCGGTGCCGCCGTAACTCGCGCGGCTGGCAACCGAGGCGTCGACGCTGAGGATGTCGAGCACCCGACCGTCAATGCGCGGGTCAATGGACTGCAGGATGTCGAGCGGCAGCTCGCCGAGCCCGCAGCCGTGCTCCTCGGCCAGCCTCACCGCGCGGCCGGTGATGTGGTGCGCCTCGCGGAAGGGCACGCCGGCCTCGCGCACCAGCCAGTCGGCGAGATCAGTCGCGGTCGAATAGCCCGACCCCGCTGCTTCGCGCATCGCCTCGGGCACGAACTCGACTGTCTCGATCATCCCGGCCAGCGCCTGCAGCGACAGCATCAGCAGGTCGTGGGCTTCGAATACGGGCTCCTTGTCGTCCTGCATGTCCTTTGAATAAGCGAGCGGCAGGCCCTTCATCGTTACCATCAGCGATATCAGCGCGCCGACGATCCGCCCGCTGTGCCCGCGGACCAGCTCGGCCGCGTCGGGATTGCGCTTCTGCGGCATGATCGACGACCCGGTCGAAAATTCGTCTGACAGCTTCACGAAGCCGAATTGCGGGCTCGCCCACAGGATCAGTTCCTCGGCCAGCCGCGACAGGTGCAGCGCGCACTGCGCCGCAGCGGAAAGATAATCGAGCGCGAAGTCGCGGTCGGAGACGGCATCGAGGCTGTTGGCGGTCGGCCGGTCGAAGCCGAGCGCATGAGCGGTGGCGTCCCGATCGATCGGAAAGCCCGTGCCGGCGAGCGCCGCGCTTCCAAGCGGGCATTCGTTCCTGCGTTCGCGTGCATCGGCAAAGCGAGACACGTCGCGCCGCAGCATTTCGTAGTGGGCCATGAGGTGGTGGCCGAGGGTCACTGGCTGGGCAGCCTGGAGGTGAGTGAAACCCGGCATGATCGTTTCGGCCTGCTGTTCCGCCCGCCCGACCAGTGCGCGCTGCAGCGCTCGGATCGTGTGGACCGCTTCGTCGCAGGCGCCCCGCACCCACAATTTGAAATCCGTCGCGACCTGGTCGTTGCGCGAGCGCGCGGTGTGCAAACGCCCGGCCGCCGGCCCGATGAGTTCGCCGAGCCGGTGCTCCACGGTCATGTGGATGTCCTCGAGCTCGACCCTCTCGGGCACGCCGTCGCGCTCATATTCGGCCGTGATCGTGTCGAGGCCGCCAAGGATCGCTGCAGCGTCGTCCGCGGAGATTATTCCTTGATCCCGAAGCATCGCGGCGTGCGCCTTCGACGCGGCGATGTCCTCGCGCCACAGCCGCTTGTCGGAGCGAATCGAGGCGTTGATCTCGCGCATCAGCGCCGACGGCCTGTCGCCGAAGCGCCCGCCCCACATCTCGTGACCGTCGTCCGCCACGCGACGGCCGTGCCACGCGCCGGGCGGGGGGTCAAACCTGCCGGGGTCAAGCATTTCGCCTTCCTCCGCGAGTCCCGATTCGGGACGGCTGCGGAACCAAGCCCTTGGCAAGTCGCGGAAATCCGCACATGGTAAACGATTGGTTAACGACTCGACCCGGGAAGGCGAGTCGTTCGGGTTGGGGGGAATGGTAGATGTCTAGCACCACGCCGGACAGTGGCGGCACCGCCACGTCGTTTTCGAACACGCCGCAGGCACAGGACGATTATTACGCCTATCTCGAGGATCTGTTGCGGTCGAACAGCACCCTCTACAACAGCCTCACCAACACCATCTATCTCGACGTCATGTCGAACGATCTTGGCGGCAAGGCCAAGACGCTCTTTTCCATCGAGGACGGTGACGGAAACCCCATCACGGCCGATTACGAGCTGCTTGCCAAGGACGTGAACGCCGCAGGCTGCTCGCCCTGGGAGGCGACCCTCAACGGCAATTGGGTCCGCATCAACAACGGCAAGATCGAATATCGCATTTCCGATGGATCCAGCACCCCCGGTGCGGGCCGCAGCGTCGATACGCTCACTGCCGGCGAAGTCTTCTGCGACGAGTTTGTCTACGCCATCCGGCTCGGCAACGGCACGCTCAGCGAAGCGACCGTCAAGATCAACATCACCGGCGCGAACGATGCCGCGAGCATTTCGGTCGTCGGCACACCCGACACTTCGGCCACCGAGGCGGGCGGCGTCGCCAACGGGACGCCGGGCGATCCAATCGCCTCGGGGCAGCTCCAGGTCAATGACATCGATTCCGGCGAGAACAAGTTCCAGGCTCCCCCGGCTTCCTCGCTCAACGGCACCTACGGAAACTTCACGTTCAATAATATCACCGGCCAGTGGACCTACACGCTCGACAACGGCCGACCGGCAACGGAAGGTCTCGACACTGGCGACCTCGTCACCGAGACTTTGACCGTCACGTCGTGGGACGGAACCGCAAGCTATACGATCACCATCAATATCGCGGGCACTGATGATCAGCCGACCCTGGCGGCGGTGGCGTCGGGGTCGATCGCGGAGGTCGACCAGTCGAGCGCGACGACCAGCTCGGGGCTCAGTGGGACGCTGGTGGGCAATGACGTCGACGGCGACAGCCTGACCTAC
>DATEEM010000061.1:0-28653 GCA_035281125.1 Sphingomicrobium sp. | reverse complement strand
TTTCCGGCCTGGTCCACAGTCGCGACGGTCCGCCTTTCAAGACCGGGACGCGACGCCTAAACGAGGTTGGATGGACGACGCCGAATCGCCGGGCCTTGGGCTCGACCTTCCCGAAACCGCCCCCCCCGCCGGCGCGGCGCCCTATCGCGTGCTCGCCCGCAAATACCGGCCGCAGACCTTCGCCGAGCTGATCGGCCAGGACGCGATGGTCCAGACTTTGGCCAACGCCATCGCCCGCGACCGCATCGCCCATGCGTTTCTGCTCACCGGCGTCCGCGGAGTCGGCAAGACCTCGACCGCGCGGCTGATCGCCAAGGCGCTGAACTGCGTCGGGCCGGACGGACAGGGCGGGCCGACCATCACGCCGTGCAACCAGTGCGAGCCGTGCCGCGCGATCGGCGAGGGCCGGCACATCGACGTGGTGGAGATGGACGCGGCCTCGCATACCGGCGTCGACGACGTGCGCGAAATCATCGACGCCGTCCGCTATGCCTCCGTCAGCGCGCGCTACAAAATCTATATCATCGATGAAGTTCACATGCTTTCCAAGCATGCTTTCAATGCGTTGCTCAAAACTCTTGAGGAACCGCCTGAGCATGTGAAGTTCCTCTTCGCGACCACTGAGGTCGACAAGGTGCCGGTTACCGTCCTGTCGCGGTGCCAGCGGTTCGACCTCAGGCGAATCTCGGCCGAGAAGCTCGCCGCGCATTTCGCCGAGGTGGCGAAGGCGGAAGGAGTCGACGTCGAGGCCGACGCGGTGGCGATGATCGCGAGGGCGGCCGAGGGCTCGGCTCGCGACGGCCTGTCGATGCTCGACCAGGCCATCGCCCATGGAGCCGGCGGCGTCACGGCCGAGCAGGTGCGCGACATGCTCGGGCTCGCCGACCGCGGGCGGATCCGGCGGGTGCTGGAAATCGTGCTTTCCGGCGACGCGGCGGCCGCGCTTCGCGAGCTGGATGAGGCGCATGCGCTGGGGATCGACCCGACGCAACTGGTTCGCGGCCTGATGGAGAGCCTCCACGCGGCAACCCGCGCCAAGGCGGGAGCGGCGGCCGACTCTCTCCAGTCGGCCGAGGACCGCGAGGCGGCCCGGGACATGGCGGCGAAGCTGTCGTGGGGATCGCTCCACCGGCTGTGGCAAATGCTTTTCAAGGGCCTCCAGGACGTCGCCGTTGCGCCCGACCCGCGCGAGGCCGCGGAAATGGCCCTGCTGCGGCTGATCCACGCGGCCGACCTGCCGGACCCCGCGGCGCTGGTCGCTAAGCTCAGCGGCCCGGCCGGCACGACCGCTGCTTCGCCTTCACCGGGCAGTGGGGCGTCCGCGCCGTCGGCGAGCCTACCCGCCGACTTTCCGGGGCTGATCAAGCGGCTCGAGGCCGGCGGCAGGCACCAGCTTGCGCTCCAGCTTCACGACCAGGTCGGGCTGGTCCGTTATGCTCCACCCGAGCTGGTGCTGAAGCCGATGCGCCCGCTCGGCGGCGACTGGCCGCGTGAGCTCGCCGCCCAGTTGAAAGCGCTCACCGGCAAAAGCTGGCAGGTGCAGCTGTCCGACGAGGCGGGCGAGCCGTCGCTGCTCGACCAGGAGAAAATGGCCGAGGAGCGCGTTCGGGCTGACGCACTTGCGGATCCCAACGTTCGGGCGGTGATGGACGCCTTCCCCGACGCCCAGCTCGAAAGCTTCGATGGAACGAGAGGTCACTAGGATGCCCCAGACGCCCGATCTCAACGAAATCCTGCAGATGGCGCAGAACGCCCAGGCCGAGCTTCAGAAAGCGCAGGACAATCTCGACAAGCTGGAGGTCGAAGGTGCGGCCGGCGGTGGCCTGGTCAAGGTCCGCGCGACGGCCAAGGGCCGCATCATCGCGGTCGACATCGACGAAAGCCTGCTCGCTCCCGGGGAGAAAGGCATGCTCGAGGATCTGGTCGCCGCCGCGTTCAACGACGCCAAGGGCAAGGCGGACGCCGCGGCGGCGGCGGAGATGCAGAAAATGAGCAGCACCCTGCCGATGCCGCCGGGATTCAAGCTCCCCTTCTAGACGGACGCGGATTTTCGTTCATGATGCCTCCGCCTGAGGGGAGGCGCCGATGAGCCTGGGCGCAATGCAGGATTTCCCGCTGCGCATCATGCGGCTGATGGATCATGCCGAGCGCGAGCACGGATCGCGCGAGATCGTCGCCGCGCGGGCCGACGGCAACGTCCATCGATCGGACTGGGCGCGGTTGACCGATTCGGCGCGCCGCATGGGCCAGGCGCTGGAGCGGCTCGGAGTCCGTCCGGGAGACCGGGTCGCGACGATGGCGATGAACCATGATCGCCACCTCGCGTCGTGGTTCGGGGTGGTCGGCATGGGCGGCGTGCTGCACACGCTCAACCCGCGGCTGTTCGACGACCAGCTCGCCTATATCGTCACCCACGCCGAGGATCGCGTCCTTCTCTACGACGCGGCCTTCGCGCCGCTGGTCGAACGGATGAAGCCGCACTGGCCGACGGTCGAGCATTTCGTCTGCTTCGACAGCGATTTCGACGCATGGCTGGCCGCGGAAGACGGCGATTATCGCTGGCACGAGGGCGACGAGCGCGACCCCTGCGGCCTGTGCTACACCAGCGGCACCACGGGCAATCCGAAGGGCGTGCTGTACGAACATCGTTCCACCGTGCTCCACGCCATGTCCGTCATCGCGCCCGACATCTTCAACGTCTCGGCGCGGTCGGTGATGCTGCCGGTCGTGCCGATGTTCCACGCCAACAGCTGGTGCATCCCCTATGCGGCGGCGATCGCCGGCTTCAAGCTCGTGCTGTGCAGCGACAATGTGCCCGAGCATTTATGCCGGCTGTTCAACGAGGAAGGCGTGACCCACACCGCGGGGGTGCCGACGGTGTGGCTGGGCATGATCGACCATGTCGAGCGCAGCGGGGCGCCCTTGGGCAAGCTCGAGATGGTGGTCATCGGCGGGTCCGCGGCCCCGCCGGCGACGATCCGCTGGTTCCGCGACCGGGGAATTCGGGTCAACCACTTGTGGGGAATGACCGAAATGTCGCCGGTCGGGACCGTCGGCGCGCCGACCGCGCAATGGGACGAGATGACCGACGAGGAGCAGATCGAGTTCTGTTCGCGCCCCGGGCGCTCGATGTTCGGGGTCGAACTGCGCACCGTCGATGACCATGGCGATCTCCTTCCGCGGGATGGGACGAGCGCCGGCCGGCTGCAGACCCGCGGCGCTGCGGTTGTCCGGCGCTATTTCAAGGCCGACCAGGACTGTGTCGACGACGAGCAATGGTTCGACACTGGCGACGTCGCGGCGATCCACCCCGACGGGACGATCCAGATCACCGACCGGGCAAAGGACGTGATCAAGTCGGGCGGCGAGTGGATCAGCTCGATCGAGCTCGAAAATGCCGCGGTCGGATGCCCCGGCGTGGCCGAAGCGGCGGCGATCGGCATTCCCCATCCCAAGTGGGACGAACGGCCGCTGCTGCTGGTCGTCAAAGCGGAAGGGTCGAGCGCCTGCGAGCAGTCGATCCGCGACCATCTCGCCAGGCACGTTTCCAGATGGTGGCTGCCCGACGCGATCGAGTTCGTCGACGCGCTGCCGCACACCGCGACCGGCAAGCTCAGCAAGAAGGATTTGCGCGACCAGTTCCGCGATTATCGGTTCGCCAATGCCGAGGCGATGGTGGGCCGCGACTAGAAAAAGCTCGAGCGCGCGCCTAACTGGCGGGCACATCCCGCATCCTGAAGGACATCCGCGACCCCATGGCCGCCCAATACAGCTTTGTGATGAAGGGCCTGACGAAGGCCTTTCCGGGCCAGAAGCCCATCCTCAACAACATCCACCTGCAATTCTACCCCGACGCCAAGATCGGCATCGTCGGCCCCAACGGCAGCGGCAAGTCGACCCTGATGAAGATCATGGGCGGCAAGGACAGGGAGTTCACCGGCGAGGCCTGGGCGGGCGAGGGCATCACGGTCGGCTACCTCGAGCAGGAGCCGCAGCTCGACCCAAACAAGACGGTGATGGAGAATGTCAAGGACGGCGTGCGGCACGTCGCGGACATGGTCGACCGCTTCAACGCGATCTCGGCCGAGATGGGCGACCCCAAGGACGATACCGATTTCGACTCGCTGATGGCCGAAATGGGCGAGCTCCAGGAAAGAATCGACGCGGTCGACGGCTGGACGCTCGACAACCAGCTCGAGATCGCCATGGACGCGCTGCGCTGCCCGCCGGGCGATTCGCCCGTGACCAACCTGTCGGGCGGCGAGAAGCGCCGCGTCGCGCTGACCCGCCTGCTGCTCGAGAAGCCCAGCATCCTCTTGCTCGACGAGCCCACCAATCATCTCGACGCGGAAAGCGTGCAGTGGCTCGAAAAGCATCTCATAGACTATCCCGGCAACGTCATCCTGGTCACCCACGACCGCTATTTCCTCGACAATGTGGTGAAGTGGGTGCTGGAGCTCGATCGCGGCCGCTATTACGTCTACGAATCCAATTATTCCGGCTACTTGGAGAAGAAAGCCAAGAGACTCGAGCAGGAAGAGCGTGAGGAGGCGGGGCGCCAGAAGGCGATCGCCGACGAGCTCGAATGGATCCGGCGCTCGCCCAAGGCCCGCCAGGCCAAGTCCAAGGCCCGCGTCAAGGCGTTCGACGAGCTGGTCAAGGCGCAGGAGAACCGCGCACCGGGCAAGGCGCAGATCCTGATCCAGATGCCCGAGCGGCTCGGCGACAAGGTGATCGACGTCAAGGGCGTGTCCAAGGCCTATGGCGACAAATTGCTGTTCGAGGACCTGAGCTTCAGCCTTCCGCCGGGCGGGATCGTCGGGGTGATCGGTCCCAACGGCGCCGGCAAGACGACCCTGTTCAAGCTCATCACCGGCCAGGAACAGCCGGATTCTGGTGAAGTCGTGATCGGTCCCACCGTCCACCTCGGCTATGTCGACCAGAGCCGCGATGCGCTGAACCCGGCGCATAATGTGTGGGAGGAGATTTCGGGCGGCGTCGACATGCTCAAGATCGGCAAGTTCGACGTCAACAGCCGCGCCTATGTCGGGGCGTTCAACTTCCGCGGGCCGGACCAGCAGAAGACGGTCGGCCAGCTCTCGGGTGGCGAGCGCAACCGCGTCCACCTCGCCAAGATGCTGAAGGAGGGCGGCAACGTCCTGCTTCTCGACGAGCCGACCAACGACCTCGACGTCGAGACCCTGCGCGCGCTCGAGGAGGCGCTCGAGAATTTCGCCGGATGCGCCGTGGTGATCAGCCACGACCGCTTCTTTCTCGACCGTCTCGCGACCCACATCCTGGCGTTCGAGGGCGACAGCCGGGTCGAATGGTTCGAGGGCAATTTCGAGGCCTATGAGGAGGACAAGATCCGCCGCCTCGGCGAGGAGGCGACCCGCCCGCACCGGATGACGTACCGGAAATTGACGCGGTGAACTTGACAGCAGGCCCAGGCCAGGTTGCACTATTTCCCTGAACTGCAGGGGAAATTTGTATGGCATTTGGGCCGAAAGTTACAATCGGGGGCGTCAAGAAGCCGCGTGTTACTGTCGGCGGTCTGAAGAAACCGCGGGTCACGGTCGGTGGAGACATCGGCAAGCTCGGCGGCAAGATCACCGACCAGGGTAAGAAACTCGGCCATGCCGTGCTCAAGGCTGCTGTGGCGCCGCCGAAGGCGGTGATCGAAGTCATCGGGGGCAAGCGGGTGGATCAGGCGGTCAGTGAGGCGATCGCCGCGCAATTCGACCCGGCAATCGCCGCCGTAGATGCGGCCGCGACGGCCTCTCAGCTGGTCGACGACCTGCGCCGAGCGCTGCTCCCGAACCTTGGGGAAGACGTCGAGGACTTCCTGGCCGACATCGAGCGGCTTTCTCAGCCGCTCCCACCGGAAAGTGCGAGCGCGCTGCTGCGGGCGACGCAGCGCTTCGTCGAGACCGGAAAGTTCAATCTGCTCGATCCGCTGGCGATTCTCGTGGCTGGGGAGATCGTGCGCGAGCGCAACGAGTTCTGGGAGCGCGGCGATTCGATCCCGGACGAGGTCGTGGCGGTTCTTCCCGCGGAATTCCAGGAGCGGGCCGCGGTCTGCCGCAAGATCGACTTCGCGGCGATAGCCGGCGACCTGACCTTGCCGAGCTTTGCCATTAGACACCTTGGCAAGGCTTCGGCGATCACGCTTGTCGACCTCATCGTGCTTCAGGAGCAGCCCGATGCGACGACCGCGGACGGCAAGCACTACTGGGCGCACGAGTTGACCCATGCCGACCAATATGCCGACCGCGGCGTTACCACGTTCGTCCGTGACTATCTCGCCGACAAGCTGAAGGGCACTGACCCGGTTCGCATCGAACGGGACGCCGACCTCGCGGCCTGCAAATATTTCCCGGACGCTCATCCGCGATATATCGACGCGTGTCCGATCGATCCGCCGCCGCGGCCCAAGCCGGCACCCAAACGGCGGCGGAGAGAGCCGGACGGACCGGCGGGCACCCAGGGCGGAGTGCATTGACGTCGGCAACGAAAAGAATTCAGCGACGATCTCGGAAAAATGCGTAGTGTCCCCGCTCTCGGACGGGGACGCATGACTTCAACAGACCACGACCACGTCCTCAGGGGCATCGTCTACCGGATCGGCATGGGGCTGAGCTTCGCGACGATGGCCGCGTTGCTCAAGCTCGCAGCGGCGCGCGGGCTGAACGTCGCCGAGCTGGTCTTCTACCGCTCGCTGTTCGCGCTTCCCGTGGTGATCGCCTGGGTTCTGAAGCGCGAAACGCTCGCCGCGCTGAAGCCCAACAACCCGTTCGCCCATGTCTGGCGGAGCGGGCTCGGGCTGCTGTCCATGGGCTTGACGTTCCAGGCGCTGATCCTGCTGCCGCTGGCCGACGCGACCGCGATCAACTTCACCGCGCCGATCTTCGCCACCGTCCTGTCCTTCTTCATCCTCAAGGAATTCGTCGGCGTCCATCGCTGGGCGGCCGTCTTCGTCGGCTTCCTCGGCGTCCTGATCGTCGCCCGGCCCGGCGGCTCAAGCCTGCCCGCGCTGGGCGTGACGATCGCGCTCGTCGCCGCGCTGAGTCAGGCCGCGGTGACCATCACCCTGCGTCACATCCAGCGAAGCGAGACCATCTCGGCCATCGTCTTCTGGTTTGCGGTCGCGGGGACCGCTGCGGGTGCGGTGCTGATGCCGTTTTTCGGCCAGGCGCATCCGTGGCCGGCGCTGGCGCTCGCTGCGGCCGGCGGGCTGCTCGGCGGCTTCGGGCAATTGTTCATGACCGCGTCGCTGCGCGCTCCGGTGTCGGCGGTCACTCCGTTCGACTATCTCCAGATCGTCGCGGCGACGGCTTTCGGATGGCTGCTGTTCTCGGACGTGCCGACTCGGCACACGATCGTCGGCGCGGGCCTGATCGCGGCCAGCGGACTCTATACCGCGTGGCGGGAGCATCGCCGACGGGTCGCACGGACCGCGGCGGCGGTGAGGGCGCTGTGATCATTGTCACCGCGCCGCTGTGGATGTGGACGGGCGGTGCCTGGCATTTCCTCACGATCCCGGAGGAGGAGGCAATCGAAATCCGCGCGCACAGCCTGCTCAACCACGGCGGGTTCGGCTCGGTGAAGGTGGAAGCGACGATCAATGGAGTCACCTGGCGGACGTCGGTCTTCCCGCAGAAGAGCGGCGGCTATCTGCTGCCGGTAAAAGCGGCGGTGCGCCGCGACGCCGGAATATCCGAAGGCGACGTTGTGACGGTTGCGTTGGAGCTGCTCTAGTCCTCGACGTCCCGTCGCAGGTCGGTTGCCGTCCGCTCGAAGCGCTCGGCCATGTTGGCGAGGAGGTGCGCAGTGTCGCGGTTGTACGTCGCGGCGGCGAGGCGGCGGCAGCGCGCCGCCTGATCGGCCAGCGCCGCGCTTTGCTCCTCGGTGACGTCGATGAGCATGTTGACCGCTCCGCGAAGCGAGCGGTCGTCGTTGAACAAAGGGGTCGGATAGGGCCGGAAGGCCCGGCGCGTGCCGTCGGGCCGCTCGGCGATGGCGATGACGTCACGAATGGCCCGGCCCTCGCGGATCGTCTGGGCCATCGGGCAGCGGTCGTGCGGCATCGGATCGCCGGTAGTGGTGTACAAATGCCAGGTCACGCACCATCGGTCCTGGCCGAGCTGCGGCTCGCGGCCGGCGAATTCGGTGCATTCGCGGTTCCAATAGATCACCGATCCCTCGGCGTCGGTCACGTAGATCGGCGCGCGTAGCTCATCGAGCACCGAGCGCCACTCCGGCTCGGACGCCAGGGCGGACAGCGCCGTTTCAAGAAGTTGTTCGTGGCCGGAATTATGGTTCATCGGACGCAGACGTTCGCGAGTTCCGCGGGAGAACCCGTCGCCCGGCCAGCTTGTTCCACGACGTCAAGAAATCTCTTTCGCGCTGTGTCCGAACGACAACAGCGGTGTGGGGATGGTCAGCGCAGCCGCTTGACCATGATCCGGCCGTCCTCGGCCGTCTTCACCTCGAAGTTGGGGACCGCCTTGATCAGCTCCGACAGGCGCGTGAAGCCGTAGTTGCGCGCCGCGAAGCTGGACACCGCCTTGGCGCGCTGGCCCAGCTCGGACAGCGGTGTGTAACCCTCGTCATCGCGCTTCGACGCCTTGTAGGCCGATCCCAGCACCTGCAGCAGCTCGGGATCGACCGGGCGCTGGCCCTTGACCATCACCGGTTGCTCGAGCTCGTCTTCGTCGGCCAGCGCGAGCGCGCCGACGTCGAAGAAGCGGGTGCAGGCCTGCTGGAAGGAGAGGGGGGTCTTGGCGGTGCCGAAGCCGTAAACGGGCAGGCCGTCCTCGCGGATCCGCTGCGCGAGCGGTAGGAAGTCGCTGTCCGACGACATGATGCCGAAGCCGTCGACATTTCCTCGGTAGAGCAGGTCCATGGCGTCGATGGTCATGCGCATGTCGGTCGCGCTCTTGCCCTTAATGACGTCGAACTGCTGCATCGGAATGATCGAGTGCAGTCCGGTCAATTGGCCCCAGCCCTTGAGGCTCGCCTTCGCCCAATTGCCGTAGGCGCGGCGGATGTTGATCGTGCCAAGCTCACCGAGCACGAGCAGGACCTCGTCGAGATGCTCGGGGGATGCATTGTCGGCATCGATGAGGAGGGCGATATTATGTTCCGCGTCGCCGTTGCGGTCGCGCATGAATCCGAATCCCAGGCTGCTTTATAGCCTCTCTAACGCGGTGTCGCCGAATGACCACACCCGAGCGCGCGAAGTCGCGCGTAAATGAACCGTACATGATTGATGCGGGAACGAAATGCTTCCCTGTGCACTGTTGCTCTCACAGGGGGCGCGTTTGTGGAAGGGACGAGACGATGAGGAAGTTTGGACTTGCCGCAGCCGTCGCCGCCAGCGTCGCGATGACCGGCTGTGCGACCAATCCGTACGGGTCGGGGTATGGCTACGACCCCTATTACCAGAATAGCCAGGCCAATCGCGCGGCTCAGGGCGCCGCGGTCGGCGCTCTCGGCGGTGCGGCCATCGGTGCCGTGGTTCCGGGCGTCAACCCGATCGAAGGCGCGGTTGCCGGCGCTGTGCTCGGCGGCGTTCTCGGCGCGGTGATCAAGGGCCGGCAATATTATCGCGACACGCGCGGCTATTGCTATTACGTCGACCAGTACGGTCAGCCGCATTACGATTATAACGTTCGCTGCTAAATCGTTCGTTCGCGCACGTTTTATTGATTTGTAGACCTAGGCGGGGCGGAAGGTTCCTTCCGCCTCGTCGAGGACGTACAGGCGCCCCTCCGCGATCGAGAAATGGGCGCCGTGCAGCGCCAGGCGTCCGTCGCCTTCACGCTTCTGTATCCATGGAAATGTCCTGAGGTTGGCGAGACTGACCTTCACTGCCTCACGCTCCATCGCCAGAAATGCCTCGCGGTCGAGTTCGCGATGCTCGGCCCGGACGCGGGCGCGCGCTTCTTCCAGCATGCGCACCCAGTCGCCGATGAAATGGCCTTCCCCTGGGGGAGTGTCGTCGAAGCGACCGGTCAGGGCCGCCGCGCACCCCCCGCACATGCCGTGGCCCATGACGAGGATCTCGCCGACGTTGAGCTGAGTGACCGCGAACTCCAACGCCGAGGACACACCGTGATAGCCGCGGCTCGTCTCATACGGTGGCGCGAGGGCGGCGATGTTGCGGACCACGAACATCTCGCCCGGCCGGGCATCGAAGATTTGCGCCGGGTCGCTGCGGCTGTCAGCGCAGGCGAGAATCATGACCTCCGGGCTTTGTCCCTCGGCCAGCTCCGCCCAGCGTTCCCGTTCTCGGGCCCAGTTTTTTTCCCGGAAGCGGCGGTATCCTTCGATCAGTTGCTTCATGTACGGCATGGCTCGCGGCTAGCGTGGCGAGGGCAGGGGTGGCAAGCCGCGTCCCCAGTCGCTATCTGCCCGCTCATGAACGCCCCCGCCGTCGTCCCCAAGTCGCGCAAGCCCGACTGGATCCGGGTCAAGGCGCCGGTCAGCGAGGGCTATCACGCGACCCGGCGGCTGATGCGCGAGCTGAACCTGGCGACGGTGTGCGAGGAGGCGGCCTGCCCGAACATCGGCGAGTGCTGGACCAAGAAGCACGCGACCGTGATGATCCTCGGCGATACCTGCACGCGGGCCTGTGCGTTCTGCAACGTCAAGACGGGCATGCCGCGCCCGGTCGACCCGCTCGAGCCGGAGCATGTGGCAACGGCCGCGGCAGAACTTGGCCTCGAGCATATCGTCGTCACTTCGGTCGACCGCGACGATCTGCCGGACGGCGGCGCATCGCAGTTCGTCAAGGTCATCGAAGCCCTGAGGAAGCGCACGCCGGCGACGACGATCGAGATCCTGACGCCCGACTTCCGTAACAAAAGCGAGGCCGCGGTCGAGCGCATCGTCGACGCGGGACCCGACGTCTATAACCACAATCTCGAGACGGTGCCGCGGCTCTACCCGACGATCCGCCCGGGTGCGCGCTATTATGCATCGCTGCGCCTGCTCGAGAGCGTGAAGCGCAAGGCCCCGCACATCTTCACCAAGTCCGGGGTGATGGTCGGGCTCGGCGAAGAGCGGCTCGAGGTCCATCAGGTGATGGACGACATGCGCTCCGCCGGCGTCGATTTCCTGACCATGGGCCAATATCTGCAGCCGACGCCCCGTCACGCGAAGGTCGAGGAGTTCGTCACTCCCCAGGCGTTCGACGCCTACGCCGCGATCGCCCGGGCGAAAGGTTTCCTCTTCGTCGCAGCGTCCCCGCTCACGCGATCGAGTTACCATGCCGGCGACGACTTCAAGAAGATGCAGGCCGCGCGCCTCGCCCAGCTGGAGGGCCCGAGCGCCTGATGCCTCGGCACAGCGAGACGCGGCACTTTCCTTATACGCCCGAGCAATTGTTCGACCTCGTCGCCGACGTCGCGCGCTACGACGAATTCCTGCCGTGGGTGGTCGCGGTGCGGGTCCGCTCGTCGAGCGCGACGGAGACGGTCGCCGACCTGGTCGTCGGGTTCAATGCCTTCAAGGAACGCTTCACCAGCCGGGTGGTGAAGCAGCGGCCCGAGCGGATCTGCGTCGATTATGTCGAGGGACCGCTCAAATATTTGCACAACGAATGGCGCTTCGAGCGCGTGTCCGGCGGCGGCACCGAGGTGCATTTCTCGGTCGACTTCGCGTTCCGCTCGCGGCTGTTCGAGACCCTCGCGGGCGCGATGTTCGACCGGGCGCTGCGGCGGATGACCAATGCGTTCGAGGAGCGCGCCGCCGCGCTTTACGGCATGAGCAAGTCGAGCGCGCAAAGCGCGGCCTGAAGCCGCACCCCGGCTCGGCCTTCGTCCTTCAGCAGCTTCTGATCGGCGACGATCTTCGCCGGGTCGGCGCCACGCTCGGCGCGGGCGAAAACGACCGTCCCAACCGGCTTCGAGGGCGAGCCGCCGCCCGGACCCGCGATCCCGGTGATGGCGACTGCGACGTCGGCGTCGGACGCAGCGAGCGCGCCCCGGGCCATCGCCCAGGCGGTCGCGACGCTGACCGCGCCAAACGTCTCGACCACGTCCTCGCTGACCTTGAGCTGGCTCAATTTGGAGGCGTTCGAATAGGTCACATAGCCGGCCTCGAACACGTCGGATGACCCCGCGATCTCGGTGATCGCCGCGCTGACCAGCCCGCCGGTGCAGCTCTCTGCAACCGCGATGCGCCGGTCAGCCTGGCGATTGGCGTCGACGACCTGACGCGCCTTGTCGACCAGGATCTGGGGAAGGAGCGTTTCAACCATCGGCTGCAATCCGCACTGTCGCCACCGCCTGCGCTGCGATCCCTTCCCGGCGCCCGGTGAAACCGAGCCCGTCGGTCGTCGTCGCCTTGATGCTCACCTGGCTCACGTCGATCCCCAGGATATCCGCGATTCGAGAACGCATCGCGTCGCGACAGGGGCCAATCTTCGGTTCCTCGGCGATGATCGTGCAGTCGATATGGTCGATGATCCCGCCGCGCGCGCGGACCCTGGCCGCCGTGTCGACCAGGAACAGGTCGGACGGCGCGCCTTTCCATTGCGGGTCGGACGGCGGGAAATGCGCGCCGATGTCGCCGAGCGCGGCGGCACCGAGTAGCGCATCGGTGATGGCATGGAGCACGACATCGGCGTCGCTGTGGCCAGCGAGGCCGCGGGAATGTGGTATGGCGATTCCGCCGAGCATCACGGGGCCGTCGCCGGAGAAGGCGTGAACGTCGAAGCCTGTGCCGGTCCGGGAGCAAGTCCGGCCCGCCACCCACTCCTCGGCGCGAAGCCAGTCTTCCTCGGTCGTGAGCTTGTCGAGCCGATGCGCGCCGGCCACTGCCCCGACCCGAAGTCCCGCGCTTCGCGCGACCTGCGAATCGTCGCTGGGGAAGGGGCCCTCCCAGCGTTCATAGGCCTGCCGGATCGCGGCCAGCCGGAAAGCCTGCGGCGTCTGGACCCGGACCGCTCCCTCGCGATCGATCGGCTCGCCGAGCACGTCGGCGGAGCGGGCCAGCGTGTCGTTGACCGGCAGGACGGGTACGACGCCATCGAAGAATTCGAGCTGGGCGACCAGCCGGTCGATCACCGCCGGCGGGCAGAACGGACGGGCGGCGTCGTGGATCAGCACGGCGTCCCCGTCGATCGCGGCGAGCCCGTTGCGGACCGACTCTCCGCGGGTGATGCCGCCGACGATCGGCGCGACGTCGCCAAGGCCGCCGCCGACGGCGCGATACGCGTCTTCGGCCTGGCCATCGCCGACCACGACCCGGACCTGGTTCACCGCGGGATGGTTGGCGAACGCCATCACCGCCCAGCGCAGGACCGGGACGCCGCCGAGTTCGCGAAATTGCTTGGGCCGCCCGCCGCCGAGGCGCTCGCCCTTTCCAGCGGCCATGATGAGCGCGGTGACGGTCACGGTGCGCGCCTTGCCCGCCCAGGGTCGCTCCTGTAAAGGCGCGCCTTCCCATGAACGCGCTGAAGCCCATCAGGATCGGCCCGGTCGAGGTCGGATCGCCGGTGATCCTGGCGCCGATGACGGCCGTCACGGACCTGCCGTTCCGACGCGCGGTGAAGCGCTATGGCGCGGGGCTGACCGTCAGCGAGATGATCGCCAGCCAGGCGATGGTCCGCGAAACCCGCCAGTCGCTTCAGAAGGCGATGTGGGACCCGGTCGAGGAGCCGGTCTCGATGCAACTCGCCGGCTGCGAGCCCGCGGTGATGGCCGAGGCGGCCAAGCTCAACGCTCAGCGCGGCGCCGCGATCATCGACATCAACATGGGCTGCCCGGTGAAGAAGGTCGTCAACGGCGAGGCCGGGTCGGCGCTGATGCGCGACCTTAAGCTCGCGGCGGCGATCATCGACGCCACGGTCAAGGCGGTCGGTCTTCCGGTGACGCTCAAAATGCGCATGGGATGGAACCACGACAGCCTCAACGCCCCCGAGCTCGCGCGCATCGCCGAGGACCTGGGCGTGAAGATGATCACCGTCCATGGCCGCACCCGCTGCCAGATGTACAAGGGCGCGGCGGACTGGGCGTTCGTGCGCCAGGTCAAGGAGGCGGTCAGCGTCCCGGTGATCGTCAACGGCGACATCTGCACGATCGACGACGCCCGCGAGGCGCTCCGCCAGTCGGGCGCGGACGGAGTCATGATCGGCCGCGGGGCCTATGGCCGGCCGTGGCTGCTGGCCCAGGTCATGGCCGACCTTGGCGCCGGCGGCGTGCGGCCCGACCCCACTCTCGACCAGCAGCTCGACGTGATGCTCACGCAATATGATGAAATGCTGTCGCTCTACGGCACGCACACCGGCGTCAACCTCGCCCGCAAGCATATCGGCTGGTACACCAAGGGCCTCCCCGGATCGGCCGAGCTTCGAAACCAGGTGAATCAACAGGATGATCCGGCCGTGGTCGTCGCCATGCTGCGCGAATTCTATGCGCCGTGGCTGGAACGCGCCGCCGCCTGAACCAATTGCGCGGACACAAGTGTGATTTTGATGCAACGGGTCGAACGGCCGTGCTAGGGCCGGCCCGATGGACGCGCGTACTGCCGAATCGCCGGTGACATCGACGGGACCGAGCTGGCTCGAGCGGGAGCGCGCGAGCGGACGACTCTACGACCGCGCCGCGATCCTCATCGGCATCGTCCTGATCGTCATCATGGGGCTCAGCGCATGGCTGCTGACCCGTGGCGCCGAGCCCGGCTCGCTGCTTTCGCCGCCGCTGATCGCCTTGCTGCTCGTGTCCAACCTGCTGCCGGCGATCGCGCTGATGGTGCTGCTGTCCCGCAGGGTCGCGATGGCCCGGGCCGAGCGCGGCGGCCTTGGCAGCGGCCGACTTCATACGCGCCTCGTCGCGCTGTTCTCGGTGATCGCCGCAGTGCCGACGGTGCTGGTCGCGATCTTCGCCTCCGTGCTGTTCCAAAGCGGCCTGGAATTCTGGTTCTCGGACCGCGCCCGGAACATGCTCGAGAATGCGGCGGCGATCGCCCAGAACGTCTACAACCAGGAAGTCGACCGCGTGAAATCCGAGACGCAGACGATGAGCCAGGATGTCGCCGGCTATCTCCAGCAGGTGCCCATCGACGACCCGCGCTTCGCCGACGCCTTTGCCCGGATCCAGGTCTATCAGCGCGGTTTGTCCGAAGCGATCATCTTCACCGTCGGGCCGACCGGCGAAATTCGCACCCACGCGCTGGTTAGCCCGTATGACCGCAACCTCGAAAAGGTCATCACGAAGGACAAGATCGCGGCCCTGGCGAATCAGCCCGTGGTCGAGCTCAACTCGTCCGATCGGGTCGGGGCGCTGACGCGTCTGAACCTCGGATCCGACGCCTATATCTATGCCGCGCGGGTGTTCGATCCAGCGTTCCGCCAGCAGATCGAGCGGGGCAACGATGTCGTCAAGGATTACCGCGCACTGCTCAAGCGCTCCCGGGCGATGCAGCTCCGATTCAACGCCGCACTGCTGCTCGGCGCCCTGATCATCGTCGGGCTCGCCATATTCACGGCGCTCAAGATCGCCGACCGCCTCGTCCGGCCGGTCGGACAGCTCGTCACCGCCGCCGGCCGGATCGAGGAAGGCGACTTTTCGACGCGGGTCCCGGTGGCCGACAGCGACGACGAGATCCACACGCTCGCGGCCGCATTCAACCGGATGACCGGGCGGCTCGAGGAACAGACCGGCGCGCTTCGCGCGGCCAATACCCAGCTCGAAACGCGCCGCGCGTTCATCGAAGCCGTCCTGTCCAGCGTCACGGCCGGGGTCATCGCGCTCGACGCGGTGAACCGAATCCTCCTCATCAACCGCTCGGCCGAGGCGCTTCTCCAGAAAGGTCAGGAGGATCTCGAAGGGAAGGGGCTGGCCGAGGTGTCGCCCGACCTCGACGAATTCCTGCGCGGCGACCAGGGCGAGGCCAACGTCATCGTGGTCGCCGAAGGCGGGCAGCGAACCCTCGCGGTCAAGCGCGTGCGTTACCAGGACGGCAGCGTGTTGACCTTCGACGACATCACGGACCAGCTGACGGACCAGCGCCGCGCCGCATGGTCGGACATCGCCCGGCGAATCGCGCATGAGATCAAGAACCCGCTGACCCCGATCCAGCTTGCGGCCGAGCGGCTGCAGCGACGCTTCGGCGAGGACATCGTCGCCGACAAGGAGACGTTCGAGCGCCTCACGGGCACGATCGTACGCCAGGTCGGCGACCTCAGGCGGATGGTCGACGAATTCTCCAATTTCGCGCGCATGCCCAAGCCGGTGTTCCGCGAGGAGAACGTCCACGACATCGCGCGCCAGGCGTTGTTCCTGCACGAGGTCGCGCATCCGGCGATCACCTTCGTGCTCGAGCCGCCGCAGGGCGAGTTCCCCATGGTGTGCGACCGCAGGCAGCTTGGGCAAGCGCTGACAAACGTTGTCAAGAATAGCGTAGAAGCGATTGAAAGCAGAAGGAACCGCGGCGAACATAGCGTCGCCGGGGACCGCGTCGAGCTGAAGCTTCACCTGGAAGACCGGCACCTGATCGTCGACGTGATGGACACCGGCATCGGTCTTCCCGAGGACCGCGAGCGGATCACCGAGCCCTATGTGACGACCCGGGTCAGGGGGACGGGCCTCGGCCTCGCGATCGTCAAGAAGATCGTCCAGGAGCATATGGGCGAGATCGCTTTTCTCGACCGGAAGGGCGGGGGCACCCACGTCCGGATCGCATTCGACACCGACAAATTGGCCGCGCTGGAGACCGATCAGGCTCCTGGGCAAATCGAGGAAGGACGGGAAGACGAGGGTAATGACTGATGGCGCTTGAGGTGCTGGTCGTCGACGACGAGGCGGACATCCGCGAGCTGGTGAGCGGAGTCCTGGAGGACGAGGGCTATGCGGTGCGCACCGCTGCGGACAGCAGCCAGACCCTGGAAGCGTTCGAGGAGCGGCGCCCGTCGATGGTTTTGCTCGACGTCTGGCTGCAGGGTTCGCGGCTGGACGGGCTGCAGTTGCTGCAGGAGATCAAGCGCCGCGACCCGACGGTGCCGGTGCTGATGATCTCCGGGCACGGCAATCTCGACACCGCCGTCGCCGCGGTTCGCGAGGGCGCCATCGACTTCATCGAGAAACCGTTCGAAGCCGAACGCCTGATCTACCTGGTCGACCGGGCGACCGACACCGAGCGGCTGCGGCGGGAAAACGAGACGCTTCGCCGTCAAATCGGCCATGAGGAGCTGCTCCACGGGTCGTCGGTGTCGATCAACACCGTGCGCGCGACGCTCAAACGCGTGGCCCCGACCGGGAGCCGCGTACTGATCACCGGTCCCGCCGGCGTCGGCAAGGAAATCGCCGCGCGGATGATCCACAACTGGAGCCCGCGGGCGAAGGCACCGTTCGTCGTCCTGCCGGCGGCGATGATGAGCCCTGAGCGGGTCGAGGAGGAGTTGTTCGGCAGCGAGTCGGAAGGCGTTGTCCGTCCGGGCCTGCTCGAGCATGCGCACGGGGGCACGCTCTTCCTCGACGAGATCGCCGACATGCCGATGACAACGCAGGGCAAGATCCTGCGAGTCCTGACCGACCAGAGCTATCACCGGATCGGCGGCCAGCGCCCGGTCAAGGTCGACGTCCGCGTGCTTTCCGCGACCTCGAAGAATCTCGCCGAGGAAATCGCCGCCGGGCGCTTCCGCGAAGACCTGTTTTACCGGCTGAACGTCGTGCCCGTGCGGATCCCGCCGCTGCGCGAGCGGCGCGAGGACATCCCCGAGATGGTCAATTACTTCCTCGCCCGCTTCGCCGCCGAGCGGCACATGGCGACGCCGGCGATTTCCGAGGAAGCGATGGCCGCGCTCCAGGCGCACGACTGGCCGGGCAACGTGCGGCAGTTGCGCAACATCATCGAGCGGACCATCATCCTCGCCCCGGGCGACCGGGTCGCGTGCATCGACGTCGACCTGCTGCCGCCCGAGGTCCTCGAGAATCAGAATGCGATGGGCGGCCCGACGGCCGCCGTGGCGATCATGGGCAGCCCATTGCGGGAGGCGCGCGAATCGTTCGAGCGCGAATATCTGAAGATCCAGATCCGCAGATTTTCCGGCAACATCTCGCGCACCGCATCGTTCATCGGCATGGAACGCTCGGCACTTCACCGGAAACTCAAGGCTCTGGGCATCGGAGACAAGAGGGAGGGGGACGAATAGCACGGAGGCGCCATGTCTGCTCGGCCGCTCAGTCTCCAGGACCATTTCCTCAACAGCATTCGGCGGTCCAAGCTGCCGGTCACGATCTTCCTGGTGAAAGGGGTCAAGCTGCAGGGCGTCGTGACCTGGTTCGACGCCTTCTCGCTGCTGCTCCGGCGCGAGGGCGCGTCGCAGTTGGTGTACAAGCACTCGATCTCGACCATCATGCCGGGTGAGCCGCCGCCGGCCTTCGTCGCATCAAGCCCGGCCGCCAACGGCGGAAAGGCGACGCTGCAGGACCTGTTTCTGTCGGCCGCCGTCCGCGACCAGGAGCGGATGACCCTGTTCCTGGTCAACGGCGTGATGCTCCAGGGATCGGTCACGGCCTTCGACCAGTTCTCGCTGCTGCTCGAGCGTGGCGGCCACGTCCAGCTGGTCTACAAGCACGCGCTGTCGACCCTGCAACCCTCGAGCCCGCTCAACTTTGATTCCGCGCCGCCGGACGAGGCGCCGGAGGACGATCCTGAATAATTTCGATCATCCCGCCATTCCCGACGTCGCGCGCGGGGAGCGCGCGGTCATCGTCGTGCCCGAGTTGCCGCGGGAGACATCGCGCCGCTCCGTCGACGCGCGCCTCGAGGAGGCGGAAGGCCTGGCCCAGGCGATCGGCGTCCGGCTCGTCGGCGCGCGCGCTTTTCGGCTCCGGGCGGTCCGTCCGTCTACCCTGCTCGGCAGGGGCCAGGTCGAGGAGGTGGCGGGGCTGGTCCGCGACAATGACGCCGGCCTGGTCGTCGTCGACGCGCCGCTTGCCCCGATCCAGCAGAAGAACCTGGAGGAAGAGGTCGGCACCAAAGTGATCGACCGCACCGGGCTGATCCTCGAGATTTTCGGCGAGCGCGCGGCGACCGCGGAAGGCCAGTTGCAGGTCGAGCTCGCGCATCTCGAATATCAGGCCGGCCGCCTGGTCCGCAGCTGGACGCACCTCGAACGCCAGCGCGGCGGCTTCGGCTTCCTCGGCGGCCCGGGCGAGACCCAGATCGAGGCCGACCGCCGCCTGATCCGCGAGCGCATGGCGAAAATCCGCCGCGAGCTCGAACAGGTCAAGCGCACGCGCACGCTGCATCGCGGCCGGCGCCAGCGCGCGCCCTGGCCAGTGGTCGCCCTCGTCGGCTATACGAACGCCGGGAAATCGACGCTTTTCAACCGGTTGACGGGTGAAGCGGTGTTCGCCGAGAACCTCCTCTTCGCGACGCTCGACCCGACCATGCGCGACATCCGCCTGCCGGGGTTCGACAAAGTCATCCTGTCGGACACCGTCGGCTTCGTTTCCGACTTGCCGACCGAGTTGATCGCGGCCTTCCGGGCGACGCTGGAAGAGGTTCGATCGGCCGACCTGCTGGTCCACGTGCGCGACATGGCCCATTCCGATCGGGAGGCGCAGCGCCAGGACGTCGAGGTCGTGCTCGAATCGCTCGGCCTGGCGGAAGAGGGGGGTCCGCGGCGGATCGAAGCATGGAACAAGGTCGACTTGCTGAGCGGCGAGGAGCGCGACCGCCTGATCGCCGAAGCGGGCCGTCGAGAGGATGTCGTTCCGCTCTCCGCGCTATCTGGCGAAGGGCTCGACACGCTCCGCCAGCGGATGGCGGAAGCGCTGAGGAGCGGGGAGCAGGTCCATCGCATCCGGCTGCCCGCCGGCGACGGCGGCAGGATCGCCTGGCTACACTCGCGCGGCGAAGTGCTCGGCCAGCGCGTCGACGAGGACCAGGTCGAGCTGTCGGTGCGGCTGTCGCCCGGAAACTGGGCCCGGTTTCAGGCCATGGAATCGCCCTGAGCCTTTTTGGCCGCAGTCCAGAGCGCTTCCTTCTCCTCGAGCGAAATGGCGGCGAACCCGGGCACTTGCTCGATCGCGCGAAACCGTTGCTCGAACTTGCGATTCGCTTCTCGTAACGCAGCTTCGGGCTCGACGTTGAGATGTCGTGCGAGGTTGACGACGGCGAAGAGCAGGTCGCCGAGCTCCTCCAGCTTGCGGTTATGGTCGGTCTCGGCGTCGAGCTCCGCCAGCTCCTCGTCGATCTTTGCGCGGGGACCCGTGAGGTCGGGCCAGTCGAATCCCGTGCGCGCAGCGCGCCGTTGCAGCTTCGCCGCGCGTTCGAGGGCCGGCAGGGCGAGCGCGACGCCGGCCAGTGCGCTCGAATCCGGCGAGCTGCCGCGTTCGGCAGCCTTGATCTCTTCCCACAGGTGATGGCCGCCATGCTCGGCCTCGCCGAAGATGTGGGGATGGCGGCGCTCCATCTTGTCGCAGATCCGCGCGATCACCTCGTCGAGCGTGAAATGGCCGGCTTCCTCGGCCATTTGCGCGTGGAACACGACCTGGAGCTGGAGGTCTCCGAGCTCGTCGGCGAGCGCATCCATGTCCTTGCGCGCAATTGCGTCCGCGACCTCATAGGCTTCCTCGATCGTGTAGGGCGCGATCGTTTCGAACGTCTGGACCGTGTCCCATTCGCAGCCGGTCTTCGGGTCGCGAAGCCGGCGCATGATCTCGACCAGGCGATCAAGCGCCATGGGCGAGCCTGAAGAGGGATCGGGGCCCCCTCCGTTCGGAGCAGTCTGAGAGTATGATAATATGCATTATGTAAAGTTCCTGCGTCAATTCAGGGGACGAGCACGAGCCAGCGCCCTTGCACGCCCCACCGGCTCAGCGACGACAGGAAGTTCATCCCCAGCACGTTGAGATTGTCGTCATTGCCGGCGACCTGGACGCCGATGTCCTTGCGCGTGATGTCGCCGATGACGAGCTCGCGCGCGCGGCCGCTCGACACACGGATAATGCCGTTGCCGGTGCGGACGAACTGATCCGGCCGCGCCGCCACCGCCACGCCCGCCTTGTGCGCTGTTTCGCGGTCGATGGTCGTCATGGTCGCGCCGCTGTCGACCAGGAACTTGACCGGGACGCCGTTGACCCGCCCTTCGACCCAGAAATGGCCGTCGATCGCCATCGGAATGCGCGTTTCCCGCCCCTCTACGACCGGCGTGCCGATCGCTTCCGCCTTGAGCCGCTGCGCGACCCAGCCGAAATCGTCGCGGAAGGTGAACAGGACGAAGCCGGCCCCAAAAATTGCGATCCACGCCAGGGCCATGGTCAGCAGCTTGGCGATTGGCTCGCGCCGCGAGATCAGCGTCCCGAGCACGAGCATGACCGCCATCACGATGTAGACGCCGCCGAGCATCAGGTCGTTGGTCATAGGTCGATCTCAAGCCCGTCGTGCGCCGGAGCGGCCCAATCGGGCAGTTCCGCCACCAAAGTCCGATAATCGAGACTGTTCCCCATGTGCACCAGATAGAGTTGGCCGACGTTCAAATCCCGGGCGTGTCCCACGACGCCGTCGAGATGCATGTGGGTCGGGTGCGGCTCGCGCGTCAAGCAGTCGGCGATCCACAGGTCTGCGCCTTCATACAAAGCTGCCATTTCGTCAGTCAGGTCGCTGAAATCAATGGCATAAGCGACCGAGCGACCGGCCTCGTCGAAACGCAGTCCGAGCGAAGTCCCCGAGCCGTGCGGCTGGGTCACGAAGCGCAATGCGGCGTCGCCGAACCGCTCGTCGCCGCCAAGCTTTTTTCCATCGACGATGGGCCGGTAGAAATCGCTCTGCGCAAAGGCGTAAGCGAAGCGGTGGCGGAGGCTCGCGAGCGTCTCATCCGAGCTGTACAATGGGACCGGGCCGCCCAGCACCTGGGCGAGCGGTCGCAGCTCGTCGATGCCGTGGACATGGTCGCCGTGGTCGTGGGTGACGATGACCGCGTCGAGCCGCTCCAGTCGCGCGGCGAGCAGTTGCTGGCGCAAATCTGGCCCGCAATCGACCAGGACATTGACGCCGCCGCTTTCCACCAGGATGGAGGTGCGGAGGCGCGCATTGCGCGGCTCGGCCGGGTCGCAATCGCCCCAATGATTGCCGATCTTGGGAACTCCGGTGGACGTGCCGCAACCGAGGATCCTGACCTTCAAATTACTGGGCTTTCCCGAACAATCTGAAGAAGTTCGCGGTGGTCGCCTCGCCTAGCGCCTCGATTTCTTCGCCGCGCAGCCCGGCGACGAACGCCGCGGTGTCGGCGACGAAGGCCGGCTCGCAGGGCCGCCCCCGGTGTGGCACCGGTGCAAGGAAGGGCGAATCGGTCTCGACCAGCATGCGGTCGGCGGGCAGCCATTTGGCAATTTCCTGAAGATCCGCCGCATTCTTGAACGTGACGATCCCCGACAGCGAGATGAAGAAGCCGAGATCGAGCCCCTTGTGCGCCAGAGCGGCCGAACCGGTGAAGCAGTGCAGCACGCCGGTGACGCCCCCTTCCCGCACCGCCGCCTCGAGCATCTCGGCGGTGTCGGCCTCCGCCTCGCGCGTATGGACGACCAGCGGCAAGCCAGTTTCCCGCGCGGCCTCGATATGCGCCTGGAAGCGCTCGCGCTGGGCCGCGCGGTCCGACTTGTCGTAATAATAATCGAGCCCGCACTCACCGATGGCGATCACGCGGGGATGAGTCGCCCCCTCGGCCAAGGCGGCGGCGCCGAGGTCGGGATGCGCGTCGGCCTCGTGCGGGTGGACCCCAACGGTTGCCCAGACGTCGGGATTTCGCTCGGCGACGGCGATAACGTCATCCCACTCGCGACGGCGGGTGGAAATGTTGAGAAAGCCACGGACGCCGCGTTCGCGCGCATTTTCAAGCACTTCGTCTTGGCGTTCGGCGAGGCCCTCGTAATTGAGATGGCAATGGCTATCGATCAGCCTCATGCCGCCCTTTCCTCCTCGAGCTCGAGCCGCGGGAACAGCGGCGTTGGCTGCGGGATCGGGGCTCCCCCCACGCCCGCGTCGATCAGGGTCAGCAGCGCTTCGGCCGAAGCCGGAATGACTGGCGCGATCGCGCGGGTGAGGTGGCGCACCGCGACGACGAGGGTCCCGAGCACGGCGGCCATGCGCCCGGGGTCAGTCTTCCTGAGCGCCCAGGGGGCCTGCGTGTCGACATAGGCGTTGCAGGCGAACACAGCGCGCAGCCACGCCTCGATGCCGACCGAGAAGGCCAGCCGCTCGAATGCCTCGGGAACCTCACGATCGGCGGCTTCGCGCACCTGGTCGAGCAAGTCGCGATCCTCCGGTGCTTCGCCCGGTGCGGGAATGACTCCGCCGAGGTTCTTGAAAATCATCGACAAGGTGCGCTGGGCGAGGTTGCCGAAGCTATTCGCCAGCTCCGCGTTGGCCCGGTTGACGATCGCTTCGGCGCTATAGCTGCCGTCCTGGCCGAACGGCACCTCGCGCATCAGGAAATAGCGCAGCGCGTCGACGCCGAACCGCTCGGCGAGCTCGAGCGGGTCGACGACCGGCGGCTTGTCCATCAACGCGAGCTCGGATTTCGAGATTTTCTTGTCGCGATAGAGGAGGAAACCGTGCGCGAAGACCCGCTTCGGGATCGGCAGGTTCGCCGACATCAGGAAGGCCGGCCAATAGACGGTATGGAAACGGACGATGTCCTTGCCGATCAAATGGAGGTCGGCCGGCCAGTAGCGCGCCCAGTCGCCGCCCGTGTCGGGATAGCCGACGCCGGTCATGTAAGTCGTCAGCGCATCGACCCAGACGTACATGACGTGGTCGGGAGAGCCGGGCACGGGGACGCCCCAGTCGAAGCTCGTGCGCGACACGCTGAGGTCCTTAAGCCCGCCCTCGACGAACCTCAGAACTTCGTTGCGGCGGCTCTCGGGGCGGATGAACTCGGGATTGTCGCGGTACAGGCGCAGCAGCGGCTCCTGATATTTCGACAGGCGGAAGAACCAGGTCTCCTCCGCGGTCCATTCGACCGGCGTGCCCTGGGGCGAAAGCTTCTCCCCGCCCTCCCCTGGGACGAGCTCGCTTTCGTCGTAAAAGGCTTCGTCGCGGACCGAGTACCAGCCCTCGTAGCGGTCGAGATAGAGGTCGCCGGCCGCTTCCATCGCTTTCCAGATGGCAATGCTCGCCTCGTGATGGCGCGGCTCTGACGTCCGCACGAAACTGTCATATGAAATATTCAGCTGCGCGCACATGTCTCGGAAATATCCCGACATTTCATCGGCAAACTCGAGCGTCTCGCGGTTCTCGGCGCGCGCCGTCTGGACCATTTTCAGGCCGTGCTCATCGGTCCCGGTGACCAGCCGTACGTCCCTTCCCCGCGCCCGCTGGAAGCGCGCGATCACGTCGGCCGCGATCGCCTCATAGGCATGGCCGATGTGCGGCGGCCCGTTGGGATAGCTGATCGCCGTGGTGATGTAGAACGGATCGGGCATTCGCGGCCCGCCCTAACCGCGCCTCGTCGCGGCTTCAAGGAAGCGAGGGATCCGCCACCGAGGCGAGCATCCCGCCGATTTGAAAGACCGTGGCCGCCGGGTCGAGCGACACGCGAGGGGCGATCGCGGCCAGCTCGCGCGCCCTCGCATAGGCGTCGAGCGCGCGCTCGCGCCGTTCACCGTCGAGCGACCGCGCCTCGCGCGCGATGAGAGACGGCGCGAGATCGAGGAACGCCGCGTAGCGCTCGCCCGCGCCGCGCCTGCCGAGCTCGCCGGCAAGCTCCGAGCGGCGCGCGTTGGTCGGATCGCCGTGGCGAAGGATGGCCAGTGCCGCCTCCTCGATCCGCGCCAGGTCGAGCTCGGCGAAGCCCAGCGCCCTCCCCGCCGAGCCGAACGACATGGCGACGATGCGCCGGCGTGTCCCGGCGTCGGTCTCGGGCGTTCGGGATTCGAGGATCGACGCCATGACGTCATCGTCAAGCGATTGAAAGTCCAGCCTTCTGCAGCGCGAGCGAATGGTAGGAAGCAACCGGCCCGGGGCGTGGCTGACGAGGAAGAAGATGCTGTTCGGCGGCGGCTCCTCGAGCATCTTCAGCAGCGCGTTGGCCGCCGGCGCTTCGAGGTCATCGGCCGAATCTATGATCGCCACGCGCCAGTCGGACATGGCCGGGCTGAGATCGAACAAATCGGCGAGGCCGCGCACCTGGTCGACGCCGATGTTGCGCGCGAGATTCCCGGTCTTTTCGTTCACCAGCCGCTCGAGCCGGCGCATGTCGGGGTGGCTTCCCGCGTCGACCAGCTTGCCGATTGGGTGCGCGTCGTCGCTCGCGATGCCGGCAAGCTCCGATGCCGGCCCCGCGGCATCGGCGAGGACGCGGCGCGCCGCCTCGAACGCGAAGGTCGCCTTGCCCACCCCCTTCGGTCCCGCCAGCAGCCAGGCATGGTGCAGCTTGCGTGACGCCCAGGCCGTCGCGAACTGCCCGATCGCCTTGTCCTGGCCGAGGATCACGGCAGCAGGTCCCCGATCGCCTCGATCAGCCGTCGCGTGACCGCCTCGGCCGCTCCGGACGCGTCGATGATTCGCACGCGCTCGGGCTCCTCGGCGGCGATCAGCCGGAACGCGATCTCGACCTTGCGGTGGTAATCCTCACCGCGGCCGCCGATCCGGTCGGCTCCGTCGGAATCCCGCGCCCGGGCGCGTTCGGCGCCGTCGTCGAGGGTAAGGACGAGGGTCCGGTCGGGGAAGGCGTCGCCGATGCCGAACGCGTTGATCTCGCGCACCGCTTCGATCCCGAGCGCGCCGGCGCCGCCCTGATAGGCGAGCGAGCTGTCGACGAATCGGTCTGAGACGACCCATCGGCCGGCGTCGAGCGCGGGCCGGATCGTGCGCTCGACATGGTCGGCACGGGCGGCGGCGAACAGCAGGGCCTCGGCCTTCGCCCCCCAGCGGTCCTCGGCGCCGCCGAGCAGCAATTCGCGGATCTTCTCCGCGCCTTCGCTGCCGCCGGGCTCCCGGGTTTCGACGACGTCGAGGCCGCGCTCACGCAGCGCGGCCGCGAGCGCCCTGACCTGCGTCGACTTTCCGACCCCCTCCCCGCCCTCGAGGCTGATGAACTTGCCGCGCGGCGTCACGCCATTCCGAGCAATTGCTTGAGCCCGATCCACACGCGCCCGAAGAATCCCGCCTCGCCGACATCTTCGCCGGCGACCAGCGGCACGATTTGCGGCGGCGTATCCGGCGTGGTGACAACCAGGTCGGCGATATGGTCGCCGCGCTTGATCGGCGCGGCCACCGGCCCTTGATAGCGGATCTTCATGCTCGTCGCGCCCGTCTCAAGACCCGCCGGGACGGTCACGGCCAGGTCACGCGGGGCGACCAGCGAGACTTCGCTGCTGCTGCCCATCTGGACCTTGGCGGCGCCGACCTTCGAATCCTTCTTGAACAAGGGCTTGGCCGTCCAGGCGTTGAAGCCCCACTGGATCAGCCGTGTCGATTCCTCGACGCGGGAATTCCAGCTCGGCAGGCCGGCGACCACCTCGATCAAGCGGCGGCCGTTCTGCTCGGCCGAGCCGGTGAAGCCGTAGCCGGCTTCCGCAGTGTGGCCGGTCTTCAGCCCGTCCGCTCCGGCGACCTTGCCGAGGATCGGGTTGCGGTTGCTTTGGGTGATGTTCTCGCCCGAGCCCATGGTCTTGCCCCAGGTGAAGCTCGGCTGAGAATAGAATTTTTTGTAGAGCGCGTAATGGTTCTCGATCTCCGACCGGGCGAGCGTCGCGAGGTCGCGCGCGGTGACATAGGTCCGCCCTTCGTCCGGCCAGCCGTTCGAATTGGCGAAATGGCTGTTGGTGAGGCCGATCTTCTTGGCCAGCGCGTTCATCTGCCCCGCGAACGCCTCCTCGGTCCCGGCAATGCACTCGGCGAGCACGACCGACGCGTCGTTGCCCGACAGAGTCACGATGCCGTGCAACAAATTCTCGACGCTCACCTGCTCGCCCGGCGAGAGGAACATGGTCGATCCGGCCGCGGGGCCGTGCCACCTCTGCCACGTCTCGGGACGCACCGTGCACATCTTGCCCAGGGCCAGCTTGTTGCTGTCGATCAGCTCGAACGCGGCCTCGACGGTCATCATCTTGGCCATCGACGCCGGCGGCATGCGCTGGTCGGGGTTCTTGGCGTAGAGCACGGCACCCGAGGACGTATCGAGCAGGAACGCGACCCTGGCGGGCGTGTCGAAGGTCGGCGCGGCGGCGGGCGCGGAACTGGCGAAGAGGAGCGAAGCGGCGGCGGCAAGCAGGACTGAGCGCGGCATGGAAAAAGGCGATTCCCCGGTTGGAGTGGACCCGAAGCCCCTCCTCTATCGCTGCGCTATCGCATTCGCCAGCAGCCCGACGCCCAAAGCGTAGAAGTTGGAGCAATTGTAATCGAGGATCGCGCGATAATTGGTCGTCAGCAGGTAGCCGTCGGCATAGGCGCCCGGCGTTTCGATCAGCGCCGCCAGCTCATTGTCGGGCAGGCCGCGGCCGCCCGGATAGACGCCGAGCGCGCGCCACTCGGCAACCGTCAGCCAGCGGCTGTGGCGGCGATAGACGGCGGGGCAGCGCGGCGGCGTCAGCCGCGACTGGATCGCGGCGCGGTTGAGGTTGGGGGGGATCCGCACCGGCACGCCCCACGGCACATTCCGCTTCCATCCGGCGGACCGCAGATAATTGGCGATCGAGGCGAAGGCGTCGTCCTCGTTGCGCCAGATGTCGGCATAGCCGTCGCCATCGCCGTCGGCGCGCAGCCGCAGCGCGACCGACGGCATGAACTGGGGATAGCCGGTCGCGCCGGCGTAGCTGCCCTTGAGCTGCCAGCGCTGCACGCCCTGGTCCAATAGCTTCAGCGCGGCGACGAATTCCTGCTCGAACATCGAGCGGCGGCGCCCCTCGTAGGCCAGCGTGGCCAGCGCCTGGAGCAGGTCGAAGCTGCCGGTGACCGCGCCGTAGCTGGTTTCCTTGCCGTAGATCGCCATGATCACCGCCGGGTCGACGCCGGTCAGCGCCTCGATCCGGGACAGGTTGGTCCAATGCGTCGAGTAGCGCGACTGCCCCCGGTTGATCAGGGAGGTGGTGATGTGCCGGTCGAGATAGGGCCGGTAATTCTGCACATAGCCGCTGCTTCCGGTCGGACGCTGCGCGCGGTCGAGTTCCATCACGCGCTGGTTGACCTGGAGCGACGGGACCACTGCCTGGATCGTCGCTTCGCGAACGCCCTGCTGGCGGGCGAGGCCCGCGAGCCGCTGCTTGTGGATCTCCCACGGGCTCGAGACCGGCGCGGAATAGGTGGATTGGGGATAGACGTAGGTCTGCGCGACCTTCACCTCAGCCGGAGGCGCCGGCTGGGGAGCCACGGGCAGCGGCACCTGCGCCGAGGGCGTGGCGAGCGCCATCGCCGACACCGCCGCCAGCACCATTCCCCCGAGCATCCGCAACTCCACGCTCCTCATCACTGCCGAGGCTAAAGGACAATGCGCGAGAGACCAGCTTGGTTCATCGTGCGCCTTGCACAGCCCGGCGCGGCGGAGGATATGCGGCCTCGGATTAAGGAGAGGTGGCCGAGTGGTTTAAGGCAGCGGTCTTGAAAACCGCCGTGGGCGCAAGCCCACCGTGGGTTCGAATCCCACCCTCTCCGCCAGACATTGACAGTTCCGGCCCCGCAGCTGACGATTGTTTCTTT
>DATEEM010000060.1:0-13000 GCA_035281125.1 Sphingomicrobium sp. | reverse complement strand
CTTCTGGTGGCGACGCTGGAGCGAGCAGTCGCGCTCGAACAGATGGACGACGTTGCCGTGGCTGTCGCCGAACACCTGCACCTCGATGTGGCGCGGCGAGAGGATGTATTTCTCGATCAGCACGCGGTCGTCGCCGAAGCTCGAGGCCGCCTCGCGCTTGCAGCTTTCGAGCGCGTCGTCGAAGTCCTTCGCAGCATCGACGCGGCGCATGCCCTTGCCGCCTCCGCCCGCGACCGCCTTGATCAGCACCGGATAGCCGATGGCGTCGGCCTCCTTCCTGAGGCGCTTGGGATCCTGGTTCTCTCCGAGATAGCCCGGCGTCACCGGCACGCCGGCTTCGGCCATCAGTTTCTTCGCCGCGTCCTTCAGACCCATGGCGCGGATGCTGGCGGGCTTGGGCCCGACCCAGATCAGGCCGGCGTCGATCACAGCCGCGGCGAAGTCGGCATTCTCGCTCAAAAAGCCGTAGCCCGGATGGATCGCCTCGGCCTTCGTCGCCTTCGCCGCCGCGATGATCTTGTCACCGGCGAGGTAGCTCTCGCGTGCCGGGCTCGGGCCGATGTGCACGGCTTCGTCGGCCATCCGCACGTGCAACGCCTTGGCGTCGGCATCGGAATAGACCGCAACCGTCCGGATCCCGAGCCTCCGCGCGGTTCGGATCACGCGGCAGGCGATCTCCCCGCGGTTCGCGACTAGGAGGGACTTCATCATTCCTTGGGACAACCGTCCGGCTCTACCGTCCACATCGAGCTCGCGAGCTTCCACTCGCCGTCGACTTTGATGAAGTCGAACTGGTCAACGCCGCAGTGCGACCTCTTGCCATCGATGTCGAATGAATAGGGTGCCCAGAAGACGGCGATCCCGTTGTGGATCAGCAAGGTCGGGTTCCAGTATTTCTCGGTGAATCGCCGTTTTTCCGCCGCCGTATTGGCGGCATCCTGGCTGTTCGAGACCGTTCGGAGCTTCGTGCTGCCGTCGGGTTGATAGCGCAGCGAAATGTTCATGCCTTCCGGAATCGAAATCCGGCGGAGCGCCTCCGCATCGTTCGTATTGATCGCTTCGAACACCCGATCGACGACAGCCATGACCTCGCGTCGGTCGTCCGCCGGTGCGGAAGCGGCCTGAGCGGCAACCGCTGCCAGGACTATCGCAAGAGACACTGTTTCTCTCCTACATCCGGAAAACGCCGAACTGCGGCCGCTCGGGGATGGGCGCATTCAGGCATGCGGCGAAGGCGAGGCCGAGCACGTCACGCGTCTGCGCCGGGTCGATAATGCCGTCGTCCCACAGCCGCGCCGTCGCATGCCAGGGGTTGCCCTCTTTCTCATATTCCTCGCGGATCGGCTGCTTGAACTTCTCCGCCTGCGCGGGCGTCCATTTGTCGGCGTCGCGGTGGACGGTCGCGAGCACGCTCGCCGCCTGCTCGCCGCCCATCACGCTGATGCGGCTGTTGGGCCAGGTGAACAGGAAGCGGGGCGAGTAAGCGCGGCCGGCCATGCCGTAATTGCCCGCGCCGAAGCTGCCGCCGATCAGCAATGTGATCTTGGGCACGCTCGCGGTCGCGACCGCGGTGACCAGCTTGGCGCCGTGCTTGGCGATGCCCTCGGCTTCATATTTCCCGCCAACCATGAAGCCCGAGATGTTCTGCAGGAACAGCAGCGGCGTCCGCCGCTGGCACGCCAACTCGATGAAATGCGCGCCCTTGACCGCGCTCTCGCTGAACAGGATCCCGTTATTGGCGAGGATCGCGACCGGGATCCCCCAGATGTGGGCGAAGCCGCACACGAGCGTCGAGCCGTAAAGCGGCTTGAATTCGTGCAGCTCGGAGCCGTCGACGATCCGCGCGATCGCCTCGTGCACGTCGTAGGGCGCGCGCACGTCCTCGGGGATGATGCCGTACAGTTCCTCCGCGTCATAATGCGGCGGTCGCGGCTCGCGCAGCTCGATCTCCGCACCCGCTTCCGCGCCCAGGTGGGAAACGATGTCGCGGACGATGGTCAGCGCATGCGCGTCATTTTCCGCGAGATGGTCGACGACGCCCGACTTGCGTGCATGGAGGTCGCCGCCGCCCAGGTCCTCGGCCGAAATCTCCTCGCCCGTCGCCGCCTTCACCAGCGGCGGGCCGCCGAGGAAGATCGTCCCCTGGTTGCGGACGATCACGCTCTCGTCGCTCATCGCCGGGACGTAGGCGCCGCCCGCGGTGCAGCTGCCCATCACGCAGGCGATCTGGGCGATGCCCTTGGAGCTCATCTGCGCCTGGTTGAAGAAGATCCGGCCGAAGTGGTCGCGGTCGGGGAAGACGTCGGCCTGGTGCGGCAGGTTCGCGCCGCCTGAATCAACCAGGTACACACACGGCAACCGGTTCTGCTCGGCGATCTCCTGCGCGCGGAGGTGCTTCTTGACCGTCAGCGGATAATAAGTGCCGCCTTTCACCGTCGCGTCGTTGCAGACGATCATCACCTGCCGGCCCGACACGCGGCCGATGCCGCAGATGATCCCCGCGCCGGGGACCTCGCCCTCGTACATGTCGCAGGCGGCGAGCTGGCCGATCTCGAGGAAGGGCGAGCCGGGGTCGAGCAGCCGCTCGACGCGGTCGCGGGGAAGCAGCTTGCCGCGCTCGACATGGCGCTGGCGATGCTTCTCGGGCCCGCCTTTCGCGGCTTCCGCGACGTCGGCGCGAAGCTTCGCCGCCAGCGCCCGGTTATGATCGGAACGGGCGCGGAACTCTTCGCTGTCTGTCGCGATTTTCGTCTCGATCCGCGGCGCGCTCATGGTCCCCGTTCGTCCGTTGGTCGAAAAGCCCTGCCGCTCGCCTAGCGGCTGCTGCAGGCCTTGGCAAAGCAGTCGGAGGAAGGACCCGCAGAAAATGAAGCGTTCGTCTTTGTGGTTATTGGCGCCCGCGCTGGCGCTTGCGGCGTGCAACACCAACACCGGGAATTACGCTCAGGAGGCGAAGTCCGGCAGCGAGATCGGGCTCAATCTCGACTGGATGGATACGTCGGTCGCGCCGGGGGACGATTTCTTCGCCTACGCCAACGGCAATTGGGTCAAGAACACGCCGATCCCCGAGGATCGCTCGAACATCGGCGGCTTCTACATCGCCGACCAGCAGCGCGAGAAGAACATGCGCGCGCTGTTCGACGAGATCCTCAAGGCGAAGCCGACCGGCGGCAACGAAGCGCTGATCGCCAATTACTACACCGCTTATGCCAACGCCGATGCGATCGACCGCGCGGGCCTCGCCCCGGCCAAGGCCGATCTCGACGCGATCGCGCGCATCGCCGACAAGCGCGCCCTCAGCGCGGCGATCGGCGGCACGCTGCGCGCCGACACCGATCCGCTCAACGCGACCAACTTCCGCACCGAGAATCTGTTCGGGGTGTTCGTCACCCAGGGCCTGACCACGCCGGGCGAGCAGCTGCCCTATCTGATGCAGGGCGGGATCGGGCTTCCCGAGCGCGAATATTATCTGTCGGCCGACCCCAAGATGGCCGAGCTCAAGAACAAGTATCGCGCCTACGTCCAGCAAATCCTGCAGCTTGCCGGCCATCCCGATCCGCAGGGCGCCGCGACGCGCGTCCTCGCGCTCGAGACCAAGATCGCGCAGGCGCACGCGACGCGCGAGGAGAGCGAGGATTTCGCCAAGGGAGCGCAGGTGTGGACCCGCGCGGAGCTCGAGCAGCGGGCGCCCGGAATCGACTGGAGCGCCCTGCTCGACGCCGCCCAGCTCGGCCAGGTACAGAAGTTCCAGGCCTATCATGCCGGCGCGATCCCCAAGCTTGCCGCGCTGGTCGGCTCGGAGCCGCTCGATGCGTGGAAGGACTGGCTCGTCTTCCACACCCTGAACCAGCAGGCGGAGGTGCTGCCCAAGGCGTTCCGCGACGCGAGCTTCGCCTTCAACGGCACCGCCGTCGCGGGCACCCCCAAGCAGCGGCCGCGCGACATTCTGGCGCTCAACGCCACCAGCAAGTCGCTGCAGGACGCGGTCGGCAAGGCCTATGTCGACAAATATTTCCCGGCCTCGTCCAAGACCGAGATCCAGGCCATGGTCGAAGGCATCAAGGGCGCGTTCGCGCGCCGGGTTCAGGGCATCGAGTGGATGGCGCCCTCGACCAAGCGGGAAGCGCTGAAGAAGGTCGAAACGATCGTCGTCGGCGTCGGCTATCCCGACACGTGGCGCGACTATTCGTCGCTGACCGTCACGCCGGACAATGCCTACGCCAATCGGAAGGCGGTCGGCCTCGCCGAATACAGGCACCAGATCGCGAAGATCGGCAAGCCGATGGACCGCGCCGAATGGTGGATGCCGCCGCAGCTGGTCAACGCGGTCAACCTGCCGGTGCAGAACGCGCTCAACTTCCCGGCCGCGATCCTGGTCAAGCCGTTCTTCGATCCCAAGGCCGACGCCGCATACAATTACGGCGCGATCGGCGGCGTGATCGGCCACGAGATCAGCCACAGCTTCGACAATAACGGGGCCCTGTTCGATTCGACCGGGCGCCTGCGCAACTGGTGGACGCCGGCGGATTTCGCCAAGTTCCAGCAGGCCGGCGAAGCGCTCGCCAGGCAATATGACGCGTACGAGGCGCTGCCCGGGCTCCACGTCAATGGCAAGCTGACGCTTGGCGAGAATATCGCCGACGTGGCCGGCCTGTCGGCTGCCTATGATGCGTACAAGGCGTCGCTGAACGGCAAGGCGGCGCCGGTCATCAACGGCCTGTCGGGCGACCAGCGCTTCTTCCTCGCTTATGCGCAGGCCTGGGCGACCAAGATGCGCGAGCAGACGCTGCGCAACCGTATCGCCACTGACGGCCATGCCCCCGGCAACTTCCGCGCGCTGACGGTGCGCAACATCGACGCCTGGTATCCGGCATTCAACGTCCAGCCCGGGCAGAAGCTCTATCTCGCGCCGGACGCGCGGGTGAAGGTGTGGGGCTAGGCCTGCTGCAAAGACGGCGCGGCCCGTGCTATGGGCGGGCCGCCTGTCACACGGAGGTCGCGCAATGGCTTATTGGGAGTTCAAGGGACGCGAGCTGATCAACTGCACCTGCGAATATGGGTGCAACTGCCAGTTCAACGCATTGCCCGACAAGGGCCACTGCCACGCGGTGGCCGCGATCCAGATCGACGAAGGCCATCACGACGACACCCGGCTGGACGGCCTCGCCATTGGCGCGCTGTTCAAATGGCCCGGGCCGATCCACGAGGGCCATGGCGAGGCGCTGGCCTTCGTCGACGAGCGCGCCGATGAGAAGCAGCGCGAGGCGCTGCTCAAGATCATGACCGGGCAGGACACCGACCCGATGGCCACGGTGTTCGCCGTTTTCGCCACGACCATCGAGACGATGCACGAGCCGGTGTTCGCCCCGATTCAGTTCGAGGTCGACGTCGATGGCCGCCGCGGCCGCATGACCGTGCCGGGCTATGTCGAAATGACCGGCGAGCCGATCCGCAACCCCGTCACCGGTGCCGAGCACCGGGCGCGGATCCACCTGCCCGACGGCTTCGAATATGAAATCGCCGAGATCGGCAGCGCCACGAGCCGGACCACCGGCGGGCCGATGGATATCGATATTCACAGCAAATATGCGCAGTTCGCGACGATCCACATGTCCACGCATGGTGTCGTCCGCGTCTGACCTGACCAGCCGAATCCTGCGTCACCAGCGGCTGGTCGTCGCCGCCGGTCTGGCGTTGCTCGTGGCAATCAGCTGGTGGTTCATCGCCAGCGGCGCGGGCATGGCGCCCGGGGCGATGCCCGGCATGGGCCGGCCGCCCTTTGCGGCCTTGGTGCTGATGTGGTGGGTGATGATGGTCGCGATGATGCTTCCGTCGTCCGCTCCGGCGGTGTTGCTCTACGCGCGCGTCCGGCAAGCCCGCGGCAACGACGCGACGGTCGCGCGCACCTCGATCTTCCTCGCCGGCTATCTCGGCGCCTGGCTGCTGTTTTCGCTTGCCGCCGCGGGCGCGCAGTTGCTGCTCACCGGCCCTGAGATGGCGCTCAGCGATCCGCGCCTCGCATCCGCGGTGCTGGTCGCCGCCGGCCTCTACCAATTGTCGCCGTTCAAGACCGCGTGCCTGCGGCAATGCCAGTCGCCCGCGCAGTTCATCAGCCGGCACTGGCGTCCGGGAGCCGCCGGGGCGGTCCGCCTCGGCCTGCTCCACGGTGCCTACTGCGTCGGCTGCTGCTGGATGCTGATGGCCCTGCTGTTCGTCGGCGGAGTCATGAATTTCGCCTGGATCGCCGGGCTGACGCTGATCGTCGGAGCGGAGCGGCTCCTGCCCCGGGGCGAGTGGATCGGTCGCGTCATCGGCGTCGCGCTGATCGCCTGGGGCGCAGCGCGCCTTCTCGCCTAGGCGCCGATCAGCTCGCGCCCGATCAGCATCCGCCTTATCTCGTTGGTCCCGGCGCCGATGTCGAGCAGCTTGGCGTCGCGGTAATAGCGCTCGACCGGCCAGTCCTTGGTGTAACCCGCCCCGCCCAGCGCCTGCACCGCTTCGTTGGCGACCTTCACCGCATTCTCGCTCGCGAGCAGGATCGCGCCCGCCGCGTCGTGGCGCGTCGTCTTGCCCGCGTCGCATGCCTTGGCGACCTGGTAGACGTAGGCGCGCGCGCTGTTCAGCGCGACATACATGTCGGCGACCTTGGCCTGCATCAGCTGGAACGACCCGATCGGCTTTCCGAACTGCTTGCGGTCGCGGACGTAGGGCAGGACGACGTCGAGGCACGCCTGCATGATCCCGACCTGCATGCCGGCGAGGATCGTGCGCTCGTAATCGAGGCCGCTCATCAGCACGGCCACGCCCTCATTCTCCCCGCCGAGGATATTCTCGGGCGGAACGAAGCAATCCTCGAACACCAGCTCGGCCGTCGGCGAGCCGCGGATCCCGAGCTTGTCGACCTTCTGCCCGATCGAAAATCCCTCCATCCCTTTTTCGATGATGAAGGCGGTGATTCCGCGGCTGCCCTCGCCGGTCTTGCCGTAGACCACCAAAGTGTCGGCTTCCGAGCCGTTGGTGATCCAGAATTTGGTGCCGTTGAGGCGGTAGCCGTTGCCGCTCTTCTCCGCCTTCAGCTTCATCCCGACGACGTCGCTTCCCGCGCCGGCCTCGCTCATCGCCAGCGCGCCGACATGCTCGCCGCTGATCAGCCTGGGGAGATATTGCCGCTTCTGCTCGTCGTTCGCCCAGCGGCGGATCTGGTTGATGCACAGGTTCGAGTGCGCGCCGTAGCTGAGGCCCACCGACCCGGACGCCCGCGCGACCTCCTCCTGGGCGACGACATGCTCGAGATAGCCGAGCCCGAGCCCGCCCCATTCCTCCTCGACGGTGATGCCGTGGAGTCCGAGCTCGCCCATCTGCGGCCACAGGTGGCGCGGGAATTCGTCCGTCTCGTCGATCTCGGCGGCGATCGGCGCGATCTTCTCGCGGGCGAAGCGCGCGGTCGTCTCGCGGATGGTGTCGGCCATCTCGCCGAGGCCGAAATCGAGCGGTGCGGGGTCGGTCATGTCGCGTCTCCGGTTCGGTCCGCCGCTAGCAGAGCGCCGAGCGTTTGAACAACCGCGTGGCGGTGACTATGTGCACTGCAACATTCGTCATTGCGAGCGAAGCGAAGCAATCCAGTCTGGATTGCCGCGTCGCCTTCGGCTCCTCGCAATGACGGGACCAAGGAGCACTGCACCATCATGGCCACCACCGCATCCGACCCGATCGTCATCCTCTCCTACGCCCGCACGCCGATGGGCAGCTTCCAGGGCGCGCTGTCGGGCGTCAGCGCGACCGAACTTGGCGCCACCGCCGTCAAGGCCGCGGTCGAGCGCGCGGGGATCAGCGGCGAGCAGGTCGACAAGGTGTTCATGGGCAATGTGCTTCCCGCCGGCCTCGGCCAGGCCCCGGCGCGCCAGGCGGCGCTCGGCGCCGGCCTCCCCCGCTCGGCCGAGGCGGTGACGGTCAACAAGGTCTGCGGGTCGGGCATGCAGGCCGCGATCTTCGCCCACGACATGCTCGCCGCGGGCTCGGCCGACCTGATCGTCGCCGGCGGCATGGAGTCAATGTCCAACGCGCCATACCTGCTCAGGAAGCACCGCGCCGGCGCCCGCATCGGCCACGACACCGCCTACGATCATATGATGCTCGACGGGCTCGAGGACGCCTATGAGGCCGGCCGCGCGATGGGCACCTTCGCCGAGGATGCGGCGCGCGAATATCAGTTCACGCGCGAGATGCAGGACGAATATGCGATCGAGAGCCTGCGCCGCGCCAATGACGCGATCACGTCCGGCCGGTTCGCGAAGGAGATCGCGCCGGTCACCGTCGTCAGCCGCAAGGGCGAAGTCACGGTCGATGTCGACGAGCAGCCGGGCAAGGGCAACCCGGAGAAGATCCCGCAGCTTCGCGCCGCCTTCGCCAAGGACGGGACGATCACCGCCGCGACCTCATCCTCGATCAGCGACGGTGCCGCGGCTTTGGTGCTCACTCGCCAGAGCGTCGCCGAGAAGCTCGGCAAGACCCCGGTCGCCCGCGTCGTCGCCCATGCCGCGCACGCTCAGGAGCCGTCGAAATTCACATCGGCGCCGGTGCCCGCGATCCAGAAAGTGCTCGACAAGGCCGGCTGGAGCGTCGGCGACGTCGACCTGTTCGAGGTCAACGAGGCGTTCGCCTGCGTCGCGATGATCGCCATGCGCGACATCGGCATCCCGCACGACAAGATCAACGTGAACGGCGGCGCGACCGCGCTCGGCCACCCGATCGGCGCCAGCGGCGCGCGGATCACGACCACGCTGATCGCGGCGCTCCAGGATCGCGGCCTCAAGCGCGGCGTGGCGAGCCTGTGCATCGGCGGCGGCGAAGCGACGGCGATCGCGGTGGAGCTGGTCTAGCTCGTCACTTCTGCCGCGCGTAGGCCTGGCATTCGATCTCGACGACCCCGCCGAGTGCGAGGGCGCTCACGCCGAACGCGCTGCGCGTCGGCAGCGGGTCGCCGAAATATTCGAGATAGACGGCGTTGAACGCGGCCCATTGGCCCATGTCGGCGAGCATCACGGTGCAGTGGAACACGTCGTTGAACTCGAGGCCGGCGCTCGACAGGACGGCGCGAACGTTCTCTAGGGCCTGGCGGGTCTGACCCTCCATCCCTTCGGCGAGCGTTCCGTCCTCGCGGAATCCCATCTGCCCCGACAGATAAAGCACCTCGCCGACGCGAACGGCGGACGAGAAGGGCAGCGGCTTCCCGCCGAGGGTCGATCGCGCCAGATATTCGGGCCCGGCCCCGCTCATCATTTTGTGCCGGCGTGCGCCATGCACTCGAGCTCGAGCAGAGCGCCGAGCGCGAGGCCGTCGGCGCCGAACGCGCTCCGGGCCGGCAGCTTTCCGGCGGGGAAATAAGGCACGTAGATCGTGTTGAACTTGGGCCAGTCGGCCATGTTGTCAATCATCACCGTGCATTTGAATACGTCGCCCCAGCCAAGGCCGACCGCCTTCAGCGCGGCGCCGACATTTTCCATCGTCTGCCTGGCCTGCGCCTCGAACCCCTCGGGAAGCTTGCCGTCGGGCGCAATCCCGATCTGCCCCGAAAGATAGACGATGTCCCCGACCCGAACCGCCGTCGAGAAGGGCGCGTTCGGTCCCGCGGGAAAATGCTGCATCGTCGGGCGAGCCGCTTGGGCAATGGCAGCAGTCGCGGTGGTCGAGGCCAGAACTGCCGTCGCAATTGCGATCAATGACTTCATCTCCGTCCCTCCCTAATCCACCACCTCATTCGCGCCGACGCCCCACAGGTCGGCCGCATGGATATAGCCGTCGCGCCTGCCGACCGCGATGCGGCACCAGCCGTTGGCGCATTTGTCGATGCGGCCGACGACACCGTGCTCGACCATGTAGCGCACCTTCGCCCCGTCGTCGGGCTTGACCCGGACCTGGCGCGGCTCGCCGGGCTTGACCATCGCCGTGCGGCGATCGCTGAGCAGCGAGACCAGCATCCAGCCCTGCGCCCCGTCCGGGTCCTGGATCAGCCGCCAATGCTCGTATTTCTTGACCACCCGGACCGGCAGGTCACGGCGCTTGTAGAGCCAGACCCCCGGATAATTCTTGCCCGGCCCGGTGCGGGTCATGGCCTCGCCGCTGGCGATCGACGCCCAGTAAGGCGGCTGCTTTTCCTGCGCCGCGGCGGGGACGCTGACCAAGATCATCGTCATTCCCGCGAAAGCGGGGATCCCGCTTTTCTTGAACCACGGAGGAAGCGGGACCCCCGCTTTCGCGGGGGTGACGAAGAGGTTGACCACTACGCCCCCGTCAGAATCCGGTCGACCAGCTGCTTCACGGTAGGGATGAAGCCGTTCGAGTAAAAGGGATCGCTCCGGAAGCGGAAGGCCGAGTGGCCCGCGAACATCAAATTGTGCTCGACCGGTCCGCCATGGGCGATGTCCTGGAGCGTCTTCTGGATGCAGAAGCTGCGCGGGTCGGCGAGGCGCCCGGTCGAATTCTTCTCATTGTCCGCCCAGGACGAGAAGGCGCATTGGGACAGGCAGCCCATGCATTCCGCCTGGTCCTTGCGGATCTGCTTCTCTTCGTCGGGATTGACGAAGATCAGCGTATCGTCCGGCGTCTTCATCGCGTTGGTGTAGCCCTTGGCGAACCATTCGCGCGCATGGATCAGGTCGCCCTTGGTGACCCAGTAATTGCGTTTCTTGCCGATGCCGACGTCGAGCTCGAAATGATGGTCGCCGATCGGCTCCTTGGTGAAGGCGATCTGACGCTCGCTGCGGGCTTCGAGGTTGCGCAGGAACGGATTGCGCACCGCCGAGGAATAGAAGCCCGTCGGCGAGAAGCGATGCAGCAGGACATCCCCCTCCTCGAGCGTCAGCAGCCGCGCCTTCCATTCCGGCGGGATCGGGCTTTCCTGGGTCAGCAGCGGCCGCGTCCCGAACTGGAAGACGATCTGGCCGAGCTCGGGATTGTCGATCCAATGATCCCATTCGTCGAGCCGCCACACGCCGCCGGCCATGACGATCGGGACGCTGTCCGCAATGCCTTCGGCGCGCATCGTCTCGCGCAATTCCTTGACCCGCGGATAGGGGTCTTGCGGCTTGCGTGGGTCCTCGGCGTTGCTGAGGCCGTTGTGCCCGCCGGCCAGCCATGGGTCCTCGTAAACCACCGCCGCAAGCCATTCCGCCGCCTTGTGATAAGCGCGCTTCCACAGCGCCCGGAACGCGCGCGCGGAGCTGATGATCGGCAGGTAGTTGACGCCGTAGGACGCGGCGATTTCCGAGAGCTTGTAGGGCATGCCCGCGCCGCAGGTAACCCCGGTGACCAGGCCCTTGGTCCGCTCGAGCACGCCATGCAGGACGCGCTGGGCGCCGCCCATCTCCCACAGGACGTTGATGTTGATCGCGCCCTTCCCCGAAGCGATGTCGTAGGCGCGCTGGACCTGCGCCACCGCCCCGTCGATCGCATATTGGATCAGCTCTTCGTGGCGGTCGCGCCGGGTCAGCGCCTCATAGACCTGCGGAACGATCCGGCCCTCGGCGTCGTAGCTGTCGGCGTTGACCGCGCTGACCGTGCCGATGCCCCCGGCCGCGGCCCAGGCACCGGAGCTGGCATGGTTGGTGGCCGAAACGCCCTTGCCGCCTTCGATCAGCGGCCAGACCTCGCGTCCGCCGTACATGATGGGCTTGAGGCCCTTGAACAAATTCCATCTCCCGAGCGCCGATACGCCTTCAAATGCGCCATATAGGCCGCATTTCCATCAATGCGAACAAATTGCCGCAGGGAGCCCAGGTTCCTCAGGCGAGCACGTAATCGAGCCCGATGTCGACCGCGGGGGCCGACTGAGTGATCCGGCCGACCGAGATGAAGTTCACGCCCGTCTCGGCGATCGCCCGGATCGTTTCGAGATTGACCCCGCCCGATGCCTCGAGCGGAACGCGGCCGGCGACCCGCGCCACGGCTTCGCGCAGCGTCGGCGGCGGCATGTTGTCGAGCAGCAGTCGGTCTGCGCCCGCCGCGAGCGCGGGCTCGATCTGCTCGATGCGGTCGACCTCGACCTGGACCGGGAGCCCGGTCTCCGCGGCCCTGGCGCGACGCACCGCCTCCGCGACGTCGCCGCAGACCGCGACATGATTGTCCTTGATCAGCACGCCGTCGTCGAGGCGCAAGCGGTGATTTTGGGCGCCGCCCATTCGGGCGCCATATTTGTCGAGCAGGCGCAGCCCCGGGATGGTCTTGCGCGTGTCCAGCAGGACCGCGCCAGTCCCGGCGATGGCGTCGACGTAGCGGCGGGTCAGGGTCGCGATGCCCGACAGATGCTGCAGCGTGTTGAGCGCCGACCGTTCGGCGGCCAGCATCGCCCGGGCGTTGCCCCCGAGGCGCATCAGCACCGTCCCCGCCTCAACCCGGTCGCCGTCACTCGCCAGGCGGTCGATGGTGACCCGCGGGTCGAGCGCCCGAAAGAAGGCTGCGGCGACGTCCAGGCCGGCGACGACGATCGGTTCGCGGCAATTCATCGCCGCGGCGAAGCTGGCGTCGGCGGCAATCGTCGCGTTCGACGTCACGTCACCGCCGGCGCCGAGATCCTCGGCCAAGGTGTCGGCGACGAATCGATCGAGGTCGAAGCCTTCGGGAAGCGACATGAGGCGCCTCTAGTGCGCCGGCTCCTCCGCTTTCAATATCCGCCAGCGGCCGTCCTGTTGCTCGAAGCGCCGCGAGTCGGCTTCGCGGAACCCGGTGTCGCCCCAGCATTGCACCGCCAGGGACACGCCTCCGCCGTCGATGTCGATCACGTTGAAGCTCTGGTTTTGACCTCGCAGCCGGGTCGAGGTCGCGGTCCCGGCCTGGATCACCAGCGCTCCGCCGGCCCGGGTCACGAGGTCGCCGGCGTGGGCCGAGGCATGGTGGGCATGGCCAGCGAGGAGCAAGTCGACGCCCGCGTCCTCGACCGCGTCGAGCGCGAGCTCGTGCCGCCCGACGGCCTGCTCGACGGTCTCGCCGACAGGAACGGCGAACA
>DATEEM010000059.1:0-51843 GCA_035281125.1 Sphingomicrobium sp. | reverse complement strand
GGCCCTGGGATGTTGATGTAGGCCGAATTCTGCCGGTTGTAGGGCGGCGATTCCTCGACCTGCGCTTCCTCCGGCCCGGGGATCGTCACGATATTGTGGTCGATCAGGAACTGCTTGAGCATCGGCAGTTGCCGCCGCGCTTCCGCGACCGGCCCGCCCTCGGGCTTTTGCGCGTTCATCTTGAGCATGCAGTCGGCGATGCTCGCGCCCGGCGCGTAGCGGCCGCACGCCTCTCCCAGAAGCTTCTGGTTTGCCGCGAGGTCGGCGCGGCCGATGCGCTCGAGCTCCTCGATCGGCGTCGTCACCATCTCGGTGTCGGCGAGCATGCGCTGGAACTTCTCGCGGCCCAGCGCGAAATTGGGCTTGGCCGAGGCGCGCTGGCTTTCGACCCATTGCACGGTCGCCTGCATCGCCTTGACCGCATTGTCGCTCGCCGCCTTCAGCGCCTGCTGATCCTCGGGCGTCCCGACGCCCTTCCACGCCGCCATGCCGTCGCCCGGATAATATTCGACGAAGCCGGAGAAAGCGTTCTTGGCGTAGTCGACGAAGCTGATCGCCATCGGCGTCTGGATATTGGCGCGCATCTGCTCGGTCGCGCGCGGGACGTTCTGAAGGAACTTGATGTAGGCCTTCAGCCGTTGCTCCTTGGGCGCGTAGGGCACGGTGATGTAGACCGAGGGATCGAGGAACCCGAGATAGGCCGCGGGATTGCGGTGCAGCTCATCGGCGCCGGCCGGATCGATCCAAAACAATTCGCCCTTGGCGACGGCGATCAGATAGTCGCGCTGATAGCGCTGCTCCGGCGTCAGCTTGTCGTCGCTAAAGGCCTGCGCGTCGGCGATCGCCTTTTTCAGCCGGTTGACCTCGGCCTCGATCGCCTGCGGCGACAGATCCGCGATCTGGCCGTCATATTCGTGCCGGCCCTGGATCACGGCGAAGCCCGGGCGCGCCTTGAAGCTCGCCTCGATGAAATTGTTGACGAACGCCGGCCAGTCTTTCGCGGCCGCCTCGGTCCCCGCGGCGGCATTGTCGGGCGTGTCCGCGACCCGGCATCCGCCCGCCATCAGCGCCACTGCTGCGGCCGATGCAATCAAGAATGCGCGCATTGCTCTCTCCCTCTCGAAGCGCGCGGTAATTGGCGGCGGGCTTCGCGGCAACCCGAAGCAGGCTTGGGAACCGGCCCGAAAGCGACTAATCGACGGGCCGCGCTTCACCTTCGACCAACATTGCGAGGAGAACCATGCCCTACGCCACGGCCAAGGACGGCACCCGGCTCTATTACAAGGATTGGGGCAGCGGGCGGCCCGTCGTGCTGATCCACGGCTGGCCACTGTCGGGCGACACGTTCGACGATACGGCGCTGGCCCTGGCCGAGGCCGGCCGTCGCGTGATCGTTCCCGACCGGCGGGGGTTTGGCCGTTCCGATCAACCGTGGGACGCCTATGATTACGACACGTTCGCCGACGACGTCGCCGCGGTCGTGCTCGAAGCCGGAGTGAAGGAGCCGATCGCGCTCGCCGGCTTCTCGATGGGCGGCGGGGAGGTCGCACGCTTCATCACGCGCCACGGCGCGAAGCAGGTCAGCCACGCGGTGCTGATCGGCTCCGTCGTGCCGTTCCTGCTCAAGACTAGCGACAACCCCGACGGCGCCCCGCACGAGGTCTTCGACGGGATGATCGACGGGATCAAGCGCAACCGCGCGGACTTCTTCCGCAACTTCTTCCCCAACTTCTTCGGCCCGCCCGAAGTCGGCGACGCCGTCCTCGACGACGCCTGGCGCCAGGCGATGATGGCCGGGCTGAAGCCGACCCTCGCCTGCGTCCACGCTTTTTCCGAAACCGACTTCCGGCCGGACCTCGCCAATTTCTCGATGCCGACCCTGGTCGTCCATGGAACGAAGGACGCGATCGTGCCCATCGACCTCACCTCGCGCGTGGTCGCCCGCACCGTGCCCGGCGCGAAGCTGATCGAATATGAGGACGGCGGCCACGGCCTGTTCGCCAGCCACAAGGACCGGCTGATTGCCGATCTGCTCGACTTCCTCGGGTAATTGATGGCGCGCGGCGACAAGGACCGCGACGCGGGCGCGTTCCGCCAGTTCGTGGACAGCGAGGCCGCGGGTGGTCTCGTGCTCATCGGCGCTGCGGCCCTCGCACTGGTCGTCGCCAATTCGCCCCTGGCCGTAACCTATTTCGGCACGCTCCAGGCGAAGTTCGGCCCGCTTAGCTTGCTTCACTGGATCAACGATGCGCTGATGGCGCTGTTCTTCCTGCTCGTCGGCCTCGAAATGAAGCGCGAGCTCATCGCCGGGCAATTGGCGAGCTGGTCGCAGCGGGCGCTGCCGGGCATCGCCGCGGCGAGCGGGATGGTCGTCCCGGCGATCATCTATCTTGCCTTCAACGTCGACGGCGGCGCGCCGCGCGGCTGGGCGATCCCGGCCGCGACCGACATCGCATTCGCGCTCGGCGTGCTCGCTTTGGTCGGTTCGCGCGTGCCGTCGTCGCTCAAGCTGTTCCTGCTCGCCGTGGCGATCCTCGACGACCTCGGAGCGGTATTGATCATCGCCGCTTTCTATACGTCGGGGATCAGCATCTTGTGGCTCGGGGCGGCAGCGCTCGTCGGAGCCGGGCTGGCCGTACTGAACCGGCGCGGGGTCACCCGCCTTCTCCCCTATCTGCTGATCGGCGCGCTGCTGTGGATTTGCTTCCTCCGCTCGGGCGTACATCCGACGATGGCGGGCGTCACCGTCGCGCTGTCGATCCCGCTCGGGCGCGGCGAGGCCAGTGCGCTGCATCGCCTGGAGCACGCGCTGGCGCCGTGGGTCGCCTTCCTGGTCGTTCCGCTGTTCGGCCTTGCCAATGCCGGCGTGTCCTTGTCGGGGCTCGGCCTCGCGGCGCTTGCCGCGCCGGTCCCGCTCGGGATTGCGGCGGGCCTGTTCTTCGGCAAGCAGATCGGAATCTTCGTCTCGGCCTGGGCGGCGATGCGGTTCGGCCTCGCGCGTCGCCCCGAGAAAGCGTCACTGCTCCAAATCTACGGCGTTTCGCTGCTGTGCGGGATCGGCTTCACCATGAGCCTGTTCATCGGCTTGCTCGCATTCCCGGATTCGGCGCTGTTGCAGGATGAGGTGAAGGTCGGCGTGCTGCTCGGCTCGCTGCTCTCGGCGATCGCGGGGCTCGGCGTGCTGATATTCGCCGCTCCGCTGCGCGGCGTTGCTAGCCGGAACGCCGCCCGCTAGGCGGCCGCGGGTGAGCCTGCTCCCCGAACCGCTGCGCATACCGGACTTTCGCGCATTCTGGCTGGCGCGGCTCGCCACCACCATCGCGCAAATGGCGATGGTCATCGTCATCGGCTGGCAGGTCTACGACATTGCCCGTGCGACGATGAGCATCCGCGAGGCGTCGTTCCAGCTGGGGCTGATCGGCCTCGTCCAGTTCGTGCCGCTGTTCGTCCTGACCCCGATCAGCGGCTGGGCCGCGGATCGGCTCGATCGCCGCCAGGTCGGGCGCGCCGTCCTCCTGCTTGAACTGCTGTGTGCGGTGGTGCTGTTCGTCGCGACCTGGCGCGGGTTCGTCAACCTGCCGATCCTGTTCGGAGTCGCGGCCGTGCTCGGGGTCGCCCGTGCGTTCGCCGGCCCCGCGTTCAGCGCGCTCGCCCCCAATCTCGTGCCCCGCGACCTGCTGCCGCGCGCCATCGCGCTCAGCTCCACCGCGTGGCAGACCGGGGCAATCGTCGGGCCGGCGCTCGGCGGAATGCTTTACGACGTCAGCCACTTCCTGCCCTACGCGATCAGCACGGTCCTGTTCGCCTTCGCGCTGGCCTGCCTGCTGGTGATCCATCGCATCGACCAGATCACACTTCAGCGCGGCAATCCGATCGCGCAGATGATCGACGGCCTCGCCTATGTCCGGCGCAACCGCCTGGTGTTCGGCGCGATCACCCTCGACCTGTTCGCGGTCCTCCTCGGCGGAGTGACCGCGATGCTCCCCGTCTATGCGCGCGACATCCTGCATGTCGGCGCAAACGGGCTCGGGCCGTTGCGCGCCGCCCCGGCGGTGGGAGCCACGCTGACCGCAATCTTCTTTTCCATAAGGCCGCTGAAGACCGATGTCGGCGTCAAGATGCTTTCGGCCGTCGTCGTGTTCGGGGCCGCGACCGCGGTGTTCGGCGCGTCGCGCTCGTTCGCGCTTTCGCTCGCCATGCTCACGCTGCTCGGCGCCGCGGACATGTTCTCGGTCTACATCCGCCAGTCCCTGATTCAACTTCACACGCCCGATGCGATGCGCGGTCGCGTCGGCGCGGTCGCCACCCTGGCCGTGTCTGCATCCAATGAGCTCGGCGAAACGCGCAGCGGGTTCACCGCGGCTTTGATGGGCCCGATCGCCGCGACCGTGGCCGGCGGGGTCGCGGCGATGGTCATCACCTTGCTATGGGCCGGCCTGTTCCCCGAGCTTCGCCGCGCTCGCACGTTCGAGCTGCCCGAGCCCGCGCCCGAGGAAGCGGACGTCGTCGCGGGCGGCGTCTAGCCTTGCAAATCGGGCCGCGCGCGCCGATTTGCCCGCAACCCAAAATGGAGGACCTCAAATGAAGGCCGCCAATATCCTCGAGACCATCGGCAACACCCCGCACATCCGCGTCAACCGCCTGTTCGGCGACCGCGCCGAAGTGTGGATCAAGCAGGAGCGCGCCAACCCCGGCGGGTCGATCAAGGACCGCATCGCCTTGTCGATGGTCGAGGACGCCGAACGGAGCGGCAAGCTTAAGCCGGGCGGCGTGATCGTCGAACCGACCAGCGGCAATACCGGGATCGGGCTTGCGATTGTCGCCGCGGTCAAGGGCTATCGCCTGATCCTGGTGATGCCCGACAGCATGAGCGTGGAGCGGCGGCGTTTGATGCTCGCCTACGGCGCGGAGTTCGAGCTGACGCCGCGTGAAAAGGGCATGAAGGGGTCGATCGCCCGCGCCGAGGAGATCGTCGCCGCGACCGACGGCGCGTGGATGCCCCAGCAGTTCGAAAATCCTGCGAACGTCGAGGTCCACCGCCGGACGACCGCCGAGGAAATCCTGCGCGATTTCGCGGACGGCCCGCCCGATGCGCTGATCAGCGGCGTCGGCACCGGCGGCCACATCACCGCCTGCGCCGAGGTGCTCAAGCAGGCCTGGCCGGACCTCAAGGTCTTCGCAGTCGAGCCGACACTGTCCCCGGTATTGTCCGGCGGCGAACCGGGGCCGCACCCAATCCAGGGGATCGGCGCCGGCTTCATCCCGGCGATCATGGACGTGTCGCGCCTCGACGGCGTGATTCAGGTCACCCCGGAAGCGGCGAAGGAGATGGCGCGGCGCGCGGCGCGCGAGGAAGGGATGCTGGTCGGCATTTCATCGGGCGCCACGCTTGCGGCGATCGCTCAGAAGCTGCCCGAGTTCGGCGAAAATCCGCGGATCGTCGGCTTCAACTACGACACCGGCGAGCGCTATCTTTCGGTTCCCGACTTCCTTCCGGAGCAGGCAGCTTAAGGCCGCGCTAACCGATTTCCTTTGGCGACCCGTTAACTCGCGCGCGGTTAAAGCACACCCATGCGCGGGCGCATGACCGCCCGCTGGAATGGGTGGCCTATGCGTCGAACGTTGTTCGGCAAATCTCCCGAAGTTGACCGCCTGGCGCCGGCAAAAGTCTCGGCCCGGGAAGCGCTCACGTTCGACATCCGTGACCACGAATCGACCGCCGACCAGGCCTTGATCGAGCGGCGAGTCGGAAGCTGGGGGTTCGCGCCCTGGTTTCTGCTCGTCGGCCACCTCGTCATCGGCGCCGCGCTGTTCCTCCAGGACCGCGCGCCGGCGACGTGGGCGGCGATCGCCGCCGTGCTGCTACCCTATGGCCTGTCGATCGCGACCGACGTGATCGCGGGCCTGGTCCTCGTCCACCGCCGCCGACTGCGCCTCGCCCCGCATACCGCGGCCCGGCTGATGTGCGGCTACATCGGAGCCACTGGCCTCCTCTCGACCTTCGCGAGCGTCGCCGCGGGCTCGCTCAATCTGCGAGACGCCAGCTTCGTCACCCTGGCGATGGCGACGGGCTTTTTCGTCCGGTCGATGGCCGCCGTCGCGGCGCCGCCGTTGGCCGTTGCCAACGCGGTCGTCGCGGCGATCACGACGATGCTTTTCGCCGGCAACCCGCTTGTCGCCTTCACCATCAACGCGCTGGCGATGATCATGGTGATCTACAGCCTCGCCGTGACGCAAAAGGCCATCGCCGGCGGGCGGCAAAGGCTAGCCGTCGAATGGCAGGCGCAGAAGGCGCTGAACTTCGTCGACGAGTTCGAGAACACCGGGCGAGGCTGGTTCTGGGAGACCGACTCGCTCGGCACTCTGTCCTATGTCTCGCGTCAGCTCGCCGAGGACTTCCAGTGCCTGCCCGAAGCGTTGCTCGGCCGCCAGTTCACCGACCTCCTTTCGGTCGACACCCACGCCTCGGACACGATGGAGGAGCGCAAGACGCTCGGCTTCCACCTGTCGGCGCGCTTTCCCTTCTCCGACGTGGTCGTGCGGCCGGCGAGCGACCAAGACGTCCACTGGTCGCTGTCGGGCAACCCGATCTTCGACGATCGCGGCCGCTTCCTCGGCTTCCGCGGCATCGGCACCGACCTTACCGAGCAGCGGCGCTCCGAGCAGGAGATCTCGCGCCTCGCCCGGTTCGACTCGCTGACTGGCCTGCCCAACCGGGCGATGATGCGCCAGACGCTAGACGAGGCGCTGCGCAACGCGACCCACCGTCGCCGCGGCTGCAGCCTGTTTTTGATCGACCTCGACCGCTTCAAGAACGTCAACGACACACTCGGCCACCCGATCGGCGACGCGCTGCTGCGCCAGGTCGCGGAGCGGCTGAAGTCGGTCATGGGCAACCACGGCCAGGTCGGCCGGCTCGGCGGCGACGAATTCCAGGCAGTCCTTCCCGGCACGGTCGATATCGGCCTGCTCGAATCGCTCGCGCGGACCCTGATCGAACAGGTCTCGCGGCCCTATTCGATCGAAGGGCACAAGGTGATGATCGGCGCGTCGGTCGGAATCGCAATCGGGGATCCCGGCCGCACCAGCGCCGACGCGCTCGTGCGCAACGCCGACCTCGCGCTCTACGCCGCCAAGGGCGCGGGCCGCGGCAAGCATTGTTTCTACGAGCCGTCGATGCACAGCGAGGCCGCCGAGCGCCAATTGCTCGAGAACGACCTGCGCCAGGCGATCGAGCGCGGCGAGCTGGCGGTCGCCTACCAGCCGATCGTCCGCACCGCCGGCGAGGAAATTTCCGGCTTCGAGGCGCTGGTGCGGTGGAACCACGCGATGCGCGGGCCCATCTCGCCTGACAAGTTCGTTCCCCTGGCCGAGGAAGCCGGCCTGATCGGCAGGATTGGCGAATGGGTGCTCAAGACCGCGCTCGAGGAGGCAACCCACTGGCCCGACCAGGTGCGCGTCGCCGTCAACCTCTCGCCGCTCCAGTTCAACGACCCGAACATCGTCGCCACCGTCGCACGGGTGCTGGGCGAGACCGGCGTGCGCGCGGAGCGGCTCGAGCTCGAGATCACCGAAGGCGTGTTCCTGGCAGACGGCGATTCGACCGACGAGACCTTCGCCAAGCTGAAGAACCTCGGGGTCCGGCTCGCGCTCGACGATTTCGGCACGGGCTACAGCTCGCTGGGCTATTTGAAGAAGGCGCCGTTCGACAAGATCAAGATCGACCAGAGCTTCGTCCGTGGCGCGGCCTCGACCAGCAGCACCAACCGGAACGCGGCGATCATCCGCGCCATCGTCACCCTCGCCGAGACGCTGGGGATGGACACCTGCGCCGAGGGCGTCGAGACCCATGACGACCTGCAGCTGATCCGCGAGCTCGGGGTCAGCATGGTCCAGGGCTACATCTTCGGCCGGCCGGGCGCGGCCGAGACGGCGCGTGAGCTTGCCAACAGCGTGACCGTCGAGGCCGACGGCTACCAGTGCATCCGCGAGCCCCGGCACCGGCTGATGCGCCGGGCGATCACCTGCATCGACGACGAGATGATGGAGGTGAAGCTGAGGAACATCAGCTCGATGGGCGCGCTCGTCGAATGCCCGATCGCGGTCGCGCCGGGAACGACGCTGGTGATCGACATCGTCGGCGTGGGCCCGGTCCAGGGCGTCGTGCGCTGGGCACAGTCGGGCAAGTTCGGACTGCAGTTTACGGACCCGTTCGACCTCGCCCGCCTCGCCCCGAAAAAGGAGCGCCGCGTCGAGCCGACCATGCTCGTTCCCTGGTACGTCGAGCGCCGCGACGTCGGCTGAGCGGGACTGTTTCCGTTTAACGGCCTCAACCAGTACACCGCCGTCGCATCGACGCCGCACACTTACGACGCCAACGGGAACCTGACCGGCGACGGGACCAACGCCTATGTCTATGACGGCGAGAACCGGCTGGTGTCGGCGACCGCGGCGGGGGTCACGGCGACGCTGACCTACGACCCGCTTGGCCGGCTATGGCGCGTGCAGAAGGGCGCATCCGACACGCGCTTCCTCTATGACGGCGACGCGATCGTCGCGGAATATAATGCGGCCGGCGCCATGACCGACCGCTACGTCCACGGTGCCAATGCCGCGGCCGACGATCCGCTGGTGCGCTACGACGGGGCGACGCTCGCCAACCGCAGCTTCCTCGAGACCGACCACCAGGGCAGCGTCATCCTCTGGGCCAACAACGCCGGGGCGACGGTAGCCACCAACCGTTACGACGAATATGGCGTGCCGCAGGCGGGCAACCTCGGGCGGTTCCAGTACACGGGACAGGCGTGGCTGAGCGAGCTCGGCCTCTACCACTACAAGGCGCGGCTGTACGATCCGAGGCTCGGAAGATTCCTGCAGGTCGATCCGATCGGGTACGACGATCAGATCAATTTGTATGCGTACGTCGGAAATGATCCTGTGAACGCCACTGATCCGACAGGAGAACAAGATACCAGCGTCGAGCGCGCTATAGATCGTGACATACGCGACTTACAGTCGGGTCGAATAGACGAGGATGAATATCGTGAGCGTCAACAGGCGCGGGGTGCAGGAGCAGCTATAGGTGCTGCAATCCTGGTGACGGGGGGCAGAGTGATTCCGTGGCTTGGTCGGGCGCTTGGATTCGGGGCGAGGTTGGCACCGGCAACACGAGAGGCCTTGGCAGGTGGGCGCAATGCCCCGCTAATCAAGCAATTTGCCGAGCGGAGCACTACCTCGCTCAATAGGACTATACGATCACTCGACAAGCTGATCAGAGAACACGAAGCAAAAATTCGTAATCCTGAGCAGTACATGAAAAGAGATGACCCGAAGGATCCCGCCATGGTGCAACGAGCTGTCCGGGATTGGCAAAAGCAGATTCGAGATTTCAAAGCACAACGAGACATCGCGCGCGATGTGCAGAAGGCTAGACAAGATTGTACCGGAACTAGATTGTGTGGGTGAAATTTCCGATCCGACTACTGGCAATGGTTAGCCCAGGGGACGAACCATGAGGAATGAAACTCTGGCTCGATTCATTGAAAGCTATTGCGAGGATATCATCGACGCCATGCATGACGCGGACGAACCGCCTGTGAATGGCCACTACAGGTTGGGTGTGCGTCGACTGGCAAGCGCTTTCTTCCACAAATTCAATCTGTTCGAATTGCAGGAGGTGCTGCCGCACATGCGGCCGCCTGATGTGGATGCTTGGTTTGAAGGACGACCGGAATCCACAGATGATTCGAAGCTGCCGTAGCAGCTGAGTTGACGCCCGGACTCCTCAATAGCGGCGACGCCTACGCCTTCACCGCCATCACGAGCGCGAACAAGGGCTACAGCATCAACGGCCTCAACCAATATACGGCCGTGGCCGGATCGACATACAGCTACGACGCCAACGGCAACCTCACGCACGACGGCATCCGCGGCTACGTCTACGACGGCGAGAACCGGCTGGTGTCGGTGCAGAACGGCCCGGCCTTCGCCTACGACCCGCTCGGGCGGCTGGTCGAGGTCAGCCAGGCGCCCTACCTCACCCGGTTCCTCTACGACGGCGACGCCCTCGTGGCCGCAATTGCGGTGACAGTGCCCCTCCGCGGACATTCCGTCGATCCTGACGGATCGCCGGAGCCTTGAAGTCCGCTCCGCTCAATTCTGCGGGAAGAATCCTGGCGCGATAAGATTCTGCTGTCCTACAGCATGGCCGATGCGATAACTGGCTCGCTCCTCCTTCCAAGGAGCAGGCATGCAACGCGTCCCCACCGCACCAGTCTGGCCAACCCAAGCATTCCAGCCGCGACCGCAGCCGGAAATTAGTGACACGTGCAACAACCCCGTAATCGAATTACGACGAAATTACGGTGACAATGCCCCTCCGCGGACATTCCTTGGATCCTGACGGATCGCCGGAGGCTCAGGTCCGCTCCGCCCAATTCCGCAGGCAAAATCCTGGCGCGATAAGATTCCGCTGTCCTACAGCGGCCCGGATGCGATAGCTGGTTCGCTCCTTGGTGAAGGAGCAACGCATGCAGCGCTTTCCGCTCTCCCGCAAACCCCATCGCCCGGCGCGCGACCTCACGCCCGCGCTACGAGACCGAGGAGCATCGCGTCGAGGACGAGCCGGATGCGACCCGCGAGTGGCTCGCCCACCTCGCCGCCAGCCGGATCGAGGTGGAATGATGTTCGTCACTGCGAACATTCACGAACATTCGCGCGCGCACGCACGTGCCGCTGCCAACTTCGGCAACTTGCGCGCATGAAAAAGAGCGCCGGGACGAACCCGGCGCTCTCCTTGTTCGATCCGACCGCGGTTAGCGGCGGTTGATGTCGATGTCGCGGATGTAGCCGCGATAGTCGATGTCGCACTTGTACGACAGGTCCGGCGAATAGCCGTAGCCGAGCGCGCCATAGGCGCCGACCCCGTACGGGCCGTAGCTGTTGTAGGCGACGCGGCCGCTGGTCGCGAGACCGCGCACGCGCACGTAGCTGTTGTTCGGCGTAACCCGCGTGACGTTGAGCACGCGCGCATTCGTGCCGCTGCTCAGCCCGAAGATCGAGCCGATGATTCCGCCGACGCCGCTGGTGTTGCGGTAGTAAAGCCGGCTCTGGACCGCGGCGGTGCAGCGCTGGGCCAGGGTATTCGTGTTCACGGCATTATAGCCGTAGGCGTAGTTGTTGTAGCCGTAGGGGTTCGAATAGCCGTACGGGTAATATTGAGCGGCCGCGGGCGCCGCCGTGGCGAGCGCCGCAAGGCCCGCACCTCCGATCAGATATTTGATCAGTCTCATGACTTCGTCTCCTTTCATGGCGAATGGAGCCATTCGACCGTAAAACGAATCGGGGCCGGCGCCGGTGCCGCATTCGTCGCCGCAGGGGCTCGGTTCGTCGACAGTGAACCCTCTGTGAACGCAGGCTAGGATCGGCTAGCGCAAGGCGATGTCGACTTCGTCGGACGAGCGTCTTTACCTCGAGGATCTCCACGTCGGGCAGCGGTTCGTCAGCGCGCCTCACCGGCTCGACGCCGAGCAGATCAAGCGCTTTGCCGCGGAGTTCGACCCGCAGCCCTTCCACCTCGACGAGGAGGCGGCGAAGGACTCGCTGTTCGGCAGCCTCGCGGCGAGCGGCTGGCATACCGCGGCGCTGACCATGCGCATGCTGGTCGACAGCGTGCCGCTGGCCGACGGGCTGATCGGGGCCGAGCTGCAGCTGACCTGGCCAAAGCCGACGCGGCCCGGGACGACGCTGCAATTGTTCGCCGAGGTGATCGACATCAAGCCGTCGCGGTCGAAGCCCGGCATGGCGATCGTCACCATGCGCAACGAGACCCGCGACGAGCACGGCGAGGCGCTGCAAATCTTTACGGTGAAGATGCCGGTGTTCGAGCGCGTCCGAACCTAGACTTGTTTGTGTATTAGTCATATAATACACATCGGAAGGAGCATTCCATGCTGGAAAACCCCGTGGCGAAAAGGACGGCGATCGCCGCCGGCATCGGCGCCTTGGTCGCGATCCCGCTGCCGTTCGTCGGACCCATCCTCGGCGCCCTCGTCGGGGGCGGAATCGGCTATTTCACCGCGCCTCAGAAATAGTCGGCGAAGTCCCTCAGAAGCCGCAGGTAAAGCGCACGCTTGAACGGCACGATCAGCTCGGGAAGCTGGGCCGGATCGACCCATTTCCAGTCGCGGAACTCGGGGTTCCCGTCGGCGGCAATGTCCACGTCGCGATCCTCGCCCAAGAAGCGCGCGAGGAACCAGTGTTGCTCCTGCCCCGCCCAGCGGCCGCCCCACAGCCTAGGCCGCCACTCCTCGGGCAAATCGTAGCGAAGCAGCTCGGGGCACTCGGCGACCTTCTCGACCAGCCGCGGCGGAATGCCGGTCTCCTCCTCGAGCTCGCGCAGCGCCGCCGCCCACGGCTCGTCGTCCTCGTCGATCCCGCCCTGCGGCATCTGCCAGGCATCGTCGGGATTATCGATCCGCGCGCCGACCCACACCTTGCCCTCGCGGTTGAGGAGCATCACGCCGACCCCGCGGCGGTAGTTTGCGTCGTCACCCATCATGATCTTGCGAGGTCGGCGCTGAGCTCGCGAACGGGGGTTTCGAGGATATCGACGTTGGTCAACACGACCGCAATGCCGGCCAGATGCCAGGTCAGTTCCTGCGCAAGGTCGGGCCGCGCGCGCAGTGACGCGGCGATTCTCGCGGCCTCGGGTCCAGGAATTCGCATCGCGCACGTTTCGGGCAGTGTGACTCGGACGAAACCTATTTTCATCGTGTCATAGCGATCTCCGCACTCCCGGCGGATCGCGTCCTGGACGCGGATGGGGATCAACCTGCGAACCTGCTCTCGATACGGGGAGGCCGCCGCGTTCAACGTAATCGGGCCGTAATCCGACGTCAGAATCACTTCCAGGTTTCGCCGAATCTTCGGGTTGTCGATGCTGCGCAATTGGTCGCCCCCGAAAGTCAGCGCCCAATTTTCGGCGTTCGTGCCAATCCCGGTGATCTGGCTCGCCTGATAGGCGGCAACCACGAATTGCTCGTCGGTTATTCCATCGGCACCATTCCAGCCGGCGAGCGCCTGGTCGGCATAGCCGCGGGTGATGCGGTAATAGGTTCGGACATCGTCAAAGAACTGCAATTGGCCTTGCAGCTCCGGCACGAGGTTCACCAACAAGCGCTCTGTTTCGCGCTTCTCCAGCCGCTCCTGGTTCCAGTTGGAAACCTGGGTGCCGAGAAAGACGCCGATCACAACGATCAGGAATTCGAGCGCGATCGCGGTCCAGTTCTGGGCGCGCAAGTTCTCAATCAAACGTCGCAGGATCATCAAATCGTTCCCCCGGCAGCGACTGTAACGTCGACTTCGGCCCTCTGCACGACGAAACGGTGGCGAAGGCCGCCGGACAGGCCTAAAGGACTTGCACGATAGAACTCGCGCGTTTGTGAAGGACTCGCCCGTGGCGACAGCCACTCATCTTCTCACCGAAAAGGAAGCCCACGCGCACCCGCCCGCGGAGGCCGTGGTCGTGCGGTTCGCCGGCGACAGCGGCGACGGCATGCAGCTGACCGGCGGCCAGTTCACTTTGTCGACCGCGCTCGCCGGCAACAACCTCGCGACCTTCCCCGACTTCCCGGCGGAAATCCGCGCGCCCCAGGGCACGACGTTCGGGGTCTCCGCCTTCCAGATCAATTTCGGCTCCGCCGCGATCGAGACCGCGGGCGACCAGCCCGACGTGCTGATCGCGATGAACCCCGCCGCGCTCAAGGTGAACGCCAACGAGGTTCGCGAAGGCGGGCTGATCATCGCCGACGAGGGCGAATTCTCGGCGCGCAACCTCGCCAAGGCAGGGTACGAGCAGAACCCGCTCGAGGACGGCAGCCTCGCCAAATGGCAGGTCGTCCACTTCAACATCTCGCAGCTGACGCTCGATGCGGTGAAGCCGTTCGGCCTCGGCAACAAGGAGGCCCTGCGCTGCAAGAACATGTGGACGCTCGGCCTCGCGCTGTGGATGTTCGACCGCGAACGCCAGCCGATCGTCGACTGGCTCAAGGCCAAGTTCGCCAAGGCTCCGGAGCTCGCCGAAGCGAACATCGCCGCGCTCAACGCCGGCCACGCTTATGGCGAGACGGTCGAGATGGGCGCGCCGTTCAAACAGCACCATATCGCGCCCGCGCCGGCCGAACCGGGCCTTTATCGCACCGTCACCGGCGCCGAGGCGCTCGCCCTCGGGCTGGTCGCGGGCTGCCAACTCGCGGGCGTCAACATGTTCTTCGGCTCCTACCCAATCACGCCGGCGAGCCCCCTGCTTCACCATCTCGCGCGTCTGAAGGAATTCGGGATCACGACTTTCCAGGCCGAGGACGAGATCGCGGCGATCTGCGCGGCGATCGGCGCGAGCTACGCCGGTCAGCTCGGCATCACGTCGTCGTCCGGGCCGGGCATCGCGCTCAAGACCGAGGCGCTCGGGCTCGCGATCATGACGGAGCTTCCGCTGATCGTCGTCAATTCGCAGCGCGGCGGGCCCTCGACCGGCCTTCCGACCAAGACCGAGCAGTCCGACCTCTACCAGGCGATCTACGGCCGCAACGCCGATGCCCCGCTGCCCGTGATCGCCGCGCGCTCACCCGCCGATGCATTCGAATGCGCGATCGAGGCATGCCGCATCGCGACCCGCTACATGACGCCGGTGATCCTCCTGACCGACGGCTATATCGCCAATGCCGCGGAGCCGTGGCGCGTTCCCGACATGAGCGGTTTCGCGCCCTTCGCCGTCAGCTATTTCGACGCGGTGCCGAGCGAGGGCGAAGGAGTCATGCCGTTCGCCCGCAACGATGACCTCGCGCGGCCGTGGATCAAGGCCGGCACGCCGGGCCTCGAGCATCGCATCGGCGGCATCGAAAAGCAGCCCGGCACCGGAAACATCGATTATTCGCCGGCGGCCCATCAGGAGATGAGCGACACCCGCGCCGCCAAGGTGCTCGGCGTCGCGAATACGGTCCCCGACCAGGAAATCTGCCTCGGCCGCGAAGGGGCCGAGCTGGCCGTCGTCGGCTGGGGCTCGACCTTCGGCCCCATCCACCAGGCTGTGCGCCGAGCGATCGCGGCCGGCAAGGACGTCGCGCACGTCCACGTCCGTCACATCTGGCCCGCGCCGAAGAACCTCGGCCCGCTGCTCAAGAGCTTCAGGCGGATCGTCGTGCCCGAGATGAACATGGGCCAGTACAAGACGCTCCTGCGCGACCAGTATCTGGTCGACGCCCAGCCGCTGACCAAGGTCTCCGGTCACCCGTTCCGCATCGCCGAGATCGAGGCGGCGATCGAAAGGGCGCTGGGATGAAGCAGATCAACGTCTTCCCGCTTGTCATGCTGCTGATCATCGTGTTGCTCCTGATCGCCTGGCTGGGTGGATATTTGCGATGAACGAAGTCACTCCGATCCCGACCACGACCGCCAAGGACTGGGCCAGCGACCAGGAGGTCCGCTGGTGTCCCGGCTGCGGCGACTATGCGGTGCTGAAGGCGGTGCAGCGGACCATGCCCGACCTCGGCGTCGCGCGCGAGAAGACGGTGTTCGTCAGCGGCATCGGCTGCTCGAGCCGCTTCCCTTATTATATGGCGAGCTACGGCTTCCACACGATCCACGGCCGTGCCCCGGCCTTCGCCACGGGGATCAAGCTCGCCAATCCCGAACTCGACGTTTGGATCATCACCGGCGACGGCGATGCCTTGTCGATCGGCGGCAACCACACGATGCACGTGCTGCGCCGCAACCTCGATTGCCAGATCCTGCTGTTCAACAATGAGATCTACGGCCTGACCAAGGGCCAGTATTCGCCGACGAGCCGCGTCGGCACGCGCTCCCCCTCGACGCCGTTCGGCTCGGTCGACCGGCCGGTGACGCCGTGCATGTTCGCCTTGGGTTCGGGGGCGCGCTTCGTCGCCCGCGGGATCGACGTGCACAAGAACCTGCCCGACGTGCTCAAGGCCGCCCACGCCCACAAGGGCGCGAGCTTCGTCGAAATCTACCAGAATTGCGTGGTCTATAACGACGACGTGTTCGCGAGCTTCACCAATCGCGAGATCGCGGCCGAGCGGCAGCTCTGGCTCCAGGCCGGCGAGAAGATGCTGTTCGCGAACGGCGCCAAGGGCCTTGCGCTCGACACCGAGCGCCTGACGCTCAAGGTCGTCGAGGGAGACAATCCGTCGATTATCGTCCACGATCCCAGGAATAAGGGCATCGCCGCGATGCTGATCGAGATGCCCGAAAATTTCCCGGTCGCGCTGGGGGTCATCTACGAGGACCCGGCCCCGACCTTCGAAGCCGCGGTGATCGAGCAAAATCAGGCTGCCGCGTCGGGGAAGGCCGCCGACCTCCAGGCGTTGGTCAGCAAGGGCGAGACCTGGCAGGTCGAAAAGGAGCCGCGTCCCGAGTGATCCGCGGCGGCTGATTGGACAACCTCACCCACTCACTGGTCGGCGCCTTGCTCGGGCGCGCGGGGCTGAAGCGCCTGACGCCCTATGCGATGCCGGCGCTGATCGTCTCTGCCAACCTCCCCGACATCGACAGCTTCGTCGCGCCTTTGCTCGGCGCCGAGCCGATCGCCGAGCATCGCGGCTTCACGCACGGGGTCGGCGGCTGGTTTACCGTGCCTTTCTTGGCGGCTGCAATCATTTTGACGTGGCAAAGGTTTAGACCAAGCAAGGACGGGACGGTTCGCCTGGGCGGCCTGCTAATCTGCTGCTTCTTCGGCACCTTGAGCCATCCGGCTCTGGACGTCCTCAACACCTACGGAACCCGGATCGCCGAGCCGCTGAACCATCGCTGGTATTACGGCGACACGCTGTTCATCATCGATCCGTGGATTTGGATCACGCTCATCCTCGGCCTCGAGATGTCGTGGCGCGCCGAACGGCGCGGACACAATTGGACTCGCCCGGCGCTATGGGCGTTCGGTGCGGTGCTGGGATACATCGCCTTGAATGCGGCGATCTCGATTCGCGCCGTCGCCGTCACGCGGCCGCTGGTCGAGCGCGTCGCAAGGCCGCAGATGATCGTCGCCGGCGAAGTCCCGCTGACCTTCTGGAAGCGCAAGATGATCTGGCGCGGCGACGGGGTCGGCGGCACCGGCATCTACAACCCGCTCGACGGGCTCAACAGCGCCCGTCTCAACCCGAGGATCGTCCCGCTGAACCTCAACGGTCGGCGTCTCGCCGCCGCCGCCAGGCGCAACAAGCGCATCCGCGCCTTCCTGTTCTGGTCGCGCATGCCGATGGTCCACATCGAGGACGGCCAGGCCTATCTCACGGATCAGCGCTTCTTCGAAACCGGCCGGCCGTCGAGCGGCGCCTTCCTCATCCCGCTCGACAACGCCCGATTGAAACCATAACTCCGCCGCCATGAGCACGCGCGGGGAACATCTGGTTCGCGCGGACCGCGGCTTTTCGACCGGCGGCGGCGCGCTTGCCCGCCTCGCCGCGCCGGCCATCTCCAGGGTTCTCGACGAGATCAATCGCAAGCTCACGCGCGGCGGACTCGAGACGGTCCTGCCCGACGGGACCAAGCGCCGCCTGGGTTTCCGCGGGCGCGGCGTCCACGCCGTGGTCCACATCTCGAGCTGGATGGCGCTGGTGCGCCTCGCGACGTCGGGCTCGGTCGGCTGGTACAAGGCCTGGACCCTGGGCGAGTGGTCCAGCCCCGAGCCCGTTCACCTGTTCGAGCTGTTTTCCGCCAATGCCGTGGCGCTCGGCGATATCGGCCGGGCGAAAGGTCCGTTCCGCTGGGTGAACGCCCTTGCGCACCGCCTCCGCGACAATGCGCCCAAGAAGGCGGTCAAAAACATCGCCGCCCACTACGACCTCGGCAACGATTTCTATTCGGCCTGGCTCGATGAGACGATGACGTACAGCTCGGCGCGGTTCGCCTCCCCGGACGCTAGCCTCGAGAACGCGCAATTGCACAAGGTTCGCACCTTGCTCGACCGGCTGGCTCTTCAACCGGGCCAGCGGCTGCTCGAGATCGGCTGCGGCTGGGGAACCTTGGCAATCGAGGCCGCAAAGCGCGGCGCGGCGGTCGTCGGCCTGACCCTGTCCAGGGAACAGAAACGCTGGGCCGAGCAGAAGATCGGCGCGTCGGGCCTCGCGAACCGGATCGAGGTCCGATTGCAGGACTATCGCGACACCGACGAGCAGTTCGATGCGGTCGCGTCGGTCGAGATGGTCGAGGCGGTCGGGCAGCGCTGGTGGCCGGCCTATCTCGACTCGATCGCTCGCAATCTCCGCCCCAATGGCCGCGCCGCGCTGCAATTCATTGCGATGCGCCACGAGCTGTTCGACCGCTACGCCCGCAACCCCGATTTCATCCAGACCTATATCTTCCCTGGGGGAATGCTGCTCGACGAGCCGCAGTTCGAGGCGCTGGCGCGGGAGCGCGGCCTTTCCTGGGACGACCGCGAGGGGTTCCGGCTCGACTATGCCGAGACCCTGAGGCGCTGGCGGGAGCGCTACGACCGCGCCGTCGCTCAGGGGGCGGTGAAAGGCTTTGAAGAGCCGTTCCACCAACTCTGGCGATATTACCTCATGTATTGCGAGGGCGGTTTCCGGGGCGGCGCGATCGACGTCGCGCAGGTGACCATGGTCAAAACCTAGGCGTCGACCCGGATTTTTTCACCGCTGGGAGCGTCCGCGAGGAGGCACCCCAGAATGGCTTCGGCGACGACCTGCGGCGGCTTGACCGTCTCGGGCTCTTCGCCCGGGAAGGCATTGGCGCGCATCCGGGTGCGCGTCGCGCCCGGGTCGACGATATGGACGTGCAGCTTGCCGGTATATTCCGTCTCGTCGGCATAGGCGCCAAGGAGAGCCTCCAGAGCCGCCTTGGACGAACCGTAGGCGCCCCAGAAGGCGCGCGGTTCGCCGCCGACCGATGAAGTCAGCGCGACCACATCCGCGCGCTCGGCCTTCCTCAAGAGTGGGTCGAACGCCGCGATGAGCGCCTGGTTGGCGAGCAGGTTCAGGGTCAGGATGCGCGAATATTCCTTGGGATCGATGTCCTGCACCGGTGTCAGCGATCCGAGCATCGCGGCGTTGAGCACGAGCACGTCGAGCGCGGGCCAGCGCTCGGCGACCGCCGCGCCGAGCCTTGCGATCGATTCGCCCTCGCTGAGATCTAGCGGCGCGATCGTGGCGCTGCCGCCGGCTTCATGGATCCGGTCCTCGACCTGCTCGAGCGCGTTCGCGGTCCGCGCCACCAGCACGACATGAGCGCCGGAGGCGGCGAGCGTCTCGGCCGTCGCCGCGCCGATCCCGCGGCTCGCACCGGTGACAAGCGCGAGCTTGCCGTCCAAGGGCTTCGAATCGGTCATTGCGCCGCCTTTAGCGGCTGGCGACCAAGGAAAGCGAGGCCCCGCCGTCCCGCTCGTCGCGGTCGGTCAGGCAGGTCGGATAGGCGCCGGTGAAACAGGCATCGCAACGCTGAGGAGCGGCGGCGTCGCGCTCGTCGCCGAGCGCCCGGTACAAGCCCTCGATGGAGATGAAAGCCAGGCTGTCGGCGTTGATATAGTCGCGCATCTGCTCGACGCTCATTTGCGCGGCGAGCAGCTTGGCGCGCTCGGGCGTGTCGACGCCGTAAAAGCAGCTGTGACGGGTCGGCGGCGACGCGATCCGCATGTGCACTTCCTTCGCGCCCGCGTCGCGCATCATCTGCACCAGCTTCACCGAAGTCGTGCCGCGGACGATTGAATCGTCGATCAGCACGATGCGCTTGCCGTCAACCAGGGCCGAATTCGCGTTGTGCTTGAGCTTCACGCCCAGATTGCGGACTTCCTGGGTCGGCTGGATGAACGTCCGACCGACATAGTGCGATCGGATGATGCCGAGCTCGAACGGGATGTCCGACTCCTGGCTGAAGCCGATCGCGGCCGGAACGCCGCTGTCCGGGACCGGGACGACATAATCGGCCTCGACCGGCGCCTCGCGAGCCAGTTCCGCGCCGATGTTCTTGCGCACTTCGTAGACGGAGATGCCCTCGGCGATCGAATCCGGGCGCGAAAAATAGACGTGCTCGAAGATGCAGGGCCGCGGACTGGCCTTCTCGAACGGGCGGAAGGAGCGGATGCCGCTGTCGTTGACCAGGACCAGCTCGCCCGGCTCCACGTCGCGCACGTAGCTCGCGCCGATCACGTCGAGCGCGACCGTTTCCGAAGCGAAGATCGTCGCTTCGCCGAGCTTGCCCATGACCAGCGGCCGGATGCCGAGCGGGTCGCGGCAGGCGATCAGGCCTTCGCCGGTCAGGACGAGCAGCGAATAGGCGCCCTCGACCTGCTTCAGCGCATCGACCAGCCGGTCGAGGCTATTCGCGTTGTGTGAGGTCGCGACGAGGTGGATGATCACCTCGGTGTCGCTGGTCGACTGGAAAATCGAGCCGCGCCGGTTGAGCGTGCGGCGAAGCTTCATCGCGTTCGACAGATTGCCGTTGTGCGCAACGGCCAGACCGCCTTCGGCGAGCTCGGCGAACAATGGCTGGACGTTGCGCAGCGCGGTTTCGCCGGTGGTCGAATAGCGCACGTGGCCGATCGCGGACCGGCCCGGCAGTCGCCGCATGACATCGTCGCGATCGAAATTGCCCGCGACGTGGCCCATCGCCCGGTGCGAGTGGAAGTGCGTGCCGTCGTAGCTGGTGATGCCCGCGGCTTCCTGCCCGCGGTGCTGCAGCGCATGGAGACCGAGCGCGGCAAAGCTCGCTGCCTTGTCGGCGCCCCAGAGGCCGAAGATGCCGCACTCTTCGCGCAGCTTGTCGTCGTCGAACGGATTGGTCGTCAGCATGTCCCGGCCCGCGCTGGCGTTGAAATCGTCATATAGGAGCGAACGGCGCCTTTGTCGCCCCCGCCCTGAATAAGATGTGAAATCTTAGCGACTTATCGCGCTACGCTTTGAAAAGGCGCGGATATTGGCGCTTCAGCGCGACGACCTTCGGCCGGTCGTTGATGACGATATAGGGATGGTTCGGGTTCTTCCGCGCAAAATCCTGGTGATAGGCCTCCGCCGCATAGAAACGGCCGTTCTCGATGCGCGTCGCGATCGGTTTCTTGAACACTTTCGCCGCGGTCAGTTGCGCGATGAAGCTCTTCGCTTGCGCAGCTTGGCTCGCATTCTGCGGGAAGATCGCGCTGCGGTAGCTGGGTCCGACGTCCGGCCCCTGGCGGTTTACTTGGGTCGGGTCGTGCGCGACGGCGAAGAACACCTGAAGCAGCTGGGCGTAGCGGATTTGCGACGGGTCGAAGGTGATCCGCACCGCCTCCGCATGGCCCGTCCGTTCCGAGCTCACGGTCGCGTAATTCGCGTCTCTGGCATCGCCGCCGGCGTATCCGGAAACCACGCCGCGGACGCCCTTCACATGTTCGAACACCGCCTCCATGCCCCAGAAGCAGCCGCCGGCAAGCACGGCAGTCTCGGTCTTCGCTGCTGCGGGCGCCGGACCTGCGGCCAGCACCGCCATGGCCGCGGCCATCAGGCGTTTCATGATTCGATATGTAGCCCGCCGCTGGACGCCCCGCCAGCCGCGCAATAGGAAGCTACTGACAAGGAGGTCAGTTCGATGCCCACGTACACCGCACCGGTGAAGGAGACGCGCTTCATCCTCGAGAATGTGCTCGACATCGGCCGCTATTCGAACCTCCCGGGCTTCGCGAACGCGACTCCCGACCTGATCGAGGCGATCCTCGAAGAGGCGGGCCGCTTCTGCCAGGAAGTGCTCCAGCCGCTGAACAAGGTGGGCGACGAAAGCGGCTGCAAGCGCAACGACGACGGCTCGGTGACGACTCCGCCCGGCTTCAAGGAGGCGTACCGCCAGTTTTGCGAAGCCGGCTGGCCGACGCTGACGGCTCCCGAGGAATATGGCGGCCAAGGGCTGCCGCAGGTGGTCGGCACCGCGGTCAGCGAATATATCCTGTCCGCCAACCACAGCTTCGAGATGTACCAGGGGCTGACCTCCGGCGCGATCGCCTCGCTGCTCATCAAGGCGTCCGACGAGCTGAAGCAGCGCTACGTCCCCAACATGGTCACCGGCAAATGGACCGGCACCATGAACCTGACCGAGCCGCATTGCGGCACGGATCTCGGGCTGCTGAAGACGCGCGCCGAGCCCAACGACGACGGCAGCTATTCGATCACCGGGACCAAGATTTTCATCTCGTCCGGCGAGCACGACATGTCGGAGAACATCATCCACCTGGTGTTGGCGAAGATCGCGGGCGCCCCGGACAACGTCAAAGGCATCTCGCTGTTCGTCGTGCCCAAGTTCCTGGTCAATGACGACGGGTCGGTCGGCGAGCGCAACAGCCTGTCATGCGGCGCGATAGAGAAGAAGATGGGAATCCACGGCAACGCGACATGCGTAATGAACTACGACGGCGCCAAGGGCTGGCTGGTCGGCGAGCCCGAGAAAGGGCTCCAGGCGATGTTCATCATGATGAACGCCGCGCGTCTCGGCGTCGGCCTCCAGGGCCTCGCGCAGGGCGAAGTCGCGTACCAGAACGCGGCCACCTATGCGAAGGAGCGCCGGCAAAGCCGCGCGCTCAAGGAAGGTGACCGCGACGCCAATGCCAAGGCCGACCCGATCATCGTCCACCCCGACGTGAGGCGCATGCTGATGGAAGCCAAGGCGTGGAACGAGGGCGGGCGCGCGCTGTGCCTGTGGGGCTCGCTCCAGGTCGATCTCCTGCGCCGGTCCCCCGACGAAGCCGAGCGCCAGCAGGCGGACGATCTGCTTGGCCTGCTGACGCCGGTGATCAAGGGCTATTGCACCGACAAGGGTTTCGCCGCGGCGGTCCACGCCCAGCAGGTGTTCGGCGGGCACGGCTATATCCGCGAGCATGGCGTCGAGCAGTTCGTTCGGGATGCGCGCATCGCCCAAATTTACGAAGGCACGAACGGTATCCAGGCCATGGATCTCGTGGGGCGCAAGCTGCCCAAGGACGGCGGCCGCGCCGTGCGCGCCTTTTTCGACCTGGTCGGCCGGGACATCGCCGACGCCAAGGCTGCCGGCGATCCGGCGGGGGTCGCCGCGGCGCTCGAGCCCGCCCTCAATGATCTGCAGGCCGCGACGATGTGGCTCGCGCAGCACGGCATGGCGGATCCGAACAACGCTGGAGCGGGCGCTTACGCCTACATGGACCTGATGGGGCTGGTCAGCCTCGGCTGGATGTGGCTGAAGATGGGCGCCGCGTCGCAGCGCGCGATCGACCACGGCACGGATGACCGGCCGTTCCACGACGCCAAGCTCACGACCGCGCGGTTCTACGCCGAGCGGGAGCTGCCTTTGTCCACCGGCTTGCGGCGCAAGATCGAGGCCGGCGCGGAGAGCCTGATGCGCATTCCGGCCGAGGCCTTCTAGCCGCGACCCTCCGTCTCAATTCGGGACAGGCGCGACGGGACAATTGCCGACGCTATCCGTGGCGTGGAATTTCGGACAGACCGGCTCGCTGACCCCTTTGCGAGTCGTCTGCGGTTGGGGGCCGCGCAAGAATCCCTGAGTAGAAAGGCCCGCCCGCAATTTGCGTAGCGGGCCTTTTTCTGGCCGCGGCCTGGCCATTCGAGGGCGGATCGAACTGTGGTCTTCCGCCAGCGGCACGGCTAGGAGCCGATGCCATGGGGGACGTGCTGCCCACGGAACAAGACATTGTCGAACGCGCCGGCGCCGAGCCGATGCTCGCGCAGGTCGAGGCGTGGGCGCGGGTCAATAGCGGCTCGCGAAACCTCGCCGGTCTGAACGACATGGCCGGCTTGCTTGCGAACGCCTTCGCCGCGCTCCCGGGAGACCCGAGGCTGGTCGATCCGGCACCGGTGGAGTCCATCGATTCCGCAGGCCGGACCGTTACCGTGGAGCACGGCCGGCACCTTCATCTGGCGGTCCGGCCCGACGCGCCGGTCCAGCTTCTCCTCACCGGCCACATGGACACCGTGTTCGGCGTCGACCACGAATTCCAGGACACGCGCTGGATCGAGGACGGAGTCCTCGGCGGCCCCGGGGTCGCGGACATGAAGGGCGGCATCGCCGTAATGCTGGCCGCTTTGACAGCGATCGAGCAAAGCCCGCTGGCAAGCAGCCTCGGCTATGAAGTGGTGATCAACAGCGACGAGGAAGTCGGTTCGCCCGCCTCGGCCGGACTGCTGGCCCGAGCCGCTCGCGGCAAGCGCGCCGCGCTGACTTACGAGCCGTCGGCGCAGCCCGACGGAACGCTCGCCGGCGCGCGGCCGGGCAGCGGCAATTTCGCGATCGTCGTCCACGGCCGATCGGCCCATGCCGGGCGCAATCCCGAGGACGGGCGCAACGCCTTGCTCGCCGCGGCTGACCTCGCGCTGCATCTCGCCGCCGGCCGATACCCCGGACTCAGCGTCAATCCCTCGCGGATCGAGGGCGGAAGCCCGAGCAACGTCGTTCCCGACCTTGCCATCCTTCGAGTCAACCTTCGCCCGCGCACGCCCGAGGACGAACAGCGGGCGCGTGAGCTGATCGACACCGCGGTTGCCGCCATTGCCGCCGAGCGCGATGTTCGCATCGAGGTCCACGGCGGCTTTGGCCGGCCGCCGAAGCCGCTTACTCCCGAAGCGGAGAAGCTGTTCGGCCTCGTCCGACAGGCCGGCGCCGATCTCGGCCAGGCGATCGGCTGGCAGCCGTCGGGCGGGGTGTGCGACGGCAACAATATCGCCGCTTGCGGCGTGCCCGTGGTCGACACGATGGGCGTCCGCGGAGGCAAGATCCACAGCATGGAGGAATATCTGATCGTCGACAGCCTGAAAGAGCGCGCCCAATTGTCCGCGCTCACGATCGCGCGCCTTGCCGGAGGCGGTGAATGAATTATCGGGTCCGGCCCGCCCGCGGCGACGATTTCAACGCAATCTACAAAATGGCCAAGCTGACCGGCGGCGGCTTCACCAACCTTCCGCCCGACCGCGGGACGCTGGTCGAAAAGCTCGCCCGCTCGGACGCCTCGTTCGCGCGAGAGGAGGACAGCCAGGCGGCGGACCTGTACATGTTCGTCCTCGAGGACCCGGCTACGGGCGCGATCAAGGGCACCTGCCAGATCTTCGGCCAGGTCGGCGTGGTCCAGCCCTTCTACAGCTATCATTTGAGCACCCTCACCCAGACGAGTCCCGAGCTCGGCAAAACCTTCCGCAACCAGATGCTGAGCCTCACTACGGATTTGGAAGGATGCTCGGAAGTCGGCGGGCTGTTCCTTCATCCGACGGCCCGCGCCGGCGGGCTCGGCGGGCTCCTCGCGCGGAGCCGCTACCTGTTCGTCCGGCACCATCGCGCGCGGTTCGGCACGCGCGTCCTCGCCGAGCTCCGCGGGGTGATGGACGAAGCCGGCAACGCGCCATTCTGGGATGGCCTGGCCGGCCGCTTCTTCGGCATGAGCTTCCCCGAAGCTGACGAATTCAACGCGATGCACGGCACCAAATTCATCGCCGATCTGATGCCCAAGACCCCAATCTACGTGTCGCTCCTCGCGGAGGGCGCCCAGGCGGTCATCGGCCAGCCGCACCCGAGCGGCCGCGCGGCGCTGCGGATGCTGGAGGCCGAGGGCTTCACCTACGATCGCTACGTCGACATTTTCGACGGTGGCCCGACCGTGACCGCTCCGACGGACCAGATCCGCACCGTTCGCGAAGCCACCTACGAGACGGTCGCCGAGATCGGCGACGGCGGCCGCCAGAAGGCGTTGATCGCCGCCGGCCGCCTGAAGGAGTTCCGCGCCGGCTGCGGCTTCGTCAAACGGGTCGCGCGCGGCCGCGTGCGGATCGATCAGGATGCCGCCGAGCTGCTAGGTCTTAAGGTCGGCGACGAGATCATCGTCGTTTCCAAGTGATGCTGCGGGAAATCAATTTCGACGGGATCGTCGGCCCGAGCCACAATTATGCCGGCCTCAGCCTCGGCAACCTCGCGTCCCAGCGCAACGCGGGCGAGGTGTCGCAGCCGCGCGCGGCCGCTCTCCAGGGCATCGACAAGATGCGCGCCAATCTCGCGCTCGGGCTCGCGCAGGGGATTTTCGTCCCGCATCCGCGGCCGGATTCCGAGTGGCTTGCCAGGCTCGGGACGAGCATCGAGGAAGCCGAACCCGCGCTCGCGGCGAATGCGCTGTCCGCCTCCGCGATGTGGGCCGCGAACGCCGCCACTGTCTCGCCGGCACCCGACACGGCCGACGGCAAGTGCCACCTGACTTTGGCGAACCTGAAGACCATGCCGCACCGCAGCCACGAATGGCCGGCGACCTTGGCGCAACTGCGCGTCGCGTTCGCGCATGCCGCCTTTGCCGTCCACGAGCCGATCCCGCCGGCGTTCGGCGACGAGGGCGCCGCCAATCACATGCGGCTCGCGCCGTCGCACGGTGAGCGCGGCATGGAAATCTTCGTCTACGGAGTTTCCGGCGGGCCGTTTCCCGCCCGCCAGCACATCGAGGCGTCCAAGGCCATCGCCCGGCTGCACCGGCTCGACCCCGAGCGCACCATGTTCGTCGAGCAGTCCGAAGCGGCAATCGCCGCCGGCGCCTTTCACAACGACGTCGTCGCCGTCGCCAACGAACGCGTGCTGTTCGCGCATGAGCAGGCGTTCGCCGACAAGGGGCCGCTGCTCGAGCGCTGCCAATCGCTCGTCCCGGGATTCGAGTATGTCGAGGTCGCCGAGGCCGACGTGCCGCTCGCCGACGCCGTCGGTTCCTATCTGTTCAACGCCCAGCTGGTGACTCCGCCGGAGGGCGAGACGACGCTGGTGGCGCCGACCGAATGCCGCGAAACGCCGAGCGTCTGGTCGTGGATCGAGCGGCATCTGGCCGGCAACGGCCCGATCCGCCGGATAGAGATTGTCGACGTCCGCCAATCCATGGCCAACGGCGGCGGCCCGGCCTGCCTGCGCCTGCGCGTCGTCGCCGACCCGGCGACGGTCGACCCGCGCTTCATCCTCGACGAAGCGAAACTCGACCGGATCGCCGAAATCGTGCGGACCCGCTGGCCGGCCGAGATCGCCAACGCCGACCTCCAGTCGCTCGCGCTGATCCGCGACGTCGAGGCCGCCCGCGCGACGCTGCTCGACACGCTCGACCTGGCCGAGCTTGCCTGAATCCCGAAACGGGACGATTTTCGATCCGCCGACCGCTCGTTAACCTTGTTTCTTAGTCCGCAAATGGCTCAAAACTGCCGGCGAGCCGTTCCTGCGTTAAGGATTGAGAGGCTTTGGCATGTTGCGGAAGTTCGGCCGCCTGTTCGTCATCAAGACGCGCTTCGAGGCGTGGATCGTGATCTATGCGATCGCGCTTGGCGCAGTCGAGCGCGGCCGGCATTATCTGCAAGTTTACCCGGGGTGGGAAGGCTGGATGCTGGCCTTGGCCTGCACCGGGGTCGTGTTCCTCGCCGGCGCGAAGCTGCTGGATTCAGTCAGGCCGCCGAAGCCGGCGCTTGCCGCCGGCCCCTATCGCGCGCCAATCCGGCGCGGCTCAGCGCTCAATCGTAATCGACCCAGGCGCCAGCCGCTGCGGACCGCTTCAAGGTCACGCCTTTCGCGCCGCACAGATTGACGCCCGTCCAGGTCACGGGGCCGACCCCCGAAACGGTCGCGCGGAGATCGAAGGCGCAATCGGGATCGCTGAACTGGACCACGCCGCCAGGTCCCTGACTCAGCGGCTTCCAATCGTTCGTCCCCGAGCGGCGGATCGACAGGTCCGACAAAGCGCCGCCGACGCCGTTGGTCAGCGTGAAACTGGACGCGCCGGCGAACGCCGGCGAGGCGAGGGCAGCGGCCACGATGAAACAGAGCAACCTTATCATGCGGGCCAGCATACACCCGCCAACGCTTTGCCGATACTGGATATTTAACGCCTAGGCGGCGAGGTCGGCGTAATTGCGGCGCGAACCGCTCCAGAACACCGGAGTGGCCGCCGGACCCTGCGTGAGCGCTTCCTTCAACGGAAGCGCGGTCGAGCAGAAGGCGCATTCGGCCGAGACCCGGCCGATGATCCAGTGAGTACGGCCGCAACCGGGGCAATGGTTGACTTCGCCGTCGTGATAGACGGCATGATATCCCCGGGCGCTCGGGTTGAACGCGCGTGAGCGGGCCTGGGTCGACTTCAACATTGTGAGTGTCCTTGCCATTTGCTGCCTCCAACGAGCGGCGAGTCGTTCAGTTTCATCGATGGTTCGCTTATCGGCGTCTGCTGTCACCTTTGCGGCCGGGGCTGTGCCGCAGCGGGACAGACGGGGAGGGCGCTGTGGATAGTAACCATTCGTTAGCCAGTTGCGGGTCAAGGTGTCCTTGGCGGCAGCCTCCTACGGCTGCCCGGTGAGCGGCTGGTGCTGGGGGACAGGCAATGGAGTCGAACGCGCGCTATTACGCCCGGAGGGCGGTCGAGGAACGGATGAAGGCGCAGCGCGCGATTACCGAACAAGCCCGAGCCTGGCATGCCAAGCTAGCCCACGACTTCGCCGAACGGGCGAACGCCAGCGCCAGCGACAGCCCTGCCGCGATCAGCGCCTGACCGACCAACCCGAGTCCCGGCACGACGCGCATCCAAGGGTTGCGCGCGCCTGATCGTCCCCCTATGTCGCGCGCCTGCCGTTTCCGGCATCCCGCGCGCCCGTAGCTCAGCTGGATAGAGCACCAGACTACGAATCTGGGGGTCAGAGGTTCGAATCCTTTCGGGCGCGCCATTCTCCACCGTCACCGCGCGATCGAACCTCTGGTCGTTGGCTCGGCGGCCATCCGGCCGCGGGGGTTCGAATCCTTTCGGGCGCGCCATTCCTTTTCATTGTCACTCCCGCCGCCCGCTTCTAGAAATCCGGGCGATGCCGACGCGCACGCTTCTCGCATTGCCGATCCTCACCGTGCTCGCTGCCTGCGCCGGGCCGGTCGCACCGCCGTCGCTCCTGCCGCGCGCGGCCGAAGCGATCGATCCCCGCCTCCCGGTCGTCCGCCCGATCAACGACCGCCCGGTCCGCCCGGCGCTCGCGAGCCGGCTGGCCGAACTGGTCGGCCTGGCGCGATCCGGGGACGCGGCGTTCCGGCCCGCGGTCGAAACGGCCGAGCGTCTCGCCGCGGCCGCCGGAGAGCGGCAGAGCGAGAGCTGGATCGCGGCACAGGAAGCGCTGTCGGCGGCCATCGCCGCGCGCAGCCCGACCGCGCTCGCGCTGGGCGAGATCGACGCGCTCGGGGCGGATAAACTCCAAGCGCAAGGCGGGTTGGCACCCAACGACCTCGAGGCGATCAAGGCCGCGGCCGCGGACGTCGGCGCGATCGACCGGCGTCAGGCCGAGACGATCGCTAAGATCCAGCGGAGGCTCGGTGGCTAGGGCCCCCAGGTGAACAAAGGCAGCACCGAGGCATAATCGTCCGACCAGGGCGCGAATCCCGGCTGGGGCTCGAGCGCCTCCCATCCCGGATTGCCGCCGATCAGCCGCCCAAGCACCTGCGGGCTGCGCGACAGAGCGATCCATTCGGATTCGGTTTCGTGCAGCGCGCGACCTTCCGCTGACGGCTTGTGCGAGCGCGCAGCGCCGTGCCAGCCGGCCACCTGCGCATTGGCCGCGACGACCGGACGGAGATTGAGGAAGCGGTTGCTGATGTGGATCAGCAGGAGCCCGCTGGATGACAGCCGCCGGCCATAGACGCCGAGCGCTTCGCGGGTCAGCAAATGGATCGGGATCGCGTCCGACGAGAAGGCGTCGACGACGAGCAGGTCGGCGCCCGCGGCCTCGGCTCGCGCGAGCGTCAGGCGCGCGTCGCCGATCTCGATCGGAACGTCCGGCAGGCAGCGCGAAAGGAAGGTGAACTTGGCCGGATCGCGGGCGATGCGGACGATTGCCGGATCGATCTCGTAGAAGGTCCAGCGCTCGCCGGGCCGGGCGTAACAAGCGAGCGTCCCGGCGCCGAGGCCAACGACATCGATCCGGGCATTGGGGCCGAACAGCTGCGGCGTGGCCTGCATCGCGAGGCCCACCCCCGACCGCGGCGCATAATAGCTGGTCTCTATCCGCTCGCGGTCGGGAGAGCCGAGATTCTGGATTCCGTGGACGGTCGTGCCATGGACCAGCATGCGCGCGTCGTCGCCGCTGGGACGGATCGAATAGATCCCGAAGAAGCTGCGCGTGGTCTTGCCGGGCGTCGCGCTGAGCTCGAGTTGGTCCCAGCCGCCCGCGGCGATCAGCAGGCCCGCGGTCGAGACGGTGAACAAGGCGCGGTTGCCGATCGACGTGATGGCGATGGCGAGGATGGCCAGCGTCGCAAAGCGAGTGACGTCGCTGTCGGGCAGCAATCCGAAAAAATCCTCCGAACCTGCGGCGAGGACCATGACGATCGCAATTCCAGCGATCGTGACGCGCCGGGCCAGCGCGCTATTGTCCCACAAGTTAGCGATCGGGCCGAACGGGCTGTCGCTGCGCATCAGCCACGCGGCGGCGACGAGCAGGATGAGATGTTCGTAGGTCCAGTCGAAGATCAGCGGCGCGATCAGCGCGCAGAAAATCCCGCCGAGGACGCCGCCGACCGACAGCGCGAGGTAGAATAGGGTCAGCTGCCGCGCCGGCGGACGCGTTTCGAACAAGCGGCTGTGGAGCGCGACTCCGACGGTGAATAGGTTGAGGATGGAGATCGCGCAGAACAGCAGTGCCAGCCAATTCTGATTCACGAAGATGGCGAAGCAGGCGAGCAGCAGGATCAGCGGAGCGAGGCGCCGCATGCTGTTGGCGGGCGTCCGCCACGAGGCGAAGGCCACCGTGAAGCTCAACAGGTAGGCCGCCAGCGGCAGCACCCACAGCAGGGGCATGGCCACGAGATCGGTCGTGATGTGCAGCGTCGTCGAGAGGATCAGGCCAGAGGGGACGGCCGCGAGCAGGACCCACCGTCCGATCTGCCGCCAGTCCAGTGGCGCACCGCGCTCCTCGCGGCCGCCAGCGGGCGCGGCCGAACGCGGCAGAGCGATCGCGCAGGCGACGACCAGCAACATGAGCAGACCGTATCCAACGCTCCATAGCCAGCGCTGCTCGCTCACTCCGATCAGTGGCTCGACGATCAGCGGGTAAGCAATCAGGCCGCCGAAGCTGCCCAGGTTCGACGCCGCGTAGAGCGGGTAGGGATCCGCGCCTTCCGACATGGCGAACCAGCGCTGCAGCAGCGGCGCCTGGGCGGACACGACGAAGAACAAGGGGCCGATGGATGCCAGCAGCAGCCACGGGACCCACAAGAAGGGATTGGCGTCGGGGGGCGGCATGGCCGACATCAGCCCGATCGGCAAAGTCAGCGCGGCAATGGCGAGCAGGACGAGATGGATCAGGGCCTGCCGGGGCGGAGCGAAGCGGCCGAGCCAATGGGCGTAGGCATAGCCGGCGAGAAGCAGCGCCTGGTAGACCAGCATCGCCGAATTCCACACGCTCGGCGCTCCGCCGAGCCGCGGCAGCGCCATGCGGGCGATCATCGGCTGGACCAGAAACAACAGGAACGAACCGACGAAGATGGTCGCGACGAACCGGGCTCTGCCTGCCCGGCCGCCGCTGTCCGTCCTTCCTGCCACTGCGACCATCAGTCCCCTCCTGCCGCGCGCACGCTTAGCGGCCGACGATGCCCTTTGGGTTAACGCCGCGGACGCTCGGCAACGTAGGTGACATGCTGGCTCAACGGATGGCCGGATGCAAAGGCCGGATGGGCGAAATCCAGGTCGGGCCGGCGAACCATGCCGAGCCGCTCCATCAGCCGGCGGCTTTCCGTGTTGATGGGAATGGTGAAGGCCACGACGCGCTCGACGCCAAGATTGGCCCAGGCCCAGTCGAGCGCCGCTTCCGCCGCCTCCTTAGCATAGCCCTGCCCCCAGGCATCCTCCCGCAGCCGCCAGCCGATCTCGATCTCGCCGTCGACCGGCGACCCCAGGACGTCCGCCACTTTGAGTCCGCAGAAACCGAGCACGGCGCCGTCGCTCTTGCGCTCGACCACCCAGAAGGTGTGACCGTGTTCGCGCTGGTAGCGCTCGAGCCGGTCAAAAGCGGCGGCGAGCTCCTCGTCGCTCTGCACGCCACCGAGGTGGCGGGTGACAGCCGACGTATTGAGGTGCCGGGCATATTCGGCGCGGTCGGCCGGGTCCCAGGTTCGGAGGGCCAGTCGCTCGGTCTCGGCGACGGTCTCAGCCATCAAGCGCCGCGACTGCGCGGGCGAGCGCATCCACTGCCTCGTCCACATGCTCGAGATGCGTACGGAAGCACAGGATCGCGCAGCGCAGATGGAAGGCGCCGTCGATCCGCGTCCCGCTCAACATCACCCTCCCCTCGTCCTGAACGTGGCGGATCAGCCGCTGGTTGAATTCGTCGGCATCGCCGTGTTTCGGGCGATAACGGAACGCGACGACCGACAGGTCGGGCGGTGGGCCGGCGTCCCAGCCATCCATCTGCGACAACCGGGCGTGGAAATAACGGGCGAGCGCAAGCTTCTCGGCCTGCGCGGCGCGGAATGCGCCGACGCCGGCGAGCTGCAGCGGCAGCCACAGCCGCATCGCCCGGAAATGCCGCGTCAGCTCGGGCGACAGGTCGGCCGGAGACGGGCCGACATCGGTCTCGGCGAACGGCTCGATATAATCGGCGCTGGCGCTGAACGCCTCGAGCAGATGCCTGCCGTCGCGAACCACCACCGCGCCCGTCCCGTACGGCAGGAACAAGGTCTTGTGCGGATCGAGCGCGACGCTGTCGGCCTGCTCGATTCCGGCGAGTTTCTCACGGCCTTCGTCGCACAAAGCGAAGAGCCCGCCATAAGCCCCGTCGACGTGAAACCAGGCGCCATAGGCCCGGCACAGTTCGGCGATTTCGGGCAGCGGATCGATCGCTCCGGTGTCGACCGTGCCGGCCGAGGCGACGACTAGCCAAGGGCGAACGCCGTCGCGCCGGTCCTCCTCGAGCGCTTGTTCGAGCGCGGCGACCGACATGCGATATCCCACGTCGGTCGCGATCACGCGTCGCGGGGATCGGCCTCGCCCGGCGATGTGAAGCGCCTTGTCCACGCAATGGTGGGCGAACCGGGTTAGATAAACTGCGCCGCCGCCGTCGCTGTCGCGTGCCTCGCGCGCCGCGACGACCGCCGTCAGGTTGGCGAGGCTACCGCCCGAGGTCAGGGTGCCGGCGGCCTCCGCCGGATAGCCGATGACTTCGGCGAGCCAGCGCGTGCACGCATTTTCGACCCGCACAGCGCCCGGGGCAGCCGGCGCGAAGCCCGAATATTTGTTCGCAGCCGCCGCGAGCAGGTCGCCGAGCGCGGAATGGAACAGCCCGCCGCCCGGAATGTAGCCCATGAACCGCGGCGACGTCGTCGCGATCCCCGGATTCTCGATGCAGGCGCGGACGTGATCAAGCACCGACGCCGGGTCCCGGCCCGTCTCAATGAACTCGGGGTCGAGCCGCTCGCCGAACAGCTCGGCTGCCGGCCGCAGGCTGGGGGCGCTTTCGACCCGGTCGAGAAACTCCAGCGCGTGGTCGAGGACCTGGCCGCCGAGCCGCGCGCGCTCGTCCGAGCCCGGCTCCAGTGGCCGGGTCTGCGCGCGCAGGCCTTCGATCCGCTCGCGCAGCCCTTCGATCATCCGGCGATCAGCCGCGCGGCGGCGAGCGCGTGATAGGTGAGGACACCGGTGGCCCCCGCCCGCTTGAAGCCGAGCAGGGTCTCGAGGATCAATGCGTCGCGATCGCCCGCGCCGGCCGCGGCGGCGGCCTCGATCATCGCATATTCGCCGCTCACCTGGTACGCGAAGGTCGGCACGCCAAAGGCATCCTTCACCCGCGCGAGCACGTCGAGATAGGGAAGGCCCGGCTTGACCATGACGAAGTCCGCGCCCTCCGCGAGGTCGAGCTCGACTTCGCGCAGCGCCTCGGCGACGTTCGCCGGGTCCATCTGGTAGCCGCGCTTGTCGCCCTTGAGCCGACCAAGGGAGCCGACCGCCTCGCGGAACGGCCCGTAGAAGGCGGAAGCATATTTCGCCGCATAGGCCATGATCGCAACATTGTGGTGACCGGCGCCTTCCAGGGCCGAGCGGATCGCGGCCACGCGTCCGTCCATCATGTCCGACGGCGCGACGATATCCGCTCCCGCTTCGGCCTGCACCAGTGCCTGGTCAGCAAGCACGCTGACCGTATCGTCGTTCACGACGTTGCCGGCTTCGTCGGTGAGCCCGTCGTGCCCGTGGGCCGTGTAGGGATCGAGCGCGACGTCGGTCAGCACGCCGACCTCCGGGACCGCGTCCTTGATCGCCTTGATCGCCCGGCAGATGAGATTGTCGGGATTGAGCGCCTCGCGGGCGTCCTCGGTCCTGAGGTCGCCGGGCGTATTGGGAAACAGCGCCACGCACGGGATGCCGAGCTTCGCGCCCAGGCGGACTTGGCCCGGAAGCTTGTCGACGCTGAGCCGGTTGACGCCCGGAAGCGAGCCGATCGGCTCCTCGCAGTCCGAGCCTTCGCACACGAACAGCGGCCAGATGAAGTCCGAGGGGTGCAGCCGGTGCTCGGCAAGCATCGCCCGCATCCACGGGCTGGAGCGGCCGCGGCGCATGCGAAGGGCGGGGAAACTGCTCATGCCGATGCCTCTAGCGCGGCAGGCTGGCGGAAAGAAGCGGCCGCTCGCGCATTGCAGGCGCAATGCGCCAATTGCCTCGAGAAGCAATCCTGATCGTCAACACCGCGAGCCGCACAGGCGCGGATGCCTTCGCCGCGGCGCGGGACAAGCTGACCGCGGCGGGCGTCGACTTGATTGCCGCGCGTGCGGTCGAAAACCCCGACGCGCTTCAGGGCGAAGTCCGGGCCGCGATTGACGCCGCCCCGATGGTGATCGTCGGCGGGGGAGACGGATCGCTTTCGCGTACCGTCGACCATTTTCTCGGCAAGGAAAGCGTGTTCGCGCTGCTGCCGCTGGGGACCGCGAACAGCTTCGCGAGAACCCTCGACGTCCCGCTCGACCTCGACGGCGCGATCGACGTCATCGCCAACGGCGAGGCGCGGCGGATCGATCTCGCCGCGATCGACGGCGATTACTTCCTGAACAACGCGGCCCTCGGCCTTGCCCCCGTCGTCGCCGAGACCGTTCCCCAAGCGCTGAAGCGCAGCCTCGGGCGGCTCGGTTACCTGCTTTGGGCCGGCTGGTCGGCGGCAAGCTTTACCGCGTTCCGGCTGATCGTTCACGACGGCATGGCCACGCACCGGCTGTGGGCGACGGAAGCCCGGATCGCGAACGGACGCTTCCACGGCGGGCTCGAGCTGATCGAGAGCGCGGACCTCGAGAGCGGCGAGATCGTCCTTCAGGCGGTCGAGGGCCGCAGCCTGGCAGGGCTCGCGCTGAGCTACATCACAAGCGCGCTCAAGCATCCGCGCCGGCGGGACGCGGTCCGCGAGATCCACGCTCCGCGCCTTCGGATCGAGACCAGGCCGCGGATGCGGGTTTCGATTGATGGCGAGCTTGGGCCGGAAACCCCGTTCGAGGCATGGGCGGTGCCGCAGGCGGTGTACGTCGCCGCGCCCCGAGAAAATCAGCAGGCTAGAGCGCCGGATTGAGCGCCCCGCCGGGCTCCCTCACCGACTCCGCATGCTCGCGGCACTCGGTTTCGTCGAGAACCCTCGGAGGCGCCATGCGGCTCTTTCGCCAGCCGCCGTGCAGGTAAAGACCGATTGCCATGACGCTGGTCGCGACCATGCCGGCCGGGAAGCTGAGCCACAGGGCGTCGAGGCCGAGCGTGTCCCTGAGGCCGAAAGCGAAGCCGAGCCGGACCGGGTACATGGAAATGAACAGGATGATCAGCGGTCCCACCACCTGGCCATTGGCGCGAACCGTGCCGAACAGCACCAGGCTGATGCCGAAGAACAGGAAGCCCCAGGTGCCCACCAGGACGATGTTTTCGGCGATCGGGATCGCCGGACTGCCGTAGCCGAGGAACAGGGCCAGGAGGTGACGGTCGAGGAGCGTCAGGGCGGCGATGAGCGACCCGGTGAGCACCAGGTTGAAGGCGACCCCCGCGCGCGTGATCCGAGACACACGGTGCCAGTTGCCGGCGCCGATATTCTGCGCCGCCATCGCGCTGACCGCGGCGCCGAGCGCCATCGCCGGCATCTGCACATAGGTCCACAATTGCTGGGTGACGCCGTAGGCGGCGGTGACCTGAACGCCTTCGCGGTTGACCAGGCCCATCATCGTCAGCGCCGAGGTGGTGATGACGATCATCTGCAGGCCCATCGGAAAGCCCTTGACGACGATCACCCGCAACAGCGGCATGTCGGGACGCAAATAGCGAAGCTCGCCCCCGCGAAGCCGAAGCGGCAGGTCGCGGGCATAGATGTAGGCGACCATCGCCGCGAGGCTAAGGTAGTTGGCGAGCGCCATCGCCAGCCCCGAGCCGGCGATCCCGAGTTCGGGCGCGGGACCAATCCCGAGGATGAAGATCGGATTGAGCGCGGCCGAGAGGAGCACGCTCAGCCCCATGAACCACAACGGGGTCATCGAATCGCCGCTGCCCCGGAGGGCCATCATCAGCATCGTCAGCATCAGCATCGGCGGCATTCCGGCGAACACGATTCGAAGGTAGGAGAGCGCCAACGGCATCGCCTCGCCGGGCGTCCCGAGGAGGCGCAACAAGCCCGGAGCGAAAAACCAGCCGCCGGCCGCCACCAGCACCGAGACGCTGACGAACGTCGCGATCGCGGTCCCCGCCACCCGGCGCGCGCCGTCCACGTCGCGGGCTCCGAACGCCTGGCCGATAAGGATGGTGGAAGCCATGCCGAAGCCGAACACGAAGGCGTTCAGCATGAACATGACGAGGTTGCCGTTGGCGGTCGCGGCGATCGCCTCCTCGCCGAGGAAGTTGCCGACCCAGATGGCGGTGATCGACCCGTTGAGCGATTGCAGGGCCGACGAGCCGAGCGTCGGCAGCGCGAAGGCGAGGAGGGTCGGGGCGATCGGGCCGACGGTCAGGTCGCGGCGGTTGGGGCTTCTCGTCGCTGCATCCGCCATTCGCACTCCTCGTTACCCGGCGAAGGCCGGGGTCCAGACAGCGCGAAAGCGCTGCTCCGCAGCACCCTGGGCCCCAGCCTGCGCCGGGGAACAGTGCTAGCCCAACCGCTTTAACGCGGCGCGGAGGCGCTCGGCCTCGGCGGCCTTGGCTTCGTGGTCTGCGCGGGCCTTCTCGACCGCCTCCGGCTTGGCGCGCTCGGTGAAGTTGGGGTTGGCGAGCCGTGCGGCGAGGCTGTCGCGCTCTTTTTCGGCGGATTCCGCGGTCTTCGACAAGCGCGCCCGCTCCGCATCGAGGTCGATTGCCTCGCCCAGCGGGAATGCGATCGTCGTTCCGTTCACCACGACCTGAGCGGAGTGGGGCGGAGCGGCGTCGGCGTCGACGGCCGCGGCAAGCTTCGCCATGCGTGCCAGCGTCGAGGCGTCCTGGCCGAGCCGCTCGACCAATGACGCGTTGCCGATGACGTGCGGCGTCAGCGTCGCGCTCCACGGGATATTGAGTTCGGCGCGCAGAGTGCGGGCCTCGGCGATCACCGCGACCAAAGCATCGATTTCCGCCTTGGCGCGCGCATCGACCTCAGCCCGCGGCTCCGGCCACTTGGCGACGATCAGCGCGTACGGCCGCTCGCCCATCTTCGACCACAGCTCTTCCGTGATGAACGGCATCAAGGGATGCAGCATCACCAGGATCTGGTCGAACGCCCAGGCTGCGACGCGCTTGGTCTCCTCGTCGAACGCGCTCTTGATCAGCTCGACGTACCAGTCGCAGAACGTGCCCCAGACGAAATGATAGATGGCGTCGGCCATGCCGTCGAAGCGCAGCTCGTCGAAGGCCTTGTCGAGTTTTCCCAGTGTCTCGACCACCTCGCCGATGATCCAGCGGTTGACCGGCAGCTCCGCCTCGGGCGCGGCGATGCTTTGCGACGCGCCGACGCCGTTCATTTGCAAAAAACGCGCGGCGTTCCACAGCTTGGTCGCGAAGTTGCGGTATCCCTCGACGCGTCTCTCATCGAGCTTGATGTCGCGGCCCTGGCTTTCCATCGCCGCCAAAGTGAAGCGCAATGCGTCCGCGCCATATTTGTCGACGAGGCCGAGCGGGTCGACGGTGTTGCCCTTCGACTTGGACATCTTCTGCCCGTGCGCATCGCGGACCAGGCCGTGGAGGTAGAGCGTCTTCCACGGCTTTTCGCCCATGAACTCGAAGCCCTGCATCGCCATGCGCGCGTCCCAGAAGAAGATGATGTCGAACCCCGAAATGAGCACGTCGTTGGGGTAATGGCGCTTCAAATCCTCGGTCTGCTCCGGCCAGCCGAGCGTGGCGAATGGCCACAGGGCTGAGGAGAACCAAGTGTCGAGGACATCCTCGTCCTGACGCAGCGTTGCGTCTTGTCCTGCCTGCTGTTGCGCCTCTTCAAAAGTTTCAGCAACGAAAACGTTGCCGGCATCGTCGAACCACGCCGGGATACGATGGCCCCACCACAACTGCCGTGACACGCACCATGGCTGGATGTTCTCCAGCCAGTTGAACCAGGTCTTCTTCCACGTCTCCGGAACGACCGCGATGTCGCCGGAGCGCACCGCGTCGATCGCCGGCTTGGCGAGCGTTTCCGCGTCGACATACCATTGGTCGGTCAGCATCGGCTCGATCACCAGCCCGGAGCGGTCGCCGAACGGCTGCATGATCGGCTTGTCCTCGGCCTTGATCATCAGGCCTTCGGAATCGATGTCGGCGACCACGGCCTTGCGCGCGTCGTAGCGGTCGAGCCCGCGGTAGGCCTCGGGCACGAGGTTGAGCGCATCGATTTCCTCGGCGCTCGCCTGCGCGCCGCGAGCGATCTCCACGGCGCGCGCGGCGGATTCGACGTAGGACGGGCCGTCGCTGCGCATATGCGCGCGCCCGTCCATCAGCCGGTACATCGGGATGCCGTTGCGCTGCGCCACGCCATAATCGTTGAGGTCGTGCGCGCCGGTGATCTTGACCGCGCCCGATCCGAAATTGGGATCGGGATAATCGTCGGTGATGATCGGGATCAGGCGGCGGTGTTCCTTCGGACCCACCGGGATTTCGCAAAGCTTGCCGACGATCGGGGCGTAACGAACATCGTCCGGGTGGACCGCGACCGCGCCGTCGCCGAGCATTGTCTCCGGCCGCGTCGTCGCGATCGAGATGTAATCGCGCTCTTCCTCGAAGATGACCTTACCGTCCGAGTCCCGCTCGACGTACGTATAGGTCTCCCCGCCGGCGAGCGGATATTTGAAGTGCCACATGTGGCCCTGGACTTCGCGGTTCTCGACCTCGAGATCGCTGATCGCGGTCTGGAACTTGGGGTCCCAGTTCACCAGCCGCTTGGCGCGATAAAGCAGGCCGCGCCGGTAAAGCTCGACGAAGACCTTGATCACGGCCTTCGAGAAGCCCTCGTCCATGGTGAAGCGCTCGTGGCGCCAGTCGCACGACGCGCCGAGGCGGCGGAGCTGGCGCGTGATCGCCCCGCCCGACTGCGCCTTCCATTCCCAGACATGCTCGAGGAAGGCCTCGCGGCCGATCTCGGCGCGCTTGATCCCCTGGCTTTCGAGGTTGCGCTCGACCACCATCTGGGTCGCGATCCCCGCGTGGTCTGTCCCCACCACCCACAGCGCGTCACGCCCACGCATCCGCTCGCGGCGGGTGAGCACGTCCTGCAGCGTGTTGTCGAGCGCGTGGCCGATGTGCAGCGAGCCGGTGACGTTGGGCGGCGGCATGACGATCGTCCACGGCTCGGCGTCGCCGCGGTCGGGCCGGAACAGGCCGCGCGATTCCCAGTGCGCGTACCAGCGCTCCTCGATCGCCTTGGGCTCGAAGGTCTTGGGAAGCTCGTTCATCCAGAAGCGCGGTTAGCGATGCCGCGCTGCAGCATCAACCGGCGAGGCTATGGCCCGACGTCCTCGTCGCTGCTCTGCGGCTGCTCGATCTTGCGCGGCGGACCGGGCGCGAGCTCGAGCGCCTTCGCGATATTCTCGTCCCAGCCGTAGAGGTCCGGCCGGAACTGGATCCGCGACCCGTCCCAGAATGCGGTCTGGTACAGCAGCCGCACGGGAATCTCCCGGGGCAGCTCGATGAATCCCTGGTCGTCCTTCTGCATCGCTTTTTGGAATTGCTCGAGCACCCCCTCCTGCTGCGCGAGCGAGGTCGCGAACTGGACCGCATTTTCGACCCGCACGCAGCCGTGGCTACGGTGGCGCTCATCCTGAGTGAACAGCGCCTTGGCCGGCGTGTCGTGGAGGTAGATCGCCTGGTCGTTCTTGAGGTCGAGCTTCACCAGGCCGAGCGAATTCTTCGGGCCCGATTGCTGGACATATTGGCCGTCCTTCATGACGAACTCGTTCTGGCGCAGCCACGCCGCGCTCTTCGTCGCAAGCTCCTTCTCGCCGATCCCCTTGGGAACCGTCCAGGTCGGCTTCGCCACCAGCCGGTACAAGGGCGATTGCAGCTGCGGCGTCGGAGTTTCGGCTTCGCCGGCGACGACCTTGCGACGATCGACGTGCCGGCCGTCGCGCCAGTAATCGAGAACCGTCGCGGCCGTGTTGACGTCGATCCGGGTCGGCGGCGGATTGCGCGGCAGCCAGCGCAGCCGCTCCATCGCCACCGCGAGCTGGCGCGCGCGCTGGGCGGGCCCGGTGCTGAGCGCCTCGATCGTGTCCTTGCCGAGCACGCCATCGGGCTTCGTCCCCGAGTCCGCCTGGAACTGCTTGACCGCAGCGACCAGCTCCGGCGTGTAGGTCGTGGACGGCGCGGCTTCGCCCTGCTGAGACGATCCTTGTGCCGGCGCTTCCGGAAGATAACCGCCCGAGCGAAGCACGGCGACGATTGCCGGAATGCGCTCGTCGCGGGCGCCGGGCTTGATCGGCTTGTCCGCCGGGATGTCCTGCTGCCCCGCCTGGCCCGCCTGCTTGGCATAGTGAACGAAAGCCTGGCTCAGCGCCTTATATTCGGCCGTCTGCGGCGGCAGCGAATTGAGCCATTCCCCGACGTTCCCGTTCTGCAGCGCCTGCCGCAGGCCGGCGCGCACGTCCGTGTTCGACCGCGGGATCGTATAGACTTCGAACAGCTTCTTCGGGTCGGAATAGCCGTTGGCCAGCGCCGCCGCATATTTGAGCGCGGCCTGGACCAGCGCTTCCCCTTGCTCGCCGCCCTTCAGGAACAGGTCGGGCTTGAGCCCATGCGCGGGCGCCTGCGCAATCGCCTCGCGGATTTGCTGCTCCGCCTTGCCGTCGAGGATGATGCCCGACTGGCCGGCGGCCGCGCCTTGGTCCGAGGAGCCGCCTTGCGAGCAGGCGGCGAAAGCTGTGGTGCACAGGGCGAGGGCGAGGGCCGCGCCGAACCGGTTACTCTTACTCATGGCCAGCTTGAACGCGGCGAGCGGCCAAAGCGATCCACGGAATAGAAAGGTCAGTCCTCGATCATGTTCGGATCGCGGAGCCCCTCACCGATCGACGCGCGCGCGGTTTCGGATTCGCTGCTGGTGACCGGATAGGCCGCATAATCAGCCGCGTAGAAGGCGCTCGGCCGATGATTGCCGCTAAGGCCGATCCCGCCGAACGGGGCGTTCGAGGGCGCGCCGTTGGTCGGCTTGTTCCAGTTGATCACCCCGGCCCGCACGTTGGCCCAGAACTTGTCGTACAGCTCGGGCGTGCCGCCGACCAGGCTTGCGGCGAGGCCGAAGCGGCTATTGTTCGCTTCGTCGATCGCGGCGTCGAAGTCCTTGACGCGGATGACCTGCAGCACTGGCCCGAAGATCTCCTCGTCGGGGCGGTCCTTGGCGTCGGTGACGTCGATCAGCGCGGGCGTCAGATAGGGCCGCTCCTCGTACGGGCGGTCGAGCCGCTTCAGCGGCTTGCCGCCCTTCATCATCAGGGTGAGCCATTGCTCTTGGACGTGATCGGCCGCCGCAAGGTCGATCACCGGACCCATGAAGGGCTGCGGGTCGGCGAAGGGATGATCGACGATGATGCGATCGACCAGTCCCTGGATCGCCTCCAGCAATTGCTCCGCCTTGCCCTCCTCGATGATGAGTCGCCGCGCCGCGGTGCAGCGCTGGCCGGCGGAAAGGTAGGCCGACTGGACCACGATCGCCGCGGCCGCGTCGATATCCTTCGCCTGCCACACGACGAGCGGGTTATTGCCACCGAGCTCGAGCGCGAGAATCTTGTGCGGGGTTTCGGCGAACTGGCGGTGGAGCGACATGCCCGCGCGCGCCGACCCGGTGAAGAGCAGGCCGTCGATGCCGGGCTCGGATGCCAGCGCCTTGCCCTGCTCCGGGCCGCCGACCAGCAGGCGAAGCACGCCATCCGGAATCCCGGCTTCATGGAAACAGTCGACCAGCATCGCGCCCACCGCCGGCGTCTTTTCCGACGACTTGAACACCACGGCGTTGCCGGCGATCAGCGCCGGGACGATGTGGCCGTTGGGAAGGTGCGCGGGGAAATTGTAGGGCCCGAGAACGGCCAGCACGCCATGGGGCTTGTGGCGCACGGCCACGCGATTGCCGAGCGCGGCCTCGAGCTTGCGCTGGGGAGTCCGCTCGGCATAGGCCTCGATCGAAATTTCAACCTTGTTGACGACCGCGGCGACCTCGGTGCGCGCTTCCCAGAACGGCTTGCCCGTTTCCCGCGCGATCAGCTCGGCGAAGTCCTGCTCGCGCCTTCTCACGACGTTGGCGAAGCGGCGGACGGCCTCGACCCGGTAGGCGACCGAGTGCGCCGCCCAACCGGCCCAGGCCCCGCGCGCCGCCGCGACCTCCGCGCCGGCATCGCCGACCGGGCCCGACCAAACGACTTCGCCGGTCGCCGGATCGGTCGAGACGAGCTCGGACTCCTTGGGCTGGGCCTTCATGTCCGCCATGCGCTCGTCAGTCTTCCGGTGCATCCTGGACCATCGCTTCGCCCATTCGGCGGACGGCTGCAACCTTGTCGTTGAATGGCCGCCAGTCATCGCGCTCGGCGATCGCCGACCAGATCGCCTCGACCTCCTCGATATGCATTGAGCACGGCTCTGGATCGGACCAATAGGGGTGCGAGGGCGGCCGCTCGCGGCCTTCGAGCGCCTTCGCAAGGGCCCGGAACGGATCGGACCGATATGCGCCGGTGCCGGGATCACGCCCGCCGCGCCAGTCAAAGAAGACGCGGTCGATGTTCGCCTCGCGCGTCGCCAGGGCCTCGAGCAGCCGGGCGGCGACGTCCCGATCCGCCTCGACGCCGAGCCGGCCGCACATCGCCGCGACCAGCGATTCCTCGAACCGCCCGCTCCACGCGCCGAGCATTTCGGACAGCGGCGAGGCCTCGGCGACCAGCGACAGCGCGCCGGCGAGCTGCGCTAGGTCCCACTGGATCGCTTCGGGCTGCCGGCCGAAGGAATAGAGGCCGTAATGATCGAAATAGGCTGCTGTGAAGGCCGGATCCCAATCGGGAGTGAACCGCCACGGGCCGTAATCGAAGCTCTCGCCCGTCATGTTGATATTGTCGCTGTTGAGCACGCCGTGGACGAAGCCCGCGGCGAGGTAGGATGCGGCGAGCGTCGACGTCGCCTGGCTGACCAGGTCGAACAATCTCAGCGCGTTCTCGCCGTTGTCGGCAACCGGCGCCTCGGCGTAGAGATGCTGGAGGCAGTAGCCGACGAGCTTCCGGATGCTGCCTTCATCGCGGAAGAAGGCGAGCCGCTGGAACGTGCCGATGCGGATGTGGCCGTGGCTGAGCCGGGTCAGCACTGACGAGCGGGTCGGCGAGGGCTCGTCGCCGCGCTCCAGTTCCTCTCCGGTCTCGAACAAGGCGAAGCTTTTCGACGTGTTGACCCCGAGGGCCTCGAGCATCTCGGTCGCGAGAACTTCTCGGACCCCACCCTTCAGCGTCAGCCGGCCGTCGGCATGCCGGCTGTACGGCGTCTGTCCCGATCCCTTGGTGCCGAGGTCAAGCAGGCGGCCAGCGCGCCACGGTTGGCTTGGATGGGCGCGCCACAACGACTCATCTCGAAGCTGGGCAAAGGTGAACCCACGCCCGTCGCCGATGTCGGGATTGTACACCCGGAACTGGTGGCCGTGGTAGCGCAGCGCCAGCGGCTGCGTCAGGTTTTGGGGCAGGGGCGCGAAGCGGCAGAAGTGCCGAACCCACGACTCCGGCTCCAGCTCGAGCCCGACCCGCTCCGCCCAGCGGTCGTTGAGGAAGCGCGGCGTGCATTGCGGGAATTCCGCGGCCTCGACGGGGTCGTAAAAATCCGCGCCCAGGTCGAGGATCTTCGGGTCGGGGCGGTAGCCGGCCACCCGCCGATCAGGCGATCACGCGCTTGAGCTTGGCCAAGGCCGCGCTGTCCGGCTCCTGCGTATCGATGGTCGCGACGAAATTACCGTTTCGGTCGAACAGCTGGACCGTCGCGCTATGCTCCATTTCCTTGCCCGCCACGGGATGCGGCGACGGCTGGGCGAAGATGCCATACTGCTTCTTCACCTGGTCGATCTGCGCCTGGCTGCCGGTCAGGCCGATGATCGGCGTGTCGAACAGGGTCGCATATTGGCCGACCTCCTTGGGGCCGTCGTGCGCCGGATCGATGGTAACGAACACGATGTTGAGCTTGCCGCCGCCCCCGGCCTGCTCGCGCAGCTTGGCGAGGCGGCCGAGGGTGAGCGGGCAGACGTCGCCGCAGCGCGTGAACCCGAAGTAGATCGCATAGGGCTTCGCCGCGAGCTTCTGGCTCGAGAACGGCTTGCCGTCCGCCCCGATCAAAGTGAACGGCCCGCCGATCGCAGCCGTGACGGGCTCGCCGTGCGGCGCGGGCGCGTTGGCCGGAGCCCTGCGGACCAAATAAAGCGCGGCGACGCCGACGATCGCCAGCGCGACCAGCGCCCACAGCAGGATTCGGACTTGCTTCAATTTGCCGCTCGGCGGCCGCGAGTCTTCAAGCATGCCGGGGGCCTTTGCCAAACTCGGCGCATAAAGCAAAGGCGGCGCTCCGTTCCGGAAGCGCCGCCCCGCCCCTTTGTTCTGCGATCTAGAATTCGAGGTTGAGCGAAGCCGAGACCGTCCGCGGCGCGCCGATCTGGACGAACGGCGGGTTGCCCCACACGCCGGTCGACGCGTTGATCGACTGGCTGAGCCCGCCGCCGAACCCGCCAACATAGAATTTGTCGAAGAGGTTGTAGACGTTGAGCTGGAGGTAGGTTTTCCGCAGCGACGGCGCGAACGGCTCCAACTTCACGCGCATGTCGAAGTTCACCAACCAATAGGCGGGGGCCGTGGCGCTGAAAATCTGCTCCGAGCCGCCGACGCCGGCGATGTCGACGTCCCCGCGGAAAACCGGGGCGTTGTTGTCGAAGATGAAGCGCGGTCCGGTGCGCTTGGCCTGGAAGCCGACCTGCACCGGTCCGACCTCGCCCACCGCCGAAACGCCGTAGGTATATTTCGGCGAACCGGATTCCCGGTTCCCCTTGGTGAAGGCGCAGCTGCGGAACGCCTGCGGATCGGTCGGGCTGATCGTGTCGCAGGTCACGCCGACGGGCAGTGTTCCCGTCTGGATGTTGTCCTTGATCTTGCTCTTGTTCCACGAGCCGAATGCGTAAAGCGTCAGCTCCCGGAACGGTTCGTAGGCGATCGACCCGTCGATGCCCCATTTGTTGACCGTCCCGAGGTTGCGGAACACCGAGACGTTCAGCTCCGGGTCGAACGCCGAGGCCTGGCGGTTCGTGAAATGGGTGTACCAGCCGCTGAGCTGCGCCTGGATTTGCGCGCGGCGGAACCTGAGGCCGCCGTCGAAGCTGTCGGTGACCTCGGGCTTCGGCTTCGCCGCGTCGGCGATCAGCGGGAAGAAGAAGCTGTTGTAGAGGTTGTCCGTACTCGGCACCGACAGGCCCTTCGAATAGCTCGCGAAAGCGCTGAGCTGGGGCGTAATGTCGTAGATCAGGCCGACGTTCGGCAGCAGCTTGTCATATTTGAACTTGCGCTTCTGCGGCGGCGACCACCCGCTGATGACTCGGCCCGTGACGGGATCGAAGACGTGCGGGTTCAGCGCCAGGAGCTGCGCATCGCGCACCGAATCCTGCCCCGTACATTCGACGAAGCCGGACGCGCTGGACGTGAAGCAGAAATTCTGCAGCTTGCGCACGAAGAACGGCGCGCGGACGCCCAGGTTGACCGTCAGGCGGTTGTCGAAAAACTCGCCGCGATACTCGCCCGAAAACTGATTGAGCCGCGCGATCGACTTGCGGTCGCGCTTCTGCAAGTTGACCCCGAGATTGTCCGCTTCCGGATTGTTGATCGGGAAGACGTCCTCCGGCTCGCCGTCGAGTTCGAGCAGCCCCACCTCGCCGGTCTGCCGGTGATGGGCGTCGTCGAGCGTGTAGCTGACGCGGACCATCTGGCCTCGGGCGAAATCCCAACGCAGGCCGGCGATCACGCCATAGCGGTCGGTGTGCGTCTGGCTCGGCGACAAAACGTTGACCGTGTCCAGCGTGTCGCCGTCGCCATTGATATCGCGCCCGAAATAGGCCTGACCGCCGTAGAAACCGGAGATGCACGTGTTGGTCGCGCTGTTCGGAGTCGTGCGACAGGTCGCGATCGAGGCGGTCCCGCCCGCGGGGTTGACGTCGCGCAACCCCTCGTTGCCGGTGACGGTGCCGCCACCGTTGGCCTTCACATATTGGTAGCTCGGATCGACCGTGAGGACGATGCCGTCGGCCAGCGTGAATTTCGAAGCGATGCGCACGTTGCCGGTGTTCGACGGGTTGTAGCGCCGGTCGAACTCGGTGCCGCAGCTGGCCTGCGCGAACGGCGCCGGGGCCGGCGTATCGGCAACCCCCGCCTGGGCAACGTCCACCTGGCAGGGATAGTTGATCATGTAGAACCGCTCGTCGCGATTGCGCGGATAGCGGTTGTTCGAATTCGGGCCGACGAGCCGGTCGATATTGCTGGTGGCGCTCTGGGTCAGGTCCTGACGCAGCGGCAGCGACCCGAAGAAATTGTTGCGATTCTGGTTGTAGTGGCCGGCGATCGAGACGAAGTCGCCGTTTGAACCGATCGGTTGCCAGATCCGGCCGTTATATTGCTGCTTGTCGATCTGGCCGTAATTGTTGAACGGCACGTTGTTCTTGGTCCGCGAAGCGGCAAGGAACAGGCGCGTGCGCAGCGGCCCGATCTCGCCGCTGTTGGCCACGCCGAACAGGCGCCAGAAGTCCCAGTCGCCCGTCGACGCAACGCCGCGGAAGCCCGGCCTCACCGTGGGAGTCATGGTCCGGTAATTGACCGTGCCGCCGACGGCCGAGGCGGTCGGCGAGTCGACATCGGTCGAGCCGAGGTTGACGTTGACCTGCTCGATCAGCTCCGGATCGAGCTGCTGGTTCGAGAAGATCGCGTAATTGCCGCTGTCGTTCAGCTGGATCCCGTCGAACGTCAGGCTGATGCGGGTGGAATCGAACCCGCGGATCGTGAGCGTGCCGCCTGACGATCCGTAGGGGTCATTGTTCTGGAAGCTGACGCCGGGGACCTGGTTGATCGTATCGAGGATCGTCTGGCCCGGGTTGTTGCGCGAAATCATCTCCTGCGTCAGGACCACCTTGGCCTTGGGCGTGTCGGGCGTGGTGACCCCGCCAACGTCGCGCGACCGGGTCCCGGTGATGACGATCGATTGCTTTTCGGCTTCGACCGTGCCGGTCGATTGGGCATAAGCGCCGGCCGGCATGAAGACGGCGGTCGAGCAAAGAAGTGCGGCAAATTTTTTCACGGAATCAACCCCCCGGCTGAACGCAGGACAATGGAATGCTGGGGGCGGCTATAGCCGTCAAAAGACGGTTCTGTGACAGCCGTTAACGGCCTTCAGCCGAATCCGTTACACCGTTGCTTCTAGAACACGCTTCCCCGGTTGGCCGCCCCCGCGACTCGCGACGAAAGCAGCACTTGTTGGCGAGTCAATCAAGAGGGGATCGAGATTCTTGGCCCCGCGCGTCCAGCGAACGGCCAATCGCCACGAAAAGGTGGATCAGCGGCGGCACCATGATCACCGACAGCACGACCTTCGCCAGCATTTGTCCGAGGAGCAGCTCGCCGATCGGCCGCACGCCGAGGAATGCAATGGTGATGAAGATGAGCGTATCCACGATCTGCGACAGCACGCTGGCGATCGCCGCGCGCACGGCGATCAGGCGCCCGGCCGAGCCCGACAGCTTCGAAAAGATGTAGACATTGAGCGTCACGGAGATGCCGTAGGCGACGATTCCCGCCGCCATCAGCCGCCATCCCTGGCCCAGGATGATCGGGAAGGCCGCCTTGGCCGGCTCGTACATTCCCGCGTCCGTCGGCAGCTGGATCACGAAGAAGGTCAGGAGGATCGCGGTGACGAGCGGCACGAAGCCGAGGCGCACCAGGCGGTCGGCGGTCCTGCGCCCGTGCAGCTCAGCCACGGCGCTCGACGTGATGACGAGCAACAGGAAGGCAAAGATCCCGGCCTCGACGGCGAGCGGGCCGAGCGCGACCTGCTTGGCGCCGAGCACTCCGGCAATGGTCACCATCCCGCCGTAGAAGGTCGCGAATACGAACAGCGAAAGCGGGATTGCGGCGGCTTGCGGCGCCTTCGCCGCGACGTTGACTTCGGTCGTCATGGGCCGAGGGCGTAACGGCTTTGTTGACCAGCGCCAAGCCACCCCGCTAGCCACGCGATCCGTGGCTCCTCCTGAACTTGACGTCGTCGCGATCGGGGACGCGATCGTCGATGTGATCGCGACCTGCGACGATTCTTTCCTCACCGAGCGCGGCCTGACCAAGGGCTCGATGCAATTGCTAAGCACCGAGCAGGCGGACGACCTGTACGCCGCCATGGGCCCGGCGCGCGAGGTCAGCGGCGGGTCCGCGGCCAACAGCATGGCGGGCATTGCCGCGCTGGGGCTCAGGGCGGCGTTCGTGGGCCAGGTGGCCGATGACCAGCTCGGCGAGATTTTCGCCCACGACATGACCTCGCTCGGGGTCCGGTTCGCGACGACGCCGCTGGCCGCGCCGCCACCGACCGGCCGCTGCCTGATCCTCGTCACGCCGGACGCGCAGCGGACCATGAACACCTGTCCCGGCGCGAGCCACGAGCTGACTGCGGACGCGCTCGACGAGGCGTTGATCGCCTCGGCCGCGGTGACCTTCCTCGAAGGCTATTTGTGGGGGCCAGAGCGCCCGCGCGCGGCAATGCTTCGGGCTGCCGACATCGCCCATGAGGCAGGCCGCACCGTCGCCTTCACCTTGTCCGAAAGCCTGTGCATTCCCGGCCGGCGCGAAGGCGTGATGGGCATGATCGACCGCGGCACGGTCGACATATTGTTCGCCAACGAGGACGAGGTCCGCCATTTGACCGGATGCGGTGCGCTCGAGGAGTGCATCGCCGCGCTCGCGCCCAAGGTCGCGACCTTGGTCGTCACCTGCGGCGCGGCCGGCGCGACCGCGATCGAATCCGGCCGGCGCGCCCAGGTTCCGGCGGCGGCGGTCCACAAGGTGGTCGATACGACGGGCGCCGGCGATTTGTTCGCCGCCGGTTTCCTCGCCGCGCGATGCCGGGGCCGCGACCTTGAGGCCTGCCTCGAAACCGGCGCGATTTGCGCGGGCGAAGTCATCTCCCATTTCGGCGCGCGGCCGGAAGCGAACCTCCGCGAGCTGATACGGCTGTGAAGAGAATCCGCCGCCTCGCCGTCTATTGCGGGTCCGCGAGCGGATCGCAGCCGGTCTTCCCCGACTGCGCCTGTGCTACGGCCAAGGCGATGGTCGAGGCAGGCGTGGACCTAGTCTACGGCGGCGGGCGACTGGGCCTGATGGGGCTGGTGGCCGACAATGTCCTCAGCCTGGGGGGCAAGGTCTATGGCGTCATTCCGCAGGCGCTGGTCGACATCGAAGTGGCGCACACCAGCGTCACCGAGCTCTACACGGTCGCCAACATGCACGAGCGCAAGGCGAAGATGACCGACCTCGCCGACGCCTTCCTCGCGCTTCCAGGCGGAATCGGCACGCTCGACGAACTGTTCGAGGCGTGGAGCTGGAACGCGCTCGGCTATCACAAGAAGCCCTTCTGCCTGCTCAACGTCGAAGGCTTCTGGGACGGGCTGATCGCGTTCATCGAACATGCCCACCGCAACGGCTTCCTGTCGGCGCGGCGGCGCAAGCAGCTGCTTGTCGCGACGACGCCGGAGGAAGCGCTGAAATTGCTGGACGAAGCCGCGGCGGACGTTACGCAGGGCATGGTCTGGTAAGGGTGGGGACCCGCTAAATGTTGAATGACAAGCTGCTCGGCATCGCCGGGATCGCCGCCATCCTTGCGCTCGCCTGGCTGGTGTCGGCCGACCGCAAGGCGATCAAGCTGCGCGTCGTTGGCGCCGCATTCGCCTTGCAGGCCGCGATCGCGCTGTTCGTGTTCAAGACAACCGTCGGAGTCGCGACCATCAAATGGCTGTCGTTCGGCGTCGCGAACCTGCTCGGCTACGCCAACAAGGGCACCGAATTCCTGTTCGGCCCGGCCGACAAAAACCCGCTCGCCAACACCTTCGCCATCGCGGCCCTGCCGGTCATCATCTTCTTCGCCTCACTGGTGGCGATTCTCTATTATCTCGGGGTCATGCAGCGCATCGTGCGCTGGGTCGGCGGGGCGATCGGCTGGGTGACGGGGATCAGCCGGGTCGAATCGCTGAGCGCGGCCGCCAACATCTTCGTCGGCCAGTCGGAATCGCCGCTGGTGGTGCGGCCCTATCTCGCCGCATTGCCGCCCTCGCGCCTGTTCACGGTGATGTGCGTCGGGATGGCCGGAGTCGCCGGAACCATCCTCGCCGCCTACGCCAGCCTGCTCGGCGAGAGCTACCTGCCGTACTTGCTCGCGGCGGCCTTCATGTCCGCTCCGGGCGGAATCCTGATGGCCAAGATGATCATGCCGGACGACCCGCGCGACACCGAAGCCGTGGAGGACCAGAAAGTCGACGTGGCCGAGACTTTCGAAGAGGGCGTCAAGCCGGCCAACATCATCATGGCGGCCGCACAGGGCGCCCAGACAGGCGTCAAGCTCGCGGTCGCCGTGGGCGCGATGGTGCTGGCCTTCGTCGCGCTGGTCGCGCTCGCCAACGGCCTGCTCGGCGGTTTCGGCAACTGGATCGTCGCACAGGGCGGCAGTCCGTGGTTCGCCGATCTCAGCTTCCAGCGGCTCGTCGGCTATCTGTTCGCGCCGTTCATGTTCCTCATCGGCATTCCGTGGAACGAGGCGGGGACCGCAGGCGGCCTGTTCGGCACCAAGCTAGTGCTCAACGAGTTCGTCGCCTTCATCGACCTCGGCAACCCGCAAGGGCCGGCCGTCGGCCTGTCGGAACGCAGCCGCGCGATCGTCACCTTCGCCTTGTGCGGATTCGCCAACTTCAGCTCGATCGCGATCCAGATGGCGGTGACCGGCGGGCTCGCGCCCAACCAGCGCCCGGTGATCGCGCGGCTCGGGCTCCGCGCTTTGCTCGCCGGATCGCTCGCCAATTTGATGAGCGCGGCGCTGGCCGGACTGATGATTCCGTCGTAAACTTCGACCATGGCCACGATCACCGACGACCATATTGCGTCCGTCTCGCTGAAGGACGCCGACCGCGATCCCGACGCCTTCGCGCAAAAGCTCGGTCACAGCTTCGAAGAATATGGCTTCGCCATCATCGCCGACCACGGCATCCCCGACCAGCTGATCCATCGGGCCGAGGAGAAGAGCCGCGCGTTCTTCGCGCTGCCCGAAGACGTCAAGCGCACGTACCATATCCCCGGCGGCGGCGGCGCGCGCGGCTATACCCCGTTCGGGATCGAGACCGCCAAGGGCTATACGGCCCACGACCTCAAGGAATTCTGGCA
>DATEEM010000058.1:0-4069 GCA_035281125.1 Sphingomicrobium sp. | reverse complement strand
GTCCTGCGTGAACTTGAGCTTCTCGCCCGCGGCGACGCGGATCATCTGCTCGACGAGGTCGAGGCCGGTCACTTCCTCGGTCACCGGATGCTCGACCTGGAGCCGCGTGTTCATCTCGAGGAAGTAGAAGCTCTTGCCGCTGGGATCGGCGCCGGAGACGATCAGCTCGACCGTCCCGGCGGAACAATATCCGACCGCCCGCGCCAGCGCGACCGCCTGCTCGCCCATCGCCTTGCGCATCTCGGGCGTGACGAACGGCGACGGCGCTTCCTCGACCACCTTCTGGTGGCGGCGCTGGATCGAGCATTCGCGCTCGCCGAGATAAAGGATGTTGCCGTGCTGGTCGCCCAGCACCTGGATCTCGATGTGCCGCGGCTGTTCGATGAACTTCTCGATGAACACGCGGTCGTCGCCGAAGCTGGACAGCCCCTCGCGCTTCACGCTGTCGAACCCTTCGCGCACGTCCTTCTCGGACCAGGCGAGGCGCATGCCCTTGCCGCCGCCGCCGGCCGAGGCCTTCATCATCACCGGATAGCCGATGTCCTTGGCGATCTTCACCGCCTCGTCGGTCGTCGCGATGTCGCCGAGGTGACCGGGGACGACGTTGACGCCGGCCTTCTGCGCCAGCTTCTTCGATTCGATCTTGTCGCCCATCGCCGCGATCGCCTTGGGCGGCGGGCCGATGAAGGCGATCTTCGCTTTCGCCAGCGCCTTGGCGAAGCTCTCGCGTTCGGACAGGAAGCCGTACCCCGGGTGCACGGCCTCGGCGCCCGTCGCCTTGCAGGCGTCGATGATCAGCTCGGCCTTGAGGTAGGATTCGCTCGCTGGCGGCGGCCCGAGACGGACGCTTTCGTCCGCCAACTTCACATGCGGCGCGCGCGCATCGGCGTCGGAATAGACCGCAACCGTCTTGATGCCCATGCGCCGCGCCGTGCGGATGACGCGGCACGCAATCTCGCCGCGGTTAGCGATCAGGATTTTCTTGAACACTCTAAAAGTCTTTCTTCCCCAATCGGTAACCCACGTACGACACAAGCAGCATCGCAATGATGGGTGATCCGAAGAACAACAAGGCCCGTTCCCAATTGGGCAAGCACGGATTGTCCGAGATGCAGTCGGCGGTTGCGCCGATTACCATCAGATAGAAAGCGATCGCGAAGGCGGCGATTGCGAAGACGGTGCAACCCAATCGCCGCGGCCAAGTCACTCGGCCGCCTCGTCGAGCGGCGGACGATTGTGGCCGAGGAGACGCAGCACTTCGTCGGCGGCGTCGGCGAGGTTGGTGCCGGGACCGAAGATCGCCTGGACGCCCGCGGCGCGGAGCATCGCATAATCCTGCGGCGGGATGACCCCGCCCGCGACCACCTTGATGTCCGCGCGGCCCATGTCCTTCAGCGCTTCGATCATCTCCGGGATCAGCGTCCGGTGGCCCGCGGCGAGCGAGGATGCGCCGACCACGTCGACGTCATTCTCGACGGCCATTTGCGCGGTCTCGCGCGGGGTCTGGAACAGGGGCCCGGGGATCACCTCGAAGCCGAGATCGGTGAAGGCCGAGGAGACCAGGTTGGCGCCGCGGTCGTGCCCGTCCTGGCCCATCTTGGCGACCATGATGCGCGGCTTGCGGCCGAGGCGGTCGGCGACCGACCGCGTGCCTTCCTCGGCTGCCTTCCAGCGGCCGTCGCCCCGCGCCTTGCCGTAGATGCCGCGCACCGGCTCCGGCTTGGTCCCGTAGCGCCCGAACGCGCGCTCCAGCGCATCCGAAATCTCGCCCAGCGTGGAGCGCACCCGCGCGCATTCGACGCTCAGCCGCAACAGATTCTTGTCGCCGCGCGCGCCAGCCTCCAGCGCATCCAGCGCCGCCCGCACCTTCCCCTCGTCGCGGCCGCTGCGCACCCTCTCGATCCGCGCGATCTGCGACGCGCGCACCTTCGCATTGTCGACCTCGAGGATGTCGTGCTCTTCCTCGCTTTCCGGGCGGTAGCGGTTGACCCCGACGATCACCGTCTCCCCGGTGTCGACCTTCGCGGCACGGGCCGCGGCGGCTTCCTCGATCCGGCGCTTGGGCAAGCCTTCGGCGACCGCCCTGGTCATGCCGCCATGCGCCTCGACCTCCTCGATCAGCGCCCAGGCTTTCTCCTCCAGCTCGCGGGTCAGCTTCTCGACGTACCAGCTCCCGCCGAGCGGGTCGGCGACCGCGGTCACCCCGCTCTCCTCGGCGAGGATCAATTGCGTGTTGCGGGCAATGCGCGCCGAGAAATCGGTCGGCAGCGCGATCGCCTCGTCGAAGCTGTTGGTGTGCAGGCTTTGCGTGCCGCCGAGCACCGCCGCCAGCGCCTCGATCGTCGTGCGGATGATGTTGTTGTAGGCGTCCTGCTCGGTCAGGCTCACGCCCGACGTCTGGCAATGCGTCCGGAGCACCTTCGACCGGTCGTTCTTCGCGCCGAGATCGGTCATGATCCGGTGCCACAGGGTGCGCGCGGCCCGGAGCTTGGCGACCTCCATGAACAGGTTCATGCCGATGCCCCAGAAGAAGCTGAGGCGCCCGGCGAATTCGTCGATCTCGAGGCCGCGGTCCTGCGCCGCGCGGACATATTCCATGCCGTCGGCGAGGGTGAAGGCGAGCTCCTGCACCGCCGTCGCCCCGGCCTCGTGCATGTGATAGCCGCTGATGGAGATCGAATTGAACTTCGGCATCTCGCGCGCGCAGTAGGCGATCACGTCCGACACGATCCGCATCGAGGGCTCGGGCGGGTAGATGTAGGTGTTGCGGACCGCGAACTCTTTCAGAATGTCGTTCTGGATCGTGCCGGTGAGCTGGTCGTGCGGCACGCCCTGCTCCTCGCCGGCGACGATGAAGAAGGCCATGACCGGGAGCACCGCCCCGTTCATGGTCATGCTGACGCTCATCTCGCCCAAGGGGATGCCGTCGAACAGCAATTTCATGTCCTCGACGGTATCGATCGCGACGCCCGCCATTCCGACGTCGCCGGCGACGCGCGGATTGTCGCTGTCGTAGCCGCGGTGGGTGGCGAGATCGAAGGCGACGCTGAGACCCTTCTGCCCGGCGGCGAGGTTGCGGCGGTAGAAGGCGTTGCTCTCCTCGGCGGTCGAGAAGCCGGCATATTGGCGGATGGTCCAGGGGCGGCCGGCGTACATCGTCGCGTACGGGCCGCGGGTGTAGGGCGCGAGGCCGGGATAACCGCTGTCGATCGCGTCCTCGGGGCCGTAGACCGTCTCGAGACGGATCCCCTCGGCGGTCTCGCGCGACAGATCGCGGCCCTTCGACTCCTTGTCGGCGAGGGCCTTCCAGTCGGATTTGGCGGGCTTCTTCTCGGACATCGACCTCATATCCTCCTCTCCCCTGGAGGGAGAGGATACGAGCCCTTAGCGACGAAGGAGCTTAGGGCGAGTTGGTGAGGGGGATAGCGCCAGTCGGCGCACCACTGAACCCCTCACCCTCCGCAGCTACGCTGCTCCTCCCTCTCCCTCAAGGGGAGAGGGTTACTTCGGCGTTTCCATGATCTCGGTCAGCACGCCGCCCATGTCCTTGGGGTGGAGGAAGAAGATTGGCGTGCCGTGAGCGCCGATGCGCGTCGGGCCGAGAATGCGGCAATCCTTGCCTTCGTACCAGGCGCGCGCCGCCTGGATATCCGGCACCTCGAAGCAGACATGATGCTGACCGCCCTCGGGATTGCGTTCGAGGAATTTGACAATCGGCGAGTCCGGGCCAAGCGGCTCGATCAGCTCGATCTGGCTGTTCGGCGTATCGACGAAGCACACCCGCACGCCCTGCGCCGGCAGGTCGAACGGATCGCGCACGACCTCCGCGCCCATGGTCTCGCGATAATGCGCCACCGAGCGATCGATCGACGGCGTCGCAATGCCAACATGGTTGAGGCGGCCGAGTTTCATTTTGCTCACTCCGTCATGCTGAACTTGTTTCAGCATCCATTGTGGGGACGAGCGGAGCCCTTCACGAAAATGGGTTCTGAAACAAGTTCAGGACGACGGGTCAGTATTCGACCTTGACCTCGGTCGTCACGCTGTTGGCGATGAAGCAGGCCTCGTG
>DATEEM010000057.1:0-26587 GCA_035281125.1 Sphingomicrobium sp. | reverse complement strand
GTTGACCGTTATTTCACGCGGCGAGAAGCGGGACTTCAAGATCAATGGTGTGCTGAAGGACCTGCCCAAGAACTCGCACATGATGGTCAATGCGATCATGCGGCTCGATTATGGCGCCTTCAATGCCAACAACCCGCAGTTCCTGACCTGCTGGGGTTGCCAGTCGGGCTGGGTCTATCTCAAGGTCCGGCCGGGCACCGACATCAAGGCGATGCAGGCGCAGCTACCCGCCTGGGAGAAGCGCAACATTCCCGACGAGCCGCTCGGCGACGTGATGTACAACCCCGGGACCGACCAGAATTGGCGCTTCGTCAATTTGCGCGACGTCCACCTCGGCATCGCCGACGAGGGCGCCCAGCGGCCGGGGAATGACCAGCGCACCATCACGACCTTCGCGATTATCGCGCTGCTGATCCTCGGCATGGCGGTGGTGAACTTCACCAACCTGGCCACCGCGCGCGCCAGCCAGCGCGCCCGCGAGGTGGCGCTGCGCAAGGTGCTGGGCGCGACGCGCAAGCAGTTGATCGTGCAATTCGTCGCGGAGTCCATCCTGATCTCGGCCGTCTCGATGCTGCTTGCGCTCGCGCTCGTGGAGCTGCTGGTGAAGCCGTTCGCGGCGTTCCTCGATGCGGACCTCCAGCTGACTTATTTCGGCGCGGACGGAATCCTTCTTCCAGCTGTCGGGCTGACCCTGCTGGTCGGGATCGTCAGCGGCCTCTACCCGGCATTCTTCCTGTCGCGCTTCCAGCCGGCGCAGGTGTTGAAAGCCAACCGGTCGGCTGCGGAGACGCCGGGATCGGGCAGGCTGCGGACGGCGCTCGTCGTGCTGCAGTTCGCGGTTTCCACCGGCCTGATCATCTGCACGGCGGTGATCTACGGCCAGACCGTTTACGCGCGGACAGTCGATCCGGGGTTCAAGCGTGACCATATCCTGCAGGTCGACGAGCTCGGCCGCGCGCAGCTGTTTCCGATTGCCGACAGCATCGTCAGGCGGACAGAGCGCATCCCTGGCGTGACGGCGGCCGCGCTTGCCGACATCGGGGTAAACACCAACAACAGCAATAACAGCTTCATCTTCCCGCCGGGCAGCAACAAGCAGGTGCTGATCGGCCAGTACAACGTCGGCGCCGGCTATCTCGACGCGATGGGCCTCAAGCTGCTCGCCGGCCGCTGGTTCGACGCCGACCGCCCGGTCGACGATTCGACGCTGCCTTATCCGCCGCAGCCGGACGTCGAAAAGGCGATCGCGGCGCGCGGCCTCAACGTGGTGATCAACCAATATGCCGCGCGAAAGCTCGGCTTCCGCTCGCCTCAGGAGGCAGTCAACAAGGTGGTGAAGGGCACGCTCGTTTGCGAGGACTGCGGCCTGGTCAACGTCACTATCATCGGCGTGGTCGGCGATTCGCGCTTCCGCACCGTGCACGCGCCGATCGATCCGATCATGTTCCGCAAGGTGACCACCGGCCCCGGCTGGATGGTGGTTCGATATCGGGGCGACCCGGCAACGGTTCGGGGCGCGCTGGAGCGCGAATGGAAGCAGATCACCAACGAAGTGCCGTTCAACGCCAAGTTCAGCGAGGACGTGATGACCGAGGCGTACGAGAAGGAAGACGCGCGGGCGCAGATCTTCGCGGCTTTCTCGATGCTCGCGGTGATCATCGGTTGCCTCGGCCTGTTCGGCCTCGCGGCCTTCACTGCGGAGCGGCGCACGAAGGAGATCGGAATCCGCAAGGTGCTCGGCGCGCGCACGCGCGACATCGTGCGGCTGTTGGTGTGGCAATTCAGCCGTCCGGTGATCATCGCCAATCTGATCGCCTGGCCGATCGCCTGGTGGATGATGCGCGACTGGCTGAACAATTTCGACCAGCGTATCCCGCTGACGCCGGTGCCGTTCGTCATCGCCGCGGCGATTGCGCTGGGGATCGCGATCGTTACCGTGGTCGGTCATTCGGTGCGCGTCGCCCGGGCCAACCCGATCCATGCGCTTCGTTACGAGTAAGTGCCAGGCACCCTTTCACTCTGGCACCGGTGGTCATCGCGGCTGTGGGGGCTCGGCCCGCAGCCGCGGTGATCGCACTCCTCCCGACTATTTCGCGCGCAGCCTGAGCCCGAACCACAGCGTTCGCGGACTGGCCCGTTCGACCGTTCCGTCGTCGCCGATGCCGGCCACGACCTGCTCGTCGAACAGATTTTCGCCGCGGGCGATGAACTGGATGCGCCGCGAGATCGGCCATGCGAAAAAGGCGTCGACCGTCGTCGCCGGCGCCAGGCGCCGCCGGTTCAGATCGTCCTCATATTGCGCGCCGACATGGCGGACGCGAAGCGACGCAGCCCGATCCCCGTCCTCCCAGCCGAGCGCGCCGGTGAGGACGAGGTTCGGCGTCTGCGCCGGGCGGCGGCCATCGAGCGCCGCGGCGAGGCCGTCGGCTTCGACCCGAGCCCGCGTCCAGCTCGCGCCGAGATTTAGCGACCACGGCCCGCGCTTGGCTTGTGCCGAAGCTTCGAGCCCGCGCACGCGGACGGCATCGAGATTGTTGCGCTGGCTATATGCGCCGGCAACGAAGCCGACCCCCGGGAAGATGCCGGGACCGTGGCCGAGCGTGACGTTGGCGATCGCATTCGCCAGGCGGTTGCTGAACGCGGTCAATTGCATTTCGAAGGGGCCGCGCCGCAGCCGGACGCCGACCTCTGCGCCGGTCAAGGTTTCGGGCTCGAGTGACGGGTTTGCCGCAGTCGCGTCCGCCCCGGCGCGGAACGGCCGGAACAGCTCATTGAGCGTCGGCAGCCGCCACCCGCTGTACGCGGCGGCGCGCAGGTCCAGCCCGCGCGCGAACTCGAGCAGCGCGCTCGCCCGCGCGGTCGGCTGCCACCCGCTGCGGTCGGCATAGGCATCGTTGCGCGTCGGGACGCCGCCCAGCGGCCGCTCGACCAGCCGGCCGTCGGCGATGCGCCAGTGGTCGAGGCGGGCGCCGCCGCTCAAAGTCAGCGCACCGAGGATGACGCTTCCCTCGGCGAACAGCCCCGCAGTAACGCTGTCGCCGCCCGAAATGCGCCGGCGCGTCGGCTCGCCGCCCGAAAATGCGAACAGCTCGCGCGATTCGCCGCTGACGAAGCGCGCATCGCCGCCGATGCGCAGGTCCACGCCGCGGCCCAGCGGCGGGCGCAGCTCGAGTCCGCCGCCGATCCCGCGCGAGGGCACCGAATCCTGCAAGGCGACCCGGGCCGCGCTCGTCCGCTCGTCGTTCACGCTCGCGAAGCTGCTGCGGAAATTGCGCCACTGGGCGTAGGCGAGGGCCGACCATTGCCACGCGCCGCGGCCGACCACGCGGGCCGACAGGTCGGCGCCGCGCGTCCGGTTGTCGGTGAACGGCACCCCGCGCTCGCGCGCGTCGGCGAAGGCGAGGCCGCCCAGTTGCACCTCGACCGCATCGCCGAGCGGCGCGACCCAGCGCGCGCGCAGACTCGCCTCGCGATAGGGCGCGGCGCGATCGATCGGCCCGCGCGTTGCCTCGGAGAGCGGAACGAAGCCGTCGCTTCGCCCGCCCTGCACGTTGAGCGTCAGCAGGCTTTCGCCCAGGCGTTCGCCCCAGAAGGCATGACCGCGCAGCGACTGCCGGCTACCGCCCTCGATCGACGCGTCGACACCGGCCCTCGTTCGGCTCCTGAGGTCGATGACGCCGGCGATCGCGCCGGGCCCGTAGGTGACGCTGCCCCCGCCGCGGACGACTTTCGCCTGGTCGAGCCCGGCGGGGTCATAGGCCGGCCAGTTGATCCAGCCGCCGAACGGGTCTGTCTGCGGAACCCCGTCGAGGACCAGCAGGGCCCGGCTCGACGCATTGCCGCCGAGCGCGCGCAGGGTTACGCCCTGGCTGGTCGGATGGCCGCTCGTCGAATCCGAGCGGCGGAACAATTGCACGCCCGGGATGTCGACGAGGATCGCGTCGAGGCCGTGCGCCGGCGCGTCGGCGAGATCGCGCTCGTCGAGCGTGTCGACATGTTGCGCCCGTTCGGCCGGCGTGCCTGGGAGTGGGTTGCCGGTGACGACGATCACCTGGGCGGTTGGCACGGGGGGCGGCAGCGCCTGCATGACTGAACATCGTTCCAGAGCCGCAAAAGTGCCGCGGCCCCGCACGGCAAGGGCCGATTTCCGTCTCAGGGCGCTCGGCTGAAAGGAATGGTGGACGCACTAGGGCTCGAACCTAGGACCCGCTGATTAAGAGTCAGCTGCTCTACCAACTGAGCTATGCGTCCCCAAGAAACCTGGCCCAAGAAACCTGGGATGCCGTGAGGCGGATGCTCCGGCGACTTGAGGCGCCTCGGAAGCGGCGGCGCCGGTAGCATGCGCCAAGGTGGTGCGCAACCGCCCGATTTCAAGCGAGCGTCGAGACCGTCCGCTGCTGCCGCTCGAACGCCATCAGTAGCCCGAGGCACAGCATCACCGTCATCACGGCCGACCCGCCGTAGCTGATCAGGGGCAGCGGCACGCCGACGACCGGGGCCAGCCCCATCACCATCATCAGGTTGATCGAGGCATAGAAGAAGATGCAGGCGGTCAGCCCCGCCGCGGACAGCTGCGCGAAACGCGTCCGGCCATTGCTCGCAACCCACATGCCCCAGCGGATCACCGCCCCGAACGCCAGGATGAGGACGATCCCGCCGACCAGCCCCCATTCCTCCGCCAGGGCGGCGAAGGCGAAGTCGGTATGGCCTTCGGGAAGATAGTCGAGATGGCTCTGGCTGCCGTTGAGGAAGCCCTTGCCCCACAGGCCGCCGGAGCCGATCGCGATCTTCGACTGGGCGATATGGTAGCCGGCGCCGAGCGGATCGCTTTCGGGGTTCAGGAACACGTCGATCCGCTTGCGCTGGTAGCCGTGGAGCATCGAGTAAGCGATCGGCGCGGCGACCGCGATCGTCACCGCGGGCGCGACGAACAGCCACCACGGGAGACCGGCGAGGAACATCACGGTCACGCCGCACAGCACGACCATGATGCACGTCCCGAGGTCGGGCTGGACGAGGATCAGGAAGGCGGGGACGCCGAGCATGACCAGCGCCGGCCACATGCCGCGCCACTTGCGGACCTCGGCCGCGGGCAGCAGCTCATAGAAGCGCGCGAGGGTCAGGACGATCGCCGGCTTCATGAATTCCGACGGCTGGAGGCTGATCGGGCCGAGGTCGAGCCAGCGCTGCGCGCCCTTCGCGGCGAACCCGAGGACGTCGACGGCGACGAGCATCAGCACGATCACGACATAGGCCGGGAAGACAAACGCCTTGATCGTCGACTCCCGCAGCCAGGACATGCCGATGGCGATGCTGAGGAAGAAGGTGAAGATGAGGGCCTGTTTCAGCGCCCATGGCTGAAGCGAGGCGCCGGCGGTCGAATAGAGCACGAGCAGGCCGAACCCGGCGATCGCGGCGACGAGGAAGATCAAGCGCCAAGGCAGCCGCGCGAGCGGCCGCGGGATGATCGCCGAGGTGATCATGCGGCGCTTGCGGCCGCCTTGATCGCCGCCGCCCGCCGGGCGGTGCGCTCCGCGAGCGTCCCGCCCCACTGCTGCTCCAGCGCCGCCAGCGATTCCATGGCTTTCTGCCGATCGAATAGGAATGTGAGGGCATCTTTCGCCACCGGCGCCGCGGCGCGCGCTCCGCCCATGCCGTGCTCGATCACGACCGCGCCCGCGTAGCGCGGCTTGTCGGACGGGGCGAAGAAGACGAACAGGCCATGGTCGCGGTAGCGCCAGTCGCCGCCCTGGCCGCGCGTCGCGCTGGCCCCGACCCGGCGGACCTGCGCGGTGCCGGTCTTGCCGCTCATCTGGATGTCGGGGAAGGGCAGGCGGCTGGCGCCCGCGGTGCCGTCCCCGTTGACCACCTCCCACATCCCGGCCCGGACGATCTCCAGATGCTTCGGGTCGAGTCCGATCAGCTTGGGGGAGTCGCGGTGGACGCCGATCAGCCGCGGCTGGATGTCGCGTCCCGACGCGATGCGGGCGGCCATGACCGCGAGCTGCAGTGGATTGACGATCAGGAAACCCTGGCCGATCGCGGCGTTCAGCGTGTCACTGCTGGTCCAGTCCGGACGCTCGACAATTCGCCGGTTCTGCTTGAATTTCCTCGCCTTCCATTCGCTGTCGGGGACGGTGCCATAATTCTGGCTGACGAACGGCAGGTCGAATTTGTGGCCGAGGCCCAGCCGCCGCGCCATGGGCGCGATCTTGTCGTAGCCGATGCGGTTCGACATCGCGTAGAAATAGCTGTTGCAGCTCTTGGCGATCGCGCGGTGCAGGTTGACGCTGCCGTGGCGCCCGAGGCAGCGGAAGAAGCGATTGCCGAGCTGGTAGCCGCCGCCGCAGAAAATATGATCGTCGGGATCGATCCCGTTCTGGAGCAGCGCCAGCGCGCCCATCGGCTTGATCGTCGAGCCGGGCGGATAAAGCGCGTTCACTACCTTGTTCAGCAGCGGCTTGCGCAGGTCGTCCGACAGCATCTTCCATTCGGTCCGGCCGACGCCGTCGGAAAAGCTGTTGGGATCGTAGGCCGGCATGGACACCAGGGCGAGGATGTCGCCGGTCAGGCAGTCGAGGATGACCGCCGACCCCGATTCCTCGCCCAGGCGCCGCGCGGTGTATTCCTGCAGCTCGGCGTCGATCGCGAGCCTGACCGTGCCGCCGCTGCGATCCGGCTTGGGCTCGAGCTCCTTCACCAGCCTGCCCCGCGCGGTGACCTCGACCCGCTGCCCACCCGGCAGGCCTCGAAGTGTCTGTTCTAAAGTCTTTTCAAGGCCTTCCTTGCCGATCTTCACTCCAGGAACGAGCAAGAGCGGATTCTTGTTTTCCGCCTCATATTCCTTGGCATTGGCCGCGCCGACATAGCCGACGAGCTGGCCGACCGCGGGACCGGCGGGATAGAAACGGGTGAAGCCGCGCGTCGCCGAGATTCCCGGAAGCTCGGGCAGGCGAACGGTGATCGCGGCATATTGTTCGTACGGCAGGTTGTCGGCGATCGAGACCGGCTGGAATCCTCGCGATTGCGCCAGCTCGTTGTTGATCCGTTCGAGATCCTCGGGCGGAAGGTGAAGCAGCTTGGCGACGGTGGCGAGCACCCGCGGTCCGTCGGTCAGTTGCTGGGGAATGATGTCGATTCGAAAGCTCGAGCGGTTGATGGCGATCGGCTTGCCGTTGCGGTCGATGATCCATCCGCGCCGCGGCGGGACGGGGATGAGCTGGACCCGGTTGCTCTCGCTCAGCAGCTGATATTTCTGGTTCTGCGCGATCGACAGCCAGCCGAGGCGGCCGATGAGCATTGCGCCGACCGCGGCCTGCGCTCCGCCGAGAAGCAGCATCCGCCGCGAGAAAGTGATCGACTGATGGGCGGTCGTGAGGCGCGTCGGCTTGGTCACCGGCCGAGCCTCCAGGCGTCGATGCGCGAAACCAGCCAGGCGCTGACCGGGAACATGCAGATGGAGATGGCGATCGCCGGCGCCATCGCCGAAAACGGGACGCGCGCGCCCATCGCCGCCGCGATCCGCCACTGCGACCATTGGTCGATGGCGATGAACAGCGCGGCGAGCGCCCATTCGATCCAATAGTCCCGCCACATCGTGCGCCGGTCGATCAGGTCGAGCGCGAGCATGGTCGCGCTCCACAACGTTACCGACAGGCCGATCGGCATGCCGGTGATAAGGTCGTTGAGGAATCCCATCGGCGCGGCCCACCACGGCGGCCACGGATCGGATCGGAGAAGCCGCCAGCCGAGCAGCACGAGGAAGCCGAAATTGGGGAACCAGCCGTTGGTGGCGACGATCGGCAGCGCGGCAAGCAGCGACGCGGCCACGACCGAAGCGGCCGGCAAGTAGGCTGCGAACGGCGTCGGCCCGCGGCCGATGCGCCGCTTGGTGGCGAGAGCAGCGCGGACCATCAGGGGCCTTCCGCGTTCGTTTGTGCGTCGACGCTGGCGGCGGGCTCGTAGGGCGGCTCGACGATCGCGAAGCTGATGTTGGCCGGGTCGGCGAGCGGAACGGCGATCGCTCCGTCATCGTCGAGCTTCACTACGCGCGCGATTGGGACGAGCGGCGGATAAAGACCGCCGGTGCCCGAGGTGATGATGATGTCGCCGCGCCGGAACGGGTTGCGGCCGACTTCGAGCGGGTGGACGTCGATCGTGCCGTCGCCGCGGCCTTGCGCGATCACCGGGCGGCCGCCGCGTAACAGGCGCCCCGGGACGATGCTGGCGCGGTCCGATACCAGCAGGACTCGCGAGGCGAGCGCGCCGGTTTCGACGACGCGGCCGACGAGCCCGTCCGGGGCACGCACCGGCATCTCGGGCCGCACCCCGGCGTTCGATCCGACGGACAGGATCGCATAGCGGCGCGGGCTGCTGAACGAGGAGCCGACGATGCGGCCGACGGCCACCGTGTCCTGCTCGCGCTTGCGCAGGTCGAGCACGGCCTTGAGCTGCCGGTTCTCCTGGATCACGGCATTGGCCTTGAGGATTTGCCGCCGCATCGCGGCATTTTCCTGCTTCAGCCGGCCGTTCTGGTCGGCCGCGTCCCAATAATTTCCGGCGCCCGTCACGACGCCCTTGACCGTCGAGCTCACTTCGCGAAGTCCGCCCGCCACCGGGCCGGTGACGTCGAGGGCCGCGCCGCGGACCGCTTGATATTGCTGCGGCGCGACGAGCGACAAGGCGAGCAGGAACAGGCCGACGATGATGCCGCCGATCACGGCAAGGAAGCTGAAGAACAGCCCGTATTGGGCCCTTCGCGACCAGCCGGGGCGCGCGGTCGCCACCCCTTAGGTCCCCGTCAGGCCGTCTGCAGGACGCCGCGGAACTGCTCTTCCTCGAGCGCTCGGCCAGTGCCGAGCGCGACGCAGGTCAGCGGGTCCTCGGCCACGGTCACGGGCAGGCCGGTTTCGTCGCGCAGCACTTCGTCCAACCCCTGGAGCAGCGCTCCGCCGCCGGTCAGGACGATGCCTTGATCGCAAATGTCGGCGGCGAGCTCCGGCGCGGTATTCTCGAGCGCGATGCGGACGCCCTCGACGATGGTTCCGACCGGCTCCGACAGGGCTTCGGCGATCTGCCCCTGGTTGATCGAGATTTCCTTGGGCACGCCGTTGACGAGATCGCGCCCCTTGATGTGCACGGTGTTGCCGATGCCGTCGACCGGCGGCTTGGCGATCCCCACCTCTTTCTTGATCCGCTCAGCAGTCGCCTCGCCGATCAGCAAATTGTGGTTGCGCCGGACGTAGGAGCTGATTGCCTCGTCCATCTTGTCGCCGCCGACGCGCACCGAGGTCGTATAGGCGAGGCCGCGGAGCGACAGGACTGCGACTTCGGTCGTCCCGCCGCCGATATCGACCACCATCGAGCCGATTGGCTCGGTGACCGGCATGTCGGCGCCGATCGCGGCGGCCATGGGCTCCTCGATCAGATAGACGGCGCTCGCCCCGGCATTGGACGCCGCGTCGCGGATCGCACGGCGCTCGACCGAGGTCGATCCGGATGGGACGCAGATCACGATCTCGGGGAAGCGCCAGGCGCGCATCTTGCCGCCGTGCACCTTGTGGATGAAGTGCTTGATCATCTGCTCGGCGACGTCGATGTCGGCGATCACGCCGTCGCGTAGCGGCCGGATGGCCTCGATCTGGTCGGGCGTCTTGCCCATCATCAGCTTGGCGTCGTCGCCGACCGCCTTGACCTTCTTGACGCCGTTGATGGTCTCGATCGCGACGACGGAGGGCTCGTTGAGCACGATCCCGCGACCGCGGACGTAGACCAAGGTATTGGCCGTCCCGAGGTCGATCGCCATGTCGTGGGACATCCATTTAAACCAGCGGTTCCAGAACATTGAATCCCCGTCCCTCGACTTATCCCCGAAGGCTCCCTGGCGGTCGCCTCCCCGCTTAACTTTCAATTACTTGCTTCCCATTGAACGCGGTCTGAATTTCTTGGAAAAACAGTGCTTCGCCGGCCCGCTCCGAATGGGCTAGGAATGCTTAACATGTCAATAAGAAGGCTGCCGCCAGAGCTGATCAATCGCATCGCTGCCGGCGAAGTGGTCGAGCGGCCCGCAAGCGCGCTCAAGGAACTGGTCGAAAACGCGCTCGACGCCGGCGCGAGCCACGTCGCGGTGCGCCTCGCCGCGGGCGGCCTCGAACGAATCGAAGTGTCGGACGACGGCGTCGGCATGGCTCCGGACGAGATGCGCCTGGCGCTGGAGCGGCACGCGACCTCGAAGCTCCCCGGCGACTCGATCGACCGGGTGACGAGCTTCGGCTTTCGCGGCGAGGCGCTGCCGTCGATCGCCAGCGTGTCGCGGCTGCGCGTCGAAAGCCGGGTACGCGGCGCCGATGGGTGGCGAATCGACATCGACCACGGCCGGCCGGCGGGGGAGGGACCGGCCGCGCTGCCGCCGGGCACCCGCATTGCGGTGGAGGGGCTGTTCGACAAGGTCCCCGCCCGCCGCAAGTTCCTGCGCAGCCCGCGCGCCGAATATGCCGCCTGCCTCGACGCGCTGAAGCGCCTCGCCATGGCGCGAAGCGACGTCGGTTTCACCCTCGACCATGACGGGCGAAGGATCCTCACGCTGCAGCCGGCCGACGCGCCGGCGCGAGTCGCGGCGCTTCTCGCGCACGAGCTCGACCGCAACGGCATCGGGATCGATTGCGCCCGCGACGGGCTGCGGCTGACGGGCGTGATCAGCCTGCCGACCTTCAACCGCGGCGTCGCCGATCAGCAATATCTGTTCGTCAATGCGCGGCCGGTGAAGGACCGGCTGCTGGTCGGGGCATTGCGCGCCGCCTATCGCGACCTCATCGCGCGCGACCGTCACCCGATCGCCGCCTTGTTCCTCGACGTCCCGCTCGACGAGGTCGACGTCAACGTCCACCCGGCCAAGACCGAGGTGCGGTTCCGCGATCCCGCCGCGGTCCGAGGGCTGATCGTCGGCGGGCTGAGGCGCGCGCTCGACGAGGAAAGCCAGCGCAGCGCGGCGCGCGAGCAGGCCGCCTCGCCGGTGATGTGGACGACGAGCGCAACGTACGACGAATCCCTCATTCGTCGTCCCCGCGAAAGCGGGGGTCCACCTGCCTTTCAAGAGAGCGGGATTTCGGCTTTCGCGGGAATGACGACAATTGCCGAGCCGCAGAAACTCTTCGACTCCGCTCCCGCCGCGCGCGCCGAGCCCGCCGTCGAGACCGTCCAGTCGTACCCGCTCGGCGTCGCTCGGGGGCAGATCGCCGCGACCTATATCGTCGCCGAGGCTGCGGACGGCCTCGTCATCGTCGACCAGCATGCGGCGCACGAGCGGCTGGTGCTCGAGCGCATGCGCGCGGCGCGGCAGGGCGGGGCGGTTGCGCGCCAGGCGCTGCTGATCCCCGAGGTAGTCGAGCTGGAGGAGCCGGACTGCGACCGGCTCGAAGCCGCCGCGGCCGAGCTTGCCGACCTCGGCCTCGAGATCGAGCGGTTCGGGCCGTCGTCGATCCTCGTCCGTTCGGTACCCGCGGCGCTCGGCCAGAGCGACGCCGCCGCCCTCGTTGCCGACCTCGCCGGCGAAATTGCCGAGCTTGGGGGCGCGTTGAGCCTCACCGACAAGCTCGACCATGTCGCCGCGACCATCGCCTGCCATGGCTCGGTCCGGGCTGGGCGGGTGCTTTCGGTGGCGGAGATGAACGCGCTGCTGCGCGAGATGGAGGTCACGCCGCGCTCGGGCCAGTGCAACCACGGCCGCCCGACCTGGGTCAAGCTCGGCCACGGTGAGATCGAGAAGCTGTTCGGACGGAAATGAGTTGCCGGTCCCGATCGCGCTGCTAAGGGCACGGTCACAGGGAATGGGGTCTCCCTTATAACCGCCGACCGGCCGATGACTCCTGCTGGCGCATTCGTGCAGCAGCAGGAGGCTTATGCTCTATCTGATCGTCTTCCTCGGCGCCGGCATCGGCGGGGCGCTGCGCCACGGCGTCAATGTCGGCGCGGCACGCCTGTTCGGCTACGGCTTCCCGTTCGGCACGCTGATCGTCAATGTCGCCGGGTCGTTCCTGATCGGCCTGCTCGCCGGCTATTTCGCCTTCCGCCCCGGCGCTCCGCAGGATGTCCGCTTATTCCTGACGACCGGCATCCTCGGCGGGTTCACGACCTTCTCGGCATTTTCGCTCGACGCGGCGCTGCTCATCGAGCGACATGCCTATGCCCTGGCGACCGCCTATGTGGTCGTGTCCGTCGCCGCGAGTCTGGCCGCGTTGTTCCTCGGCCTCGCTTTGTTTAGGGCCGGCGGGCAGTGAACATCGACCTCATCCCCGTCGGCGACGATCCGCCGAACAGCGTCAACGTGATCATCGAGGTTCCGGTCGGCGGTGAGCCGGTCAAATATGAGTTCGACAAGGCATCGGGCGCGCTGTTCGTCGACCGCATCCTGCACACTCCGATGCGCTACCCGGCGAACTACGGCTTCATCCCGCATACCCTGTCGCCCGACGGCGATCCGCTGGACGCTTTGGTGATCGCGCGAACGCCCTTCGTGCCGGGCTCGGTCGTTCGCGCCCGGCCGATCGGCGTGCTCAACCTCGAGGACGAGCATGGCGGCGACGAGAAATTGATCTGCGTCCCGGTCGATTCGACCTTCCCTTATTATACCGATGTCGGGGAACGGCAGGATCTGCCGTCGATCGTGCTGAGCCAGATCGAGCATTTCTTCACCCACTATAAGGACCTGGAACCGGAGAAATGGGTGCGTGTCGGCCGCTGGGGCGACGCCGGAGAGGCGAGGCGTGTCGTGACCGAGGCGATCGAGCGCGCCCGCGCCGGGTCTTGAGCAGACTTTCGCGCCGATCTGGGCTATAAGTCCGGTTCCCGCGTAAGGAGTAGAGCGATGGACGACGATAAGGATCGGATCTATTTCGCTCGCCGCGCCGCCGAAGAGCAGGACTTGGCGGTCGCCGCCAGCGATCCGAATGTCGCGGAGGCCCACCTCAAGCTGCAGCGCGCCTATCTCGAACGCGCCAGCGTCGGCGATCGTCCCGACGCCGCTTCCGACGCGGCCGGCTGAGCCTCAGCCCTCGATTTCGCGCAGCTTACGGGACGTTCGGTCGAGCAGGCTCGCGCGCGCGTCGGCGCGCGATTGCTCGAGACGCGGATAGCCGTCCGCTTCCTCCTGGCGAAGTTCGTCGGCGAAGCGGCCGGCGCGAACCTCGGCCAGGATCTCGGCCATCCGTTCGCGGACCGACGAGTCGACGATGCGGGTTCCACCGAGCAGGGCTCCGAGCTCCGCGGTGTTGGAAATGACTTCGCGCATTCCCGCGATCCCGCGCTCGTCGATGAGGTCGGCGATCAGCTTCAGCTCCCCGACACACTCGAGCAACGCCACTTCCGGGCTGATCCCGCCCGCGACGAGCGTATCGAACCCGGCGGCCAGCAATTCCGGGACTCCGCCCCACACCACGGCCTGCTCGTTGAACAAATCGGCCTCGGCCTCTTCGGCGAAGCTCGACGCGATCAACCCGGCGCGGGCGCAGCCGATCGCCTGGCCGTAGGCGAGGGCGAGGCTTCGCGCGCTCCCCGTCGCGTCCTGCTCGACCGCCCACAGCGCGATCATGCCCTTGCCCTCTTGGTAGAGCGAGCGAAGCGCAGTCCCCGGTCCCTTGGGCGCGATGAGGAAAACGTCGAGGTCCTCGCGCGGCCGGACGAAGCCGAAACGCACGGAAAGGCCGTGGCTGAAGCCGAGCGCGGCGCCGGGGCGCAGGGAGGGCTCGATTTCATCGTAGAGCGCTGCATGCACTTCGTCGGGGGCGAGCATCATCACTACGTCCGCCGAGCGCACCGCGTCCTCGACCAGCGCGACCTCGAGCCCGGCCGCCTGCGCTTCGTTCGCGCTGCCCGAGCCGCCGCGCAAGCCGACGACGACGTCCATTCCGCTGTCGTGGAGGTTGAGCGACTGCGCGCGGCCCTGGTTGCCGTAGCCGAGGATCGCGATGCGCTTGCCGGCGAGCGGCGCGGGGTCGATGTCGGTGTCCTTGAGGAGTTCCATTGTCGCTCTCTTACAACCCTCCCCCGCGATGGGGGAGGGTTGGGAGGGGGTGATGGTCGAGGTTGCGCGCCATGCGCAGGATCATCCCACCCCCTTATTCCTCCCCATCAAGGGGAGGGGGAGCAGTTCCAGCGCGCGTTGGTCGGGAATATCCGCGAAACGGGGCCATTCCGCCGGCGGCTGGTGCGCGAACCAGGTGTACTGCCGCTTGGCGTAGCGGCGCGTCGCCTGCTGCCCGGCGGCGATCGCTTGCGCCAGGCTGGTTTCGCCGCGAAGGAAAGCTGCAATTTCCGCGACTCCGATCGCGCGCATCGCGGGAAGATCGCGGCCGGGGTCGCGCGCGAGCAGCGCCTTCACCTCGTCGATCGCGCCCTGCTCGATCATCTGCTCGAAGCGCGCGTCGCACCGCTCGTAGAGCCAGTCGCGCGGCGGAAGCAGGATCAACGGGCGAAGCGCGACGCGATCGCCGATTCCGCCGATGCGCTCGCTTTGCCATTCGGACAGCCGCCGTCCCGTGCTCATCACCACTTCCAGCGCCCGCGCGATCCGCGCCGAGTCCTTGGCGTTGAGCCGCTCCGCCGCCTCGGGATCGAGCGTCCGAAGCCTCGCGCGGTTCTGCTCGACCGGCGTCTCGCGGACCTCGCGGCGGATATTGCGATCGATCGGGGGCACCGGGGCGATCCCGTCGAGGAGGGTGCGCAGGTAAAGGCCGGTCCCGCCGACGAGGATCGGAAGGCGTCCGCTGGCGTGAATGTCGGCCATTTCCGACTTCGCCCGCGCTGCCCAATCCGCCGCAGAGCAAGAGTCGGCGGCATCGAGATAGCCGTAGAGCCGATGCTCGGCGTGGGCGCGATCGGCAGCGGTGGGCGCCGCGCTCAGCACCGGCAGGTCGCGGTAGACCTGCGCGCTGTCGGCATTGACGATCACGCCCCCCGATCGTTCGGCACAGGCGAGCGCAAGTGCCGACTTGCCGCTTGCGGTCGGCCCCGCAATTAGGGCGAGAGGAGGATTCGGACGCAGGACCATGGCAGTTGCGACGCTGATAGCAGCAGGCAGGTTGGATGACAGGCTGATCGATCGCGCGCTCGGCCTGCTTCGGGAGGTCGATCCCAAGGCGAGCTTCTCTCACTGGATCGACGAGGGGGACGCCGCGGATCTGATATTCAACGGAGACCTGAAAAGCCCCCGATGGGCGCTGAGCGCCCTCGACGGGCTCGACGTCGTCGTCCAGCCGGACGAGCCGCGCTGGAAGCGCCTGCTCGTCGCCGACATGGACTCGACGGTGATCGGCCAGGAATGCCTCGACGAATTGGCGGATTACGCCGGGCTGAAGGACGAGGTCGCCCGCATCACCGAGCGCGCGATGCAGGGCGAGATCGACTTTTCCGGAGCCTTGCGGGCGCGCGTGCGCCTGCTTGCCGGCCTCGACCAGAAGGCGCTGGGCCGCTGCCTCGACGAGCGCGTCGAAGTCACCGCCGGAGCCGAAACCCTGATCCAGACCATGCGCGCCGGGGGCGCCAGCTGCCTGCTGGTTTCCGGCGGTTTCCTGTCCTTTGCCAATCCGATCGCCGAGGCGGTCGGTTTCGATCGGGTGAAGGCCAACCGCTTCGTCTTCGCCGGCGGAAAGCTCAGCGGCGAGGTCGGCGATCCGATCGTCGATGCGATGGCCAAGCGCGACGCTTTGGTGGAGGCGCGGGACGAGATGGGGCTCGGCGTGCAGGACGTGATGGCGATCGGCGACGGCGCCAACGACCGGCTGATGATCGAGGAGGCTGGTCTGGGGATCGCCTACAAGGCGAAGGCGACGCTGGCCGAGGTCGCCGACGCTGAGCTCAGGTACCACGGGCTCGACGCCTTGCTGTGGGTCCAGGGCGTGCGCCGGCGCGACTGGTTCCGCGGCGGCTGACTAGCGGGCGGCCACCGGGAAGCATGCCTGGCCGAGGGCGCGGCAGGCCGCGTCCGCCGCCGACCGGCTTTCGAACGGGCCGACCTGGAGCCGGGTAACCGCGCCGGCCCGGACGTAAAAAGCCTGGCGGCCCGCAAGCGCGCTCTTGCCCGACAGCTTGCCGAACAAAGCCTCGGCCGAGGAACGCTGCGAAAAGGCGCCGAGCTGGATTCGCCAGCCGCCGGTTGCCGGCGCGGCAGCCGTCGTCTTTTTCGGGGCTGCCTTGGGCGGGGCGGTCGCTTTCGTCGGCATGGTTGCACTGGCAACGGCCTTGGCCGGCGGCTTCTTGGCGGCAGTCGCCTTCGGCGCAGATTTCGCGGGCGTCTTTGCGGAGGCCCGCGGCGCATTTCCCTGCGCCAGCGCGATGGCAACGCCCTTCTTGCGATCCTCGACCGTCATGATGTCGTCGAGCTGCGCGAGCGTGTCTTTCGCCTCGGGAATGCCCTTCGCCGCTGCGCGGCTGACATAGGCATAGCCGAGCACCGGGTTCTGCGGCACGCCGTCGCCGTTGAACAGAGCGGTGCCGAAGGCCAGCATCGCCGCAGGCTCACCCTGTTCCGCCGCCATCTTGATCCACCGCACGCCGCCGGTGTGGTTGCCGTTCATGAAGAGCATGCGCCCGAGGATATATTGCGCCATCGCATGGCCCTTGTCCGCGGCGCGCTCGTACCATGTCTGGGCGGTTGCGAGATTGAGGCTGACCCCGCGGCCGAAGCGGTAGGCCTGGGCCATGTTGAACTGCGCGTCGGCGTCGCCTTTCTCGGCGAGCGGCCGCCAGATGGCGACAGCGGTCGTATAATCGCCGCTCGTCCAGGCGTCGGTCCCGGCCTTGACCGATTGGGCCGGCAGCGGCGCTGCCAGCGCGGCCAGCCAGATTGTTGCAACTAAGTATCTGCGGCGAAGCATTTATCCCACCCTGAGCGAAGTCTAGCCCCGTCGCGCCGCATCGCAAGTACGGTCGTGCCCCCCGTTAACCAGATTTTAGAGGCTTGAGTGTCACTCCGCACCCTGAACTGACGTCACGGGGCGAGGGGAAAAGCATGCGCGTTCTGGCTATGGCATCGCAAAAGGGCGGGTCGGGCAAGACGACCCTGTCCGGCCATCTTGCGGTGCAAGCTCAGCTGGCGGGCGCCGGACCCGTCTGCCTCATCGACATCGACCCTCAGGGCAGCCTCGCTGACTGGTGGAACGAGCGCGAAGCCGAAATGCCGGCCTTCGCCCAGACCACGGTCGCGCGGCTCGCCTCGGATCTCGAGGTTCTTCGCCAGCAGGGATTCCGGCTCGCGGTGATCGATACGCCCCCGGCGATCACCATGGCCATCCAGAGCGTGATCGCGGTCGCCGAGCTCATCGTCATCCCGACGCGTCCGTCGCCGCACGACCTGCGCGCCGTCGGCGCGACGGTCGATTTGTGCGACCGCGCCGGCAAGCCGCTGATCTTCGTCGTCAACGCCGCCACGCCCAAGGCCAAGATCACCTACGAGGCGGCCGTCGCGCTGTCGCAGCACGGCACGGTCGCGCCGGTCACCATCCATCACCGCACCGATTTCGCGGCGTCGATGATCGACGGCCGCACGGTCATGGAGATCGATCCGCAGGGCCGCTCGGCGAGCGAGATCGTCGAGTTGTGGGAATATATTTCCGACCGGCTCGAAAAGAATTTCCGCCGCACCGTCTTTGCCGCGCCGGGCCAGGCGCCCGGCATTCCCGCGGCCAGTCCCCGTCCGGTCGGGGGCTTCGGCCGCCGCGTGGTCGGCCAGTAAAGGGGCGTATCGGTGGCAGCTGAACCCAAGCCTTTCGCTTCCCTCTCGTCCGGCCTGCTCGCCCGCAAGGGAGCCGCCCGCCCGGCGATGAAGCCCCAGGGCTTCAACCAGATGGGCGGTCCCGGCGCCAATCTCGAGGATCTCGGCTGGAACGACATGGGCTTCGAGCCGCCCAAGCCGGCCGATTCGCCGATTCGCGACGATCATCACGATGCGTTCGGCGAGGAGATCGATGATCTTCCGCGGGCGCACCCGACGGGCCTCACTCCGGTCCATTCGCCGGTTCACTCGCAGCAGTCCGAAATCGCCGACCGCCTCGGCGTCGACGAGGCCGACGAGGAATTTGACGAGACCGCCGAGCCGTACGATCCGGAATCCGCGCCGGTCGCGATCCTGCCCACGATGGCGCCGGCTCCGCGCCGTGCATCGAAGCCGCGCGCGGCGCCGGGGACCAAGGGCAAGGCCGCCTTCACCTTGCGGCTGGACCCGGAACGGCACCTCAGGCTGCGCCTGGCGTGCGCCGTCAACGGTCGCTCGGCCCAGCAGCTCGTGACCGACGCGCTCGATCAGCTGCTTGCGAACATGCCTGAACTCGAGGGGATGGCCGTGAAGGCCAAACGTAAGGGGTAATCAAATGTCCAAGGCAATCCGCTTCGGCTCCGCAGTATCCATCGCCGCTCTGGCGTCGGTAATCGCGGGCTGCGCCGCTCCGCAGTCCAAGGTCAGCTACGGGCTCGGCGGCAAGGCGGACAGCGACGTCGGCACGGCGACCCGCGCCCTCGCCGCGCTGCAGGCGAACGACATTCCGACCGCGATCGAGCTCGCCGAGCGCGCGGTGACCAACACGCCGGACGACGCGGGCTTCCGCACGCTGCTCGGCAATGCCTATTTCGCAGGCGGACGCTTCGCGTCGGCCGAAGCCGCTTACAAGGACTCGCTGTCGCTCTATCCGGCGCAAGCCGCGGTCGTGCTGAAGCTGGCGCTGGTCGAGATCGCGCAGGGCAAGAATGTTGAGGCGGTCGCCCAGCTCGACTCCAACCGCAACCTCATCGATCCGGCCGACTATGGCCTCGCGCTGGCGCTTGCCGGGCGCGCGCCCGACGCGATCGCCGTGCTCGAGCCGGTCGCCCGCGCGGAAGGCGCGGAAGCGCGCGTCCGCCAGAACCTCGCTCTGTCCTACGCCCTCGCCGGCGACTGGACCAACGCCCGCGCGGTCGCCTCGCAGGACGTGCCGGCCGACAAGCTCGACGGGCGGATCCAACAGTGGATGCAGCTCGCGACTCCGTCGAAGCCGTCGGACCAGGTCGCCGCTCTGCTCGGCGTGACGCCGGCGGCATCGGATCCCGGCCAGCCGACCCGCCTCGCGCTGACCAAGGGTGACGCGCGTCAGGCGCAGGCCGCTCCCGCGCCGCAGCCGCAAGTCACCGAAGCGGTTCCGCCGCCGCAGCCGTTCATCGCCGCCGTGGCCGATCCGGCTCCGCTGCCGCCGGCAGCCGAGCTGGCCGCCGCTCCGGAGCCTGTCGCTGCGCCAGCCTTCGATCCGCCGTTCGTCGAGCCCCGCGCTGCCCGCAAGGCGCCCAAACTTCGGCCGGCATCGACCGTTCGAGCGTCGCTCAATGACGCCGTGGTCCGCAAGGGCAATTCCAAGGCCGTGGTCCAGCTCGGCGCGTACGGCAATCCGCAGCGCGTCGTGGCTGCCTGGAACGCGGCGGCCAAGCGGTTCGGCGTCTTGAAAAACTATACGCCGATGAGCGCGCGCTTCGACAGCGGCAAGGGCACGGTCTATCGCCTGTCGGTCAAGGGTTTCGCCAGCGACCATGATGCGCGGCTCGTGTGCGAATCGCTGCAACGCGCCGGCGCTAGCTGCTTCGTCCGCAACATGGCGGGCGACGCGCCGGTCCAGTTCGCTTCGCGCTAGACGGCGAGCAGCTCCAAACACGCCATTCGCACGGCGACGCCGAATTCGACCTGGAGCGTGATCACCGATCGCTCCCGGTCGTCGGCGATCGTGCCGTCGATCTCGACTCCGCGATTCATCGGCCCGGGATGCATCACGATCGCGTGGGTCGCCGCACGCGCCAAGCGCTCGGTGGTGAGGCCGTGGCTCGCGAGATATTCGCCCGGCGCGTCGTTCAAGTCTTCCTCGAGCCGCTCGCGCTGGATGCGCAGCATCATCACCACGTCCGCCCCGGCGATCGCCTCCTCGACCGACCAGACCGGAAGCCCGTCCGGCAGGAACTCGGGCGGGCCGGCGAGTCGCACCTCGGCGCCGAGCCGCGGCAGCAGCTTCGCATTGGAGCGGGCGACCCGGCTGTGGCGGATGTCGCCGCAAATCGCGACCTTGAGCCCGGCGATGCGTCCCAAGCGATGGCGGATCGTCGCCGCGTCGAGCAGCGCCTGGGTGGGATGCTCGTTGGTGCCGTCGCCGGCGTTGATCACCGGCGCCTCGACCAGTTCGGCGACGGTCGCCGGCGCGCCATTCTCCTTGTGGCGGATGACCAGGACGTCGGGCCGCATCGCGCCCAAGGTCCGCGCCGTATCCTCCAGCGTCTCACCCTTGTTGACCGAGCTGTGCCCGACCGACAGCGAGATCGCCGCCGCGCCAAGCCGATGCGCGGCGGTCGCGAACGACATCGCGGTGCGGGTCGAGTTCTCGTAGAACAGGTTGAAGACCAGCTTCCCGTGCAGGCGGCCGGCGGTACGGCCGGCTCGGTTCTCGGCGAACCAATGGTCAGCGCGGTCGAGAATGGTGGCGATCTGCGCATCGCTCAGCGAATCGATGGAGATGAGGTCCACGAGCGCCTCGCTTATTGCGGCGGTGCCAGGTTGGCCAGCGCGTCGATCGCGCCCTGGAGGATGTGCGCGGCGGCGAGCGAGTCGACCTTCTCGGCGCGGCGTGCGCGGCTGACGTCGGCGTCGATCATCGCCCGCTCGACCGCCTGGGTCGACCAGCGCTCGTCCCATAGCAGGACGGGAAGCTCGAGCGGCGTGAGGTTGCGCGCGAAGGCGCGGACCGACTGGGTGCGCGGGCTGTCGCTCCCGTCCATGTTCAGAGGCAGTCCTACGACCAGTCCGACGACCTGCTCCCGCGCGATGAACGCGCGCAGCGCCTCGAGGTCGTGCGTGAACTTGGTCCGGCGAATGGTCTCGACGGGGCCGGCGAAATGCCAGCCGGCGTCCGAGACGGCGAGGCCGATGGTCCTGGTGCCGACGTCGAGCCCGGCGAGCTTGCCGTGCGGCACGGCCGCCGCCAGCTCCGCGGGGTTGGCGGTGATCATTGCCGCCACGCTGCAAGCCTCCGTTCGGCGTCGCGCCGGATCGCGGCCCAGAACAGGGCATAATCGTAGACGTGATAATTGTTTCCCGGCAGGACCAACGGGCCGAGCGACGGCCCCTCGCCCTGCAGAAAGAGGATCCCGCCGGTGCAGCGGGCGCCGATGCTGCCGCTGGCCAGGGATGCCGACGACAAATCGGGCGAGGGAATCAACGTCCCCGGATTGGCGGCCGGAGCCGCATCGCCGCCGCGCGTGCCGGTGATCGGATTGACGCAGACTATGTCCCGGCGGACCCTGCGGACGCCATTCGGCCCGCGCGATCCCGACCAGGAATCGAGGATCAGGTCCGGATTGGCCGGCTCGGCGAACGTCAGCCACGACAGCACGCACGAAACCTCTTGCGGATGGGTGCAGGCGCGAAGGCCCATCGCCGGCAGGTCGGCCGCCGCGCTCACCGGCCAGCCGACCAGATAGGCGGCAACGAGGCGCTCCTTCAGCTCGGGCCCGCGCGCGGTCAGAAGCCGCGTCAGATGCAACGAACCCTGGCTGTGCCCGGCGATGATGATCGGCCGATCCTCCGGCACCTGGCGGAGGAATTCGGCGAACGCCGCGGCGACGTCGCGGTAGGCCAGGTCGAGCGCCTTGCGGGCGTCGGTGCTGGTCAGCAGGAAGGCGCCGTAGGCGGCCTGGCCGTAGCGCGGCGCCCACACCTCGCCGGCGCCGTTGAACGCGCTCGCCTGGCTCTGGACGAAGAGCCGGGTCCGCATTTCGGTTGTCCGATCCGGATGGAGGGTCGCGTTCCAGCGGTCGGTGACGAGGTAGGTTGTCGGGTGGACGTAGAAAATCGCCGCCTTGCCGGTGTTAGCGGCGGCAGCGCCTTCCGGTAGCCAGCGCGACGGGTCGCCGGCCATTCCGGGCCGCGCGAGCCACGATCGCGCGTCCGCATAGTTGGGTGTTTCGTCTGCCGGCCGGGCGGCGAAATGCCCCTTCGGAGTCGCGCTCTTCAGCAGCACGTTTCCGCCCCATTGGAACAAGGCGAAGGCGGCCGCGACCACCAGCAGGGTCAGGATGAACACCGCAATCAGGAATCTCCGGGCGCACATTTGCCCGGGCGTTAGGGGAGGGAGCTACGGAAAAGAAGGGGGCGGCTGCCAGGCCGAAACCTGACAACCGCCCCCGAACGCTGACCCCAAGTGGGATTATTGATAGTCAGCGGTAAGGTCGAAATTGGCCGAATAGAGGGCCGCCGGCTGGTTCGCCGCAATGGCGAAGTCGCCGCCCACGCCAACCTGGAAAATCCCGGTGGCGCCGATCGTGCGGGTCAGCAGATTGCCCTGGTCGAGGGTCATGCTGTTCACCGCGATCGTATCCAGCGGGTTCGACTGGCTGATGAGCAAGGTCGGCGCATTCAGCTGCAGGATCACGTCCTGGCCCGCCGTGCCCGCGCCCTGGAACAGGCCGCGGTCGCCCGGGAAGCTGGGAACGCCGGTGACGCCGCCCGTGACGGTGCGGGCGCCGGTGTCGGCATTGATGACGACCGTACCGGCCGCTGCGCTGCCCACGACCGTGCCGAAGTCCAGATCCTGGACTCGGGCGAGCGTGAGCGGCTGGACGACCACGCCGCGCGCTTCGGCCTGAGCAGAAGCCTGCTGGGCGAACGCCGGAGTAGCCGTGGCTAGAGTCGCGGCGAGCGCCGCAAGGCAGACATTAAATCGCATTTTCAATCCCCACTCTTTGCTGGAAAGGAGGCCCCCAGAATGCGCTCAGGGTTTCAAAACAGGTTGAAGGACTTGGGTTTCCTGGGTCTTAACCCTGTTTATCAGCCATTGGATCGCTTCGTCAGCGACGGGGATTGGTCCATTCTGAAGGAAAATTGTCTTGTCTGGTTATCAGGACGCTAACCCTGATCCTTGGCAATAAATCTTCGGCCCTCTCGGGCAGCGAGTCGAACCGATTGGATTAATCGCGAATTTTCCGCATTCGCTAGCGATGACGAGCGCTTGCGACGCGAACTGGTGCCTGCCACAGTTCGCGCCAAGGGGGGCGAGATGAGCGAACGACTGGACGAACGCACCGACGCGTGGCCGCTGCGGCCGTGGATCATGGCCGGGATTTGCGCCCTCGCGGGCCTCATTTTCCATTCCCTCGTCGACTATCATTACGACGATCCGCCGATCACGCCGTGGCGCCAGGCCGGCGCGACCTTCGTCGCCATCGCCGCTGTGTCGTTCGTGATGACGGTGGAAAAGCGCCGGTGGCTGTGGGCCGTCGCTTTCGCGCTCGGCTGGGGCCTGGTCATCGCGCTCGTCGGCTGGTTCACCGCCGGCTACAATGTCGACGCGACGATCTTCGAATGGCCTTATCTTTCGGGCCTGTTCGCCGTGCTTCTCGCTGCTCCCTTGTTCCAGACGGTGCGCGACGAAGGGCGCTGGCAATTTCCCTACGGCCGCCTGCACAGCCACGCCTGGAACGACGCGGTGATCGGCGCCGCGTCGCTGTTCTTTGTGGGCATCACCTTTCTCATGGCCTGGCTGATCGCCAGCCTGTTCGACCTGATCGGCATCGACGGCATCAAGAAGCTGCTTCAGAAGGACTGGTTCGGATGGATCCTCGCCGGATTTGCGTTCGGCGGGGCGGTCGGGCTGCTGCGCGAGCGCGACCGGCTGACCGCGACGCTGCAGCGCCTGGTGATGGTGATCTTCTCGGTCCTCGCGCCTGTCCTTGCGGTCGCGCTCGTTCTTTTCCTCGGGTCGATCCCGTTCACCGGCCTCGGCAAATTGTGGGACAGTTGGGTCCCGGCGACGCCGATGCTGCTCGTTGCAGCGGCCGGCGCCATCCTCCTCGCCAATGCCGTCATCGGCGACGGCCGCGAGGACCGCGCCCGAAGCAGGCTGCTGCGCTGGTCGGCCTTGGCCTTGGTCGCCGTCGTCCTGCCGCTTGCCGGCATCGCCGCTTTGTCGATGAGCATCCGGATCACCGAATATGGCTGGACGCCCGAGCGCATGTGGGGCGTGATCGCCGTGGCCATCGCGCTCGCTTACGGCCTCGCCGGCTGGTGGTCGATCTGGCGCGGGCGGCAGGATTTTGACGATCCCCTGCGACCCGAGCAGACACGGCTGGCGATCGGGGTCTGCGCTCTGGCGCTGTTCCTGGCGCTGCCGATTCTCGACTTCGGCGCAATCTCGGCGCGCTCGCAGCTTCAAAGGCTGGAAAGCGGCAAGGTGACTCCGGCCGAATTCGACTGGGCGGCCATGGCGTTCGATTTCGGGCCTTCGGGTCGCGCCAGGCTCGAGCAGGTGGCCCGGACCGCGGCGCCCGAGGTGCGGACCATGGCGCAAACCGCGCTCAAGACGACGAACCGTTGGGACGTTCGGCAGGAAGAGCTGGTCGCCGGGCCGCCGCCGACCGAGCTCACGGTCTTTCCGCAAGGCGCCACGGTCCCCGACGACCTGCGCCAGCTGCTGCTGCAGGGCACGAAGGGGGAGCGCGCATTCTGCGCGGGCGGCGGCGCGTGCCGGGTTTATCCCCAGGCCGACGGCGCGACCTTCGCGGTCATCATGGACGGCTGCGCCAACCTCCCGGCCGATCAGCGCGCCGATCCGAAAATCAATTGTTCGCGCGATCCGGCGGTGTTCGTCCGCGAGGACGGCGCCTGGGCCAACGCTTACGACCGCGACTATTCGGCGCTCGCACTTAGGCCGACGAACGAGGCGGCTTCGTTGAAGCAGGAGCTTGACGCGATCGAGCGCGGGGACGTGAAGGTCGTGCCGGTCGAGAAGCGCCAGCTGGTCATCGGCGGCAAGCCGTCCGGGCGCGTCTTCTAGCGGGCGCTGCTAGGCGGTTGATGGGCGTCGGGTGCCCTGCTAGCCGCCGCGCATCATGTCCGTATCGAACGACCAGGTCCGCCATATCGCCAAACTCGCGCGGATCGCGATGAGCGACCAGGAGATCGAGCGCCTCGCGCCCGAGCTCAACAACATCCTCGGCTGGGTCGAGCAGCTCGGCGAGGTGAACACCGACGGGGTCGAACCGCTGGCGACGGTGATCGACCAGAAATTGCGCCTGCGCGACGATGTCGTGACCGACGGCGACATTCGCGACGACGTCCTCGCCAATGCGCCGGACGCGCAGCACGGCTTTTTCGCGGTTCCGAAGGTGATCGAGTGAGCGAGCTGACCGCAAAGACGATCGCGGAGCTGCGCGACGGTATTCGGTCGCGGGCGTTCAGCGCGCGCGAAGTGGCGGAGAGTTACAACGCCGCGGTCGAGGCGGCGAAGTTGCTCAACGCTTATACGGTGACGACTCCCGACGACGCGCTGGCCGCCGCTGACGCCGCCGATTCCGGCGCGTCGACCGGGCCGCTCGCCGGGATTCCGCTCGGTATCAAAGACCTGTTCGCCACCAAAGGCGTGGATTCGACCGCGGGCAGCCGCATCCTCCAGGGCTTCAAGCCGACCTACGAAAGCAGCGTCACCGCCAATTTGCGCAAGGCGGGCGCGGGCATGCTGGGCAAGCTTAACATGGACGAATTCGCCATGGGTTCGTCCAATGAAACAAGCGCTTACGGCCCAGTCTTGAGTCCCTGGCGACGCAAGGACAGCAATGTCGGCCTGACCCCGGGCGGGTCTTCCGGCGGGTCTGCCGCGGCGGTCGCCGCGGGCATCGCGCCGGGCGTTACCGGAACCGACACCGGCGGCTCGATCCGTCAGCCGGCGGCCTTCACCGGTATTTGCGGGATCAAGCCGACCTACGGCCGCTGCTCGCGCTGGGGCATCGTCGCCTTCGCCAGCTCGCTCGACCAAGCCGGCCCCATGGCGAAGACGGTGCGCGACTGCGCGATCATGCTCGAAGCGATGGCCGGCTTCGACCCCAAGGATTCGACCTCCCTCGATCTGCCCGTTCCGCAGTGGGAAGCGAACCTGTCGAGCGCCCTCAAGGGCAAGCGCGTCGGCATCCCCAAGGAGTATCGCATTGACGGCGTGCCGGCGGAGATCAACGCGCTGTGGGACCAGGGCATCGAATGGCTGAAGGACGCGGGCGCAACCCCGGTCGAGATCAGTCTGCCGCACACCAAATATGCGCTGCCGACCTATTACATCATCGCGCCCGCGGAGGCCTCGTCCAACCTCGCCCGCTACGACGGCGTCCGCTACGGTCTGCGCGAGAGCGGCGCCGACGGCTTGAACGGCATGTATTCGGCGACCCGCGCCGCGGGCTTCGGCGCGGAGGTCAAGCGGCGGATCATGATCGGCACCTATGTCCTCTCGGCCGGCTTCTACGATGCCTACTTCACCAAGGCGCAGCGGGTCCGCGCGCTGATCAAGCGGGACTTCGCCCGCGCATTCGAGCAATGCGACGTCATCCTGACTCCGACCGCGCCCTCGGCCGCGTTCGGCATCGGCGAGACGACCGATCCGCTGGCGATGTACCTGAACGACGTGTTCGCGGTGCCGGCGAGCCTCGCGGGTCTGCCGGCGATGAGCGTCCCGGGCGGGCTCGACGGGCAGGGGCTGCCGCTCGGCCTGCACTTGATCGGCAACGAACTGGACGAGCAGATGGTGCTCAACGCCGGCCTTGCGATCGAGGA
>DATEEM010000056.1:0-35840 GCA_035281125.1 Sphingomicrobium sp. | reverse complement strand
GTTCCCCGGCTCAATGGCGGTCGGCGACGAGCTCAGCGTCTATGTCGATTTGCTGAAGGAAGGGCGCACCTCGCTGCGCCTCAAGGCCGAGGCGATCGCCCGCCAGCGCGACGGCGACCTTGAAACCCTCGTTGCGGAGGGCGAATTCACCTTCGTCGCACTCGATGACGCCGGCAAGCCGCGGGAGATCGCGACAGAGGAATTAAAGAATGGCTGACCAATATGGTGTGATCGTCCTCGGCTCGGGGCCCGGCGGCTATGTCGCCGCGATCCGCGCCGCGCAGCTCGGTCTCAAGACGGCGATCGTCGAGCGCGAGCTCTTGGGCGGCATCTGCCTCAACTGGGGCTGCATCCCGACCAAGGCGCTGCTGCGCTCGGCCGAGATCTACCATTACCTCCAGCACGCCGACGCCTATGGCCTCAGCAACGAGAAGCCGTCGTTCGACCTCGCCAAGGTGGTCGCGCGCAGCCGCGCCGTCGCGGCGCAGCTCAACCGCGGCGTCACCGGCCTGATGAAGAAGCACAAGATCGCGGTCGTGATGGGCGAGGGGACGTTGACCGCGAAGAACAAGCTTTCGGTCAAGGGCGCGGACGGCAAGGCGACCGAGCTTCAGGCGAAGCACATCATCGTCGCGACCGGCGCGCGGGCGCGCGACCTCCCCTTCGCCAAGGCCGACGGCAAGCGCATCTGGACCTATCGGCACGCCATGACTCCGCCCGAGATGCCGACGGAGCTGCTGGTCATCGGGTCGGGCGCGATCGGGATCGAATTCGCCAGCTTCTACGCCGACCTCGGCGCCAAGGTGACCGTGGTCGAAATGGTGGACCGCATCGTCCCCGTCGAGGATGCCGAGATCAGCGGCCTGCTCGCCAAGAGCCTGACCAAGCAGGGCCTCACGATCCACACCTCGGCCGGGGTCGAGAGCCTCAAGGCCGACGCGAAGGGCGTCGCGGCGACGATCAAGACCAAGGACGGCAAGGCGAGCGAGCATAAGTTCAGCCACGTCATCGTCGCCGTCGGGATCGTCCCCAACACCGAAAGCATCGGGCTCGAGCCGCTCGGCGTGAAGACGACCAAGGGCCATATCGACACCGACCCCTACGGCCGCACCAACGTCGCCGGGCTGTGGGCGATCGGCGACGTTACCGCGCCGCCTTGGCTCGCGCACAAGGCGATGCACGAGGCGGTGACGACCGCCGAGGCCATCGCCCAGGAGCTCGGCAACAAGGACGTCCACCCGCACGCGCTCGACCCGAAAAACATCCCCGGCTGCACCTATTGCCGCCCGCAGGTCGCCAGCGTCGGCCTGACCGAAGCCGCGGCGAAGGAAAAAGGCTACGAGGTGAAGGTCGGCAAGTTCCCGGCGATCGGCAACGGCAAGGCCATCGCGCTCGGCGAGGTCGACGGATTCGTGAAAACGGTGTTCGACGCGAAGACCGGCGAGCTGCTCGGCGCGCACATGATCGGGGCCGAGGTCACCGAGCTCATCCAGGGCTATACGGTCGGCAAGACCGCCGAGCTGATCGACGAGGATTTTGCGCAAACCGTCTTCCCGCACCCGACGCTGAGCGAGATGATGCACGAAGCGGTACTGGCGGCCGACGGCAGAGTGCTGCATATCTAGGCGGTCGCCGATCAGCCGAGGAACGCGCCATGAAGGACCTGCGCGTATCGTTTCCAAAGCCCTGCAGAGAAAAATGGGATGCGATGCGGCCCTCGGGTTGCAACCGCTTTTGCGCCCGATGCGACACAGTTATCCATGACCTTGCTGAAATGTCCCCCCGCGATGTTGAGGCGTTGGTGCAGTCGAAGGCCGAGATTTGCGTTCGCGCGCAGGTCGGGCCGGACGGACACGTCAAGCTCCGGCCAGGCGGGCGCCGGATGGTCGCCGCGATCGGGGCTTCCGTTGGAATCCTGGCAGCCAGCAGTCAGGCTGCCGCATCCGAAACGCCGAAATTCGGGGCGATCAAGGGAGAGGTAATGGGCTCATGCGGCGGTCTTATCGTCACCGCGACCGCAGCGGATGGCAGGATTTACCGCGCAAAGGTCGGGCCGAACGGCAGGTACAAGGTCAAGCGGCTTCCTGCCGGCGACTATGATGTGAAGACGGAGGTCGGGGGCCCGGAGCCACCCAAGGCCAGCCACGTCGTTGTCCAAGCGGGCCGCACGACGAAGCTCGACATCAATGACCCGCTCAATTTCTGCATCGTCGTCGGCATGCTTAGGATTGACGACAGCATCGGCTAGGTCGCCGTTAATCCTGCCTTAGCTTAGATCGGGCATGTCACGCTGTCGGAGAAGCCCATGCAGCTGTTCAGGATTGTCGGGAGCACGATCGGCGGGCTTTTCGCCATGGCGGTCGGAGCCGTCTGGCTGGCGATGGCCTATTATCTCAGCGCCTTTTCCTCTTTCGGCACCATGCCCACCGTGATCGGGCTTTGTTTGCTGGGCGGACTGGTCTTCATTGGTGGCTTGGTCGGATTCATTCGCGGCCTCGCCTCGACCACGGGCACTGCGCCGCTCCCAGAGGGCTCGACCGACTGGCGCGACACCGGGGAGCGAAGCGAGAGCGACAGCGGGTTCGATCCGGACGCCGCGATCGCGCGCTACCTCGAGACGCGGCCGGCTCCGGAATCCGTCGTCGAGCCCCGGCCCCCGCGTCCCAGTTTCGGCCGCAAGCAGGTCTGATCGGGGCGGACGCTCAGCGAGCGCCCAGCCACTTCCAAGCCTCGATTTGTGGAGCGGCGACCGGTCGCGCGCATTATATCGATGCTGGAGAAGGAGGCCGTGCGATGAAGGGCTATTGCGACAATATTGAGGAGCGCACCGTCGAGAACGAAGATTTCCGGCGGGTCCTGTACACCGGCCGGAACCTGCAGCTGGTGCTGATGACCCTGCCGCCCGGCTGCGACATCGGCGAGGAAGTCCACGACGACCGCGATCAGTTCTTCCGGTTCGAAGAGGGCAGCGGCGTGGTGCGGATCGATGGCGTCGACAATCGCGTCGAGGAGGATTTCGCCGTGATCGTCCCGGCGGGCGCCAGGCACAATGTGATCAACACCGGCGACGCTCCGCTGCGGCTTTACACCATCTACGGGCCTCCCGAGCACAAGGACGGTGTCGTCCAGGCGACCAAGGAAGAGGCCGAAGCGCGTCATCACGCCGAGGAGTGGGACGGCGGCACGACCGAGTAACGATCTTTCTTAACCTTTGCGCAGGGCCCGCTTCGTACCTTCCGAAGGGGGAGCATGCCGATGGACAGCTTTCACCGTTCGCGCGCGAGGATTTTCTTCGAGCTCCTTTGCGCGCTTGGGATTTCCGCGTCGCTGGTCGGCGCATGGCAGCAGACCTATGCCGACGCGTTGCTCGCGGCGGCCGGCTTCACGGGCCTGTACGCACTCGCCCTCCTGTTCGATTTGATGCGGCGCAGGCCATCGATGCCGGTTGCCCAGGTTCCGGTGACCGGATCGGTAACAGATGACGCAAGCGAGGTGGTTGCGGTTACGTCGCCGCCCGCGACCGTCGAAGCCGAATCGAAACCGGCCGCGCCCGCGCCTCGCGCCAAGGCTCCACGCAAGCCCCGCGCTTCGCGCAAGCAGACCAAGGCCGCGCCGGCGAGCGAGGCCGAAGTGGTGCGGATCGCGACACCAGCGCCCGAAACCGACGAAGTTGGCGCCGACGAAATCGCCCATACGCCGCTCGCGCCGCTGTTCGAGCCGGAGCCGTTCGTCCGCCAGCAGCAGCGCGCGCTGTTCGGCCGCAAGGCCGGATAGCGGAGCCTTAGCGCGCCCCACTTGCCAACGCCGGAAGGCTGCCCCACGCTTCGCGCATGGCGCAGATGCACGACGTTTCGGACCCGCGGAACGCATCGATCCTGATCAACGTCAACGGCGAGCTGAAGCCGCGCGCCGAGGCTGTCGTATCGGTCTTCGACAGCGGCTTCATGCTCGGCGATGGCGTGTGGGAGGGCTTGCGCGTCCACAAGGGCCGGCTCGCATTCCTCGATCGCCACCTCGACCGCTTGTTCGAGGGCGCCAAGGCGATCGCCATGGACCTCGGCCTTACGCGCGTCGAGCTGGCCAAGCGGCTCTACGACACGCTGGGCGCGAACCACATGGACGAGGGCGTCCACGTCCGCCTGATGGTCACGCGCGGCGTCCGCTCGACCCCTTACCAGGACCCGCGTGTCGTGGTCGGCGGTCCGACCATCGTCATCATCCCCGAATATAAGCAGCCCGACCCGGCCGTTTACGAGCGGGGGCTGAAGCTGTTCACCGTCCACGTCCGCCGCGGCGACCCCGCGGTGCAGGACCAGAAGATCAATTCCCATTCCAAGCTCAACTGCATCCTCGCCTCGGTCCAGGCGACCCAGGCGGGGGCCGACGAAGCGCTGATGCTCGACCCACACGGCTTCGTCGCGACCTGCAACTCGACCCATTTCTTCATCGTCCGCAAGGGCGAGCTGTGGACTTCCAGCGGCAAATATTGCCTCGGCGGGATCACCCGGGGCCTTACGCTCGAGATCGCGCGCGAGGCCGGCATCCCCGTCTTCGAAAAGGATTTCTCGCTGACCGACGTCTACGGCGCCGACGAGGCGTTCGTCACGGGCACCTTCGCCGGGATCGTCCCTGTGCGCGAAATCGATGGCCGCGGGCTCAACTGCCGCGGCCCCATGGTCGAGCGGCTGCAGCGGCTCTACGCCGAGCGCGTCGAGCGCGACGTCGGAGAGCGACGGCGGCCGTGACCCTGCGCATCGCCATGTGGTCGGGGCCCCGCAACCTCTCCACGGCGATGATGCGCAGCTTCTCCAGCCGCTCGGACACCGTCGTGTCGGACGAGCCCTTTTACGGCTGTTTCCTCAAGGACACCGGCGCCGACCATCCGATGCGCGACGAGGTGATCGCGGCCATGGACTGCGACTGGGCGAGCGTCATGGCGTCTTTGCGCGGGCCGCCGCCCGAGGATCGCCCGGTCTGGTACCAGAAGCACATGTGGCACCATATGTCGGGACCGGTCGGTTACGACGATTTCGATAGCTTTACCCACGCCTTCCTGATCCGCGAGCCCGAGCGGATGATCGCTTCCTACTTGCGCAAGCGGGAGGCGGCGCGGTTCGAGAATTTCGGGATGGACCGCCAGGCCGAGTTCTTCGAACGCGAGGCCGATCGCCTCGGCCGTGCCCCGCCGGTGGTCGACGCCCACGACATTCTGACCGATCCGCAGGCCGTCCTCTCGAAGTTGTGCGCCGCGCTCGGAATCCCATGGGACATGGCGATGCTCAGCTGGCTTCCCGGCCGGCGCGCGACCGACGGCCCGTGGGCGCCCCACTGGTACGGCGCGGTCGAAGCCAGCACCGGCTTCGGCCCGTCGGAGACGGACCTGATCGAGCTACCGCAAGACGCACGGGCGGTCGCCGACCGCTGTCGGCCTCACTACGAGCGGCTGGCAGCGCATCGCCTTCGTCCGTGAGCGGCGCGGAATGCCTAGGCCAGGACTTTTACACCGTTTTCGGCCCATTCCGCGTCGACATCGACCTCGAGCGCAGCCCATTCTTCGCGGGTGAAGCACTGGACGGTCTCCAGACGGCTGCCCGTGGCGGGCTCGACGCGCAGGCAGTAGCGGGTCGTTTCGCTACCGGCGGGCGCGCCCGCCGCCGGCGCGGCTTGCAGATTTGCCGCCGAAGCCGCCGAGCTTGCGGCGATCATGGTGAGAGCGGCGATCAGTTCCTTGCAGGCCATTTCGTTTCTCCCTCAATGGCACCCCGGGCAGGCCCCTCACCGTCCACTTTACTCCTTGATCGGGGTCTGCGCGAGATGCTCCGTCCGCCGCTCCTGGCGTCGGCTATTTGCCGAGCTCGTCGATGTCGACCCCGAGCTGCGCCCATTCGCGCTTGGTCTTGCATTCGACGCGGTTGATCCGGCTGCCGGTGTCGAGGCCGAACTGCAGGCAATAGGTCTTTTCCTTGGCCTGCGTCTTGGTCGCCGCCGTATTGCCTTGTCCGCTGTTCCACGCCGACGCCGGTGAAGCGATGAGAAGGGTTGCGAACGCGGCCGCTACTGCACTGTACTTCATGACCAATCTCCCCTTTGAGGAGCGCATGGACTGCCTCGTTTTCCGCTCCCTTTCGCGGTCGCTTCGACCGGCTGCGCGCCGGTTTCGGCAGAGTCCGTCTGTCCACTCGTTGAGTGCGTTTGTCGTCGTCGAGGGCCGGTTGACCCTTCACCGGACCGCCGCTATGTGCCCCGCCGTCCGAGCGACGGGTTCTCCTGCGCCGGGCAAAGAGCTGAACATTGCTCGACAAGCGCGTGGCTGGCGGCCGATCTCATCGAGAGGGACGGCTTCCGGGCTTCGCGCTGTTTGTGTTGGGCAAAGTAACCGCCGGGACTTCCGGCAATGAAAGGTGAAGGGCTTCATGCCGACGATCAACCAGCTGATCCGCAAGGGTCGCGAACCGCAGAAGGCCAAGTCGAAGGTCCCTGCGATGGAGCAGAATCCGCAGAAGCGCGGCGTCTGCACCCGGGTCTATACGACGACCCCGAAGAAGCCGAACTCGGCGCTGCGCAAGGTGGCCAAGGTTCGCCTGACCAACCAGCGCGAAGTGATCAGCTACATCCCCGGCGAGGGCCACAATTTGCAGGAGCACAGCGTGGTGCTGATCCGCGGCGGCCGCGTGCGCGATCTTCCGGGCGTCCGCTATCATGTGCTTCGCGGCGTGCTCGACACGCAGGGCGTCAAGGACCGCAGGCAGTCTCGTTCGAAGTACGGCGCCAAGCGTCCCAAGTAATCAACTTGAGTAAGCCCCGGACGGGTTCCGGATCAGGCTGAAGAGAAAGGAACAGTCCAATGGCTCGTCGTCGCCGCCCTGAAAAGCGCGAAATTCTCCCCGATCCCAAGTTCGGGGACGTGGTTCTCTCCAAGTTCATGAATTCGGTCATGCTCGACGGCAAGAAGTCGGTCGCCGAAGGCATCGTCTACGGCGCGCTCGACAATGTCGAGGCTCGCATGAAGCGCGATCCGCTGCAGATCTTCCACGACGCGCTCAACAATGTGAAGCCGGGCATCGAGGTCCGCTCCCGCCGCGTCGGCGGCGCGACCTACCAGGTGCCGGTCGAGGTTCGCCCGGAGCGCGCCCAGGCGCTCGCTATCCGCTGGCTCATCGCCGCGGCCCGCGCCCGCTCGGAAAAGACGATGTCGGCCCGCCTTTCGGGCGAGCTGATGGACGCGTCGCAGAACCGCGGCAACGCCGTGAAGAAGCGCGAGGACACGCACCGCATGGCCGAAGCAAACCGCGCTTTCAGCCACTACCGCTGGTAAGTTTCATACCTATATCGTGGGGCGCCGGGCCCGCCGGCTCCCCGCATCGCTAAGGAAGACAGGAAAATGGCCCGCAGCCATCCGCTCGAGCATTATCGCAACATCGGCATCATGGCCCACATCGACGCCGGGAAGACGACGACGACCGAGCGCATCCTCTACTACACCGGCAAGTCCTACAAAATCGGCGAGGTCCACGAGGGCACCGCGACCATGGACTGGATGGAGCAGGAGCAGGAGCGCGGGATCACCATCACCTCGGCGGCGACGACCTGCTTCTGGGCAGCGGACGAGGGCAAGGGGCCCGAGCACCGGATAAACATCATCGACACGCCGGGTCACGTCGACTTCACGATCGAGGTCGAGCGCAGCTTGCGCGTGCTCGACGGCGCGGTGGCCTGCTTCGACGGCGTTGCCGGAGTTGAGCCGCAGTCGGAAACGGTTTGGCGGCAGGCCGAGAAGTACAAGGTCCCGCGGATGTGCTTCGTCAACAAGCTCGACCGTACCGGCGCGAGCTTCGAACGCTGCGTGGACATGATCCGCGACCGCCTCGGCGCGCGCCCGTTGGTGCTCTATCTCCCGATCGGCATCGAGAGCAGTTTCAAGGGGCTCGTCGACCTCGTCGAGAATCGCGCGATCATCTGGCTCGACGAGAGCCTCGGCGCTAAGTTCGAATATCACGAGATCCCCGACGAGCTGAAGGATGCGGCCGCGGAAGCGCGCATGCATTTGATCGAGATGGCCGTCGAGCAAGACGACGAGGTGATGGAGGCCTATCTCGAAGGCACCGAGCCCGACCGCGACACCCTGAAAAAGCTGATTCGAAAGGGCACGCTGAACTTCTCGTTCGTGCCGGTGCTGTGCGGCTCGGCGTTCAAGAACAAGGGCGTCCAGCCCCTGCTCGACGCGGTCGTCGATTATCTGCCGTCCCCGCTCGACATTCCGCCGGTCGAGGGCGTGAAGCCGGACAGCGACGAACCTGACACTCGCGAGGCATCGGACTCGGCGCCCTTCTCCGCACTCGCGTTCAAGATCATGAATGACCCGTTCGTCGGGACGCTCACCTTCGCGCGCATATACTCGGGCAAGCTCGAGAAGGGCACGGTCGCCAACTCGGTCAAAGACAAGCGCGAAAAGATCGGACGCATGCTGCTGATGCACGCCAACAACCGGGAAGACATCGAGACGGCCTACGCCGGCGACATCGTCGCCATCGCCGGGCTCAAGGAGACGACCACGGGCGACACCTTGTGCGACCCGAACAAGCCGATCATCCTCGAGCGGATGGAGTTCCCCGACCCGGTCATCGAGGTCGCGGTCGAACCCAAGACCAAGGCCGACCAGGAGAAGATGGGCCTGGCCCTTTCACGCTTGGCTGCCGAGGACCCGAGCTTCCGCGTCACCACCGACCATGAGTCCGGCCAGACGATCATCAAGGGGATGGGCGAGCTCCACCTCGAGATCCTCGTCGACCGCATGAAGCGCGAGTTCAAGGTCGAGGCCAACGTGGGCGCCCCGCAGGTCGCTTATCGGGAATCGCTCGCCCGTCCGGTCGAGGTCGACTACACCCACAAGAAGCAGTCGGGCGGCTCCGGCCAGTTCGGCCGCGTGAAGGTCACAGTCGCTCCGGGCGAGCGCGGATCGGGCGTCCAGTTCTTCGACGAGATCAAGGGCGGAAACATCCCGCGCGAATATATTCCTTCGGTCGAGAAGGGCATGCGCGAGACCGCCGAGACCGGGTCGCTGATCGGCTTCCCGATCATCGACTTCGAGATCCACCTCGTCGACGGCGCCTACCATGACGTCGACTCGTCCGCGCTCGCGTTCGAGATCACCGGCCGCGGCGCGATGCGCGAGGCGGCGCAGAAGGCGGGCATCAAGCTGCTCGAGCCGATCATGAAGGTCGAGGTCGTCACGCCCGAGGATTATGTCGGCGACGTCATTGGCGACTTGCTTAGCCGTCGCGGCCAGGTCCAGGGGCAGGACTCGCGCGGCAATGCGATCGCGGTCGAAGCCTTCGTCCCGCTCGCCAACATGTTCGGTTACGTCAATCAGCTGCGCTCGTTCACTCAGGGACGGGCCCAGTATACGATGCAGTTCTCGCACTATCAGGAAGTGCCGCAGAACATCGCCGACGAGGTGAAGGCGAAGCTGGCGTAAGGGTAAAATTATAGCTATGGGCGCGCTCGCATTGGGCGGGCCGCCCGATTTTCTAAAAAGAAGAGGCGTAAAATGGCTAAGGCTAAATTCGAGCGGAATAAGCCGCACGTGAACATCGGGACCATCGGTCACGTCGACCATGGCAAGACGTCGCTGACCGCGGCGATCACCAAGGTCCTGGCCGAGAAGGGCCAGGCCGAGTTCACCGATTATGCGAACATCGACAAGGCGCCGGAAGAGCGCGAGCGCGGCATCACCATTTCGACCGCTCACGTCGAATATGAGACCGACAAGCGGCACTATGCGCACGTCGATTGCCCCGGCCACGCCGACTATGTGAAGAACATGATCACCGGCGCCGCCCAGATGGACGGCGCGATCCTGGTCGTGTCCGCCGCCGACGGCCCGATGCCTCAGACCAAGGAGCACATCCTGCTCGCCAAGCAGGTCGGCGTGCCGACCATGGTCGTCTACCTGAACAAGGTCGACCAGGTCGACGATCCCGAGCTGCTCGAGCTGGTCGAGCTCGAAATCCGCGAGGAGCTTTCCAAGCGCGACTTCGACGGCGACAATATTCCGATCATTGCCGGTTCGGCGCTCGCCGCGCTCGAGGACAAGAATCCGGAGATCGGCAAGGAATCGATCCTCAAGCTGATGGACGCGGTCGACGAGTGGATCCCGACCCCGGAGCGTCCGCTCGACAAGCCCTTCCTGATGCCGATCGAGGACGTGTTCTCGATCTCGGGCCGCGGCACGGTCGTCACCGGCCGCGTCGAGACCGGCGTCATCAAGGTCGGCGAGGAGGTCGAGGTCGTCGGCATCCGCGACACCCAGAAGACGGTGGTCACCGGCGTCGAGATGTTCCGCAAGCTGCTCGACCAGGGCCAGGCAGGCGACAACATCGGCGCGCTGCTGCGCGGCATCGGTCGCGAGGACGCCGAGCGCGGCCAGGTCCTGGCCAAGCCCGGCTCGATCACGCCGCACACCGACTTCAAGGCGGAAGTCTACGTCCTGTCGAAGGACGAGGGCGGCCGACACACGCCGTTCTTCGCCAACTACCGTCCGCAATTCTATTTCCGGACGACCGACGTCACCGGCGAGGTGCAGCTCCCCGAGGGCACCGAGATGGTGATGCCGGGCGACAACGTGAACCTGGGCGTCAAGCTCATCGCCCCGATCGCCATGGACCCCGGCCTGCGCTTCGCAATCCGCGAAGGCGGCCGTACGGTTGGCGCGGGGGTTGTCGCCGAGATCACGAAGTAAGTCGCGCGCCCCCGGGCGCAAGGCAATGAAGGGCCCGGTGCTCACGCAGGCGCCGGGCCCTTTCATTTACCATCGACTGAAAGCCGGCACGGAGCACCATTCCGAGCCGACATTGGCTTGTCCGGATGTCCCAAGCGTGCCTTGCCTTCGCGGCGAGCTCTGGAACATATCGCGGCACGATACATTTTATCGTCACGGGCGTGCCCCGTCGACGCCCCAGGTTCCAACTCCTGCGGACGCGTCCGCGTACCGCCGCTGCCGCCACAGGAGTTGAATAATGGCTTCGCGTACACATTTTGCCCGCCAGGCCGGGGAATCGCCATTCCAGCCGCGAAGCCTTTCCGAGGTCGTGAAGTTCACTGCGCTGGCGGCGCTGCTGGCGATCTTTCTCGATGCTGCCATCGCCCATGCCATGTTGTGGGGCAACGACCCCTACTGGACCTATTGGGTGACCGACACTTTGCTGATGGCAACGGTGTTCGGCATCGGCACAATGCTGTTTGGGATCGGGATGGGACGCGGCGCAATCATCACCGCCGTCCACGTGCTCGCCCTGACCATTTACTACTGGACCTTGTCACCCATTGGCCTGCCGTCGCAGCCTGAATGGCTCGACCTCGAGCGGACCTGGATCACCGGCCTGCCAGTCCACCTGGCTGTCTATTACATGGGCTATCTTGGCGCCTTGTGGCTGTGGGGCCGCCGCCGAGGCCACCGCGCCGCGCGCGACCCGAATGAACGCTCGCTGGGTGAGGAAGCCGTCGCCGCGCTGGCGGTCGCCGCCGGAATCGTTATTGTCACCGGCCTCGCCCAAACCCTGTTATTCCAGGAGTTCATGGGTCTGACCTGGTTCGTAATGCGGATCGCGGTTGCCGTGCCTTTCATTGTCGCCTGGTGGGCGCTGGCAGGCAACGATGGCAAGTCGGCGGCGCTCGGCGGCATCACGCTTGCACTCCTCTTGACCACCTACAGCCATTATCTTGGCCCCGTCGGCCTGCCGACCGAGCCGGCGCGACTGTGGGCGGAGAACGCGCCGCCCGCCGAAGTCCATTGGCTGTCTTACAGCGACACCTTCCTGGTCATGCTGCCGCTGACCACTATCATCGCGATAGCCGGCTTCGTCCTGGCCTCGCGCTGGTTCGGCAAAAAGCTCGAGCCACGCGAAGCACGCGGAGCGATCTTCGCCGGCGCCGCGGCCGCCGCGGTGCTGGTGGTGCTTGGTGCGCTGACGGCTCCGGGCCTCGGTGCCGACGCCAGCCGGATCACGGTCAACTCGACCGGCCCCGCAAGCTCGAATAGTGCACAAACGCCCGTTCCCGCGACTCTTCAAATGACGGTAGCCAACCGCAACACCCACCGGACACACTCGCCGCCGCACGACTTCATTGACCTTGCCGCGACCGTTCCAGGCGCGGGCGGCGAAACGCTCGAAATCCGCTCTACTCAGCCGATGGTGGCCGAACCGGCCGGCCGCTTCACGACCTTTGCCGGTATCGGCTTCGGCGAATGGCACGACGGCCGTAGCGGAATCGGCATGACGCAGCAGGACGCGATCAAGTCGAACGTCGTTGGCTTCGCGCTCGCCGATGTCCGTGCCAACGGGCGGCTGGTCGCGACCCGCGTGCCGCTGCAGGTCAGCGCCGTTAGCAAGGATCCGCCGCGTCTCGACCTCCACCTCGCCGGCGCCGGCGTCGCCCAGCTGCCCGACTCGCTGCACGTCTCGTGGGCACAGTTCGAAGCCGGCGATTCTAATGCCGGCGAGAATGCTCGATACCTTTTCGGCGGAGGCGTCCTGCTGGTGCTCTTCGGCTTCATGTTCGCCGCCGCGCTCGCCCAGCGTCGTGCATGGCGGGAGGACCAGGTCCGCTGATCCAGAACCGAGACTATCGCGCCTTGGCAATGATCCGCGCCGAGCTGCGGGCCTTCGCGCACTTCACCGAACAAGTCACCAGCGGCGCCGGCCTTACCCCGCAGCAGCACCAGATCCTGCTCGCTTTGCGCGCGTCCGACGGCGGCACCCTGACCATTGGCGAGCTCGCAACCACCATGCTTCTCAAACCGCACAGCATCTCCGGCATGGCCGACCGCCTGGCAGCCCTCGGCTTGGTGGAGCGCGTGAGAGCTGAGCGCGACCGCCGGCGCGTCCATTTGCGTCTGACCAAGAAGGCCGATGATGTGCTGGCCTCGTTAGGCCAAGCCCACAAAGCCGAGCTCCGCCGCATACGGCCGCTGCTAAGCTCCTTGCTTTCAGAACTTGATTGAGGGCGCTGTCGGTTTCCCATCATTTCCGAAATCGCCGATGCCCGCATTACATCCAAAGCAGTATCTACGGCCGCCAGCTCACCGCACGGGGGTTGATCTGACCGGCCGTCCTCTGTAGAGGCGCCTCCACCGACGGGGATTCGTCACCGTCACCAACATTCAAGCTGAGGTCGTCCGTTCCGGGAAACCGGGGTCAAGCGGGTGCGGCCTCTTGTTTTCCGGCTGGCAACAGCTCGGCGGCTCTTTCGCATCGGTAGGGACATGGAAACGCAGAACATCCGGATTCGCCTGAAGGCGTTCGATCATCGAGTGCTCGATCAGGCGACTGGCGACATCGCCGACACGGCGCGCCGCACCGGTGCCCTGATCCGCGGACCCATCCCCCTTCCGACGCGAATTGAGAAGTTCACCGTCAACCGCTCGCCGCACGTCGACAAGAAGTCGCGCGAGCAGTTCGAGGTGAGGACCTACAAGAGGCTGCTCGATATCGTGCAGCCGACGCCGCAGACGGTCGACGCGCTGATGAAGCTCGATCTCGCCGCCGGCGTCGACGTGGAGATCAAGCTGGCTTAAGCGGCCGGCTCGAACGGTGGATACCGCCGGAGGCTAGCTCCGGGCTGCGTCCCCGCCGCTCCTCTTCGGGAGCACTAGCCCAGGCGGGGCACGCAAACATGTGGTTGGGCTTCACGCACCCGGATGGCCGGGTGCCTCTGTGGAGGAGTTTGATCATGCGCACCGGCGTGATCGCGAAGAAGGTCGGAATGACCCGCCTGTTCCAGGCGGACGGTCGGCACGTGCCGGTGACCGTCCTGCAGCTGGACGACGTGCAGGTCGTCGGCCGCCGTGAAACGGATCGCGACGGCTATACGGCCGTCCAGCTCGGCGCGGGCAAGGCCAAGGCGAAGAACGTCGCCAAGCCGCAGCGCGTCGCGTTCGGCAAAGCCGAGGTCGAGCCCAAAGCGCGCGTTGCCGAATTCCGCGTCGCCGAAGATGCGCTGCTCGACATCGGCGCGCACATCAGCGCCGACCATTTCGTCCCCGGCCAGCTGGTCGATATTTCCGGCTTGACCCAGGGCAAGGGCTTCGCCGGCGCGATGAAGCGCTGGGGTTTTGGCGGTCTCCGCGCGACCCACGGCGTTTCGGTCTCGCACCGCTCGCACGGCTCGACCGGCAACCGCCAGGACCCGGGCCGCGTGTTCAAGAACAAGAAGATGGCCGGGCACATGGGCGCGCGCAATCGCACCCAGCAGAACCTCGAGGTCGTCCGCACCGACCCGATCCGCGGCCTCCTGTTCATCAAGGGCTCGGTCCCGGGCCACAAGGGTAGCTGGCTGACCGTGCAGGACGCGATCAAGCTGCCGCGCCCCGATGCCGCGCCCTATCCGGCGGGCATCCTCGAGGCGCTGAAGGAAGACGAGGTCCACGTCCCCGAGGCGGGCCTGGTCGACGAGGCGGCGGTCCACGAGATTCCGGCGCTTCCCAGCGACGAGGAAGTCGCGGCCATCGCTGCCGAGCAGGAAGCCGGCGCTGCCGCCGAGGCGGAAGCCGAGGCTGCGGCAGAGAATGAAGCCCCGGCGGAAGAGCCCAAGTCTGACGACGCGGGCTCGACCGACGAGAGCAAGGAAAGCTGAGATGAAGGTCAAGGTACAGACCCTCGACGCCGGCAAGGGCGGCGACATCGAGCTCAACGACGAGATTTTCGCCGTCGAGCCGCGCGCCGACATCCTTCACCGCGTCGTCACCTGGCAGCTTGTCAACCGTCGCGCTCCGGCCCGCGCCGCGCGCGAGCGGAGCGACGTCGCGCGCACGGGCAAGAAGTACGGCCGTCAGAAGGGCGGCGGCACCGCCCGCCACGGCGATCGCCGGGCGCCGATCTTCATCGGCGGCGGCAAGGCCCACGGCCCGCGCGCACGCGTCTTCACCTCGAGCCTCAACAAAAAGGTTCGGCAGCTCGGCCTCAAGATGGCGCTTTCGTCGAAGGCGAAGGAAGGCAAGCTCCTCGTCCTCGACAATCTTGACGTCGCTGAGGCCAAGACCAAGTCGCTGAAGACGCAGCTAAGCAAGCTCGGCTTCGGCAAGACCGCGCTGGTCATCGACGGCGACGCCCTGAACGTCGGCTTCGCCCGCGCCTCGTCGAACCTGGACAGCATCAACCTGCTGCCGGCCGTCGGCGCCAATGTTTACGACATCATGCGCCACGAGACGCTGGTCCTGACCCGCGCCGCGGTCGAGAAGCTGGAGGCCCGGTTCAATGGCTAAGAAGCAGCAGCAGGCCGCGCCCGAGGCTCGCCACTACGACATCGTGCTCGCCCCGCACATCACCGAGAAGTCGACGATGCTGTCGGAGACCAACTCGGTCGTGTTCCGCGTCGCGCCGCGGGCGACGAAGCCTGAGATCAAAGCGGCGATCGAGGCGCTGTTCAACGTGACGGTGGTCGGCGTGAACACCATCACGACCAAGGGCAAGACCAAGCGCTGGAAGGGCAAGCCCTATCAGCGCTCGGATGTGAAGAAGGCAATCGTTCGCCTGGCCGAGGGTCAGTCGATCGACGTGACGAGCGGGATCTAAGCCATGGCTCTCAAACAATATAAGCCGACCTCTCCGGCCCGCCGCGGGCTGATCCTGGTCGACCGCGCCAACCTGTGGAAGGGCAAGCCGGTCAAGAAGCTCACCGAGGGCAAGACCAAGACGGGCGGCCGCAACAACAAGGGGCATGTGACGTCGCGCGGCATCGGCGGCGGTCACAAGCAGCGCTATCGGCTCGTTGATTTCAAGCGCCGCACCTGGGACGTCCCGGCGATCGTGGAGCGCCTCGAATATGATCCGAACCGCTCGGCGTTCATCGCGCTCGTCACCTATGAGGGCGGCGAGCAGGCGTACATCCTCGCCCCGCAGCGCCTCGCTCCGGGCGACAAGGTGATCGCCGGCAAGAAGGTCGACGTGAAGCCCGGCAACGCGATGGAGATCGGCCAGATGCCGGTCGGCACCATCGTCCACAACGTCGAGATGAAGCCCGGCAAGGGCGGCCAGATCGCCCGCGCCGCAGGCACTTACGTCCAGGTCGTCGGCCGTGATCGCGGAATGGTCATCGTCAGGCTCAATTCGGGCGAGCAGCGCTACATCCGCTCGGATTGCATGGCGACGGTCGGCGCGGTGTCGAATCCCGACAACGCCAACCAGACCCTGGCCAAGGCCGGCCGCACCCGCTGGATGGGCAAGCGCCCTCTGACCCGCGGCGTCGCCAAGAACCCGGTCGACCACCCGCACGGCGGTGGCGAGGGCCGCACCTCGGGCGGCCGCCACCCGGTCACCCCGTGGGGCAAGCCGACCAAGGGCGCCCGCACCCGTCACAACAAAGCGACCGACAAGTTCATCATCCGGTCGCGTCACGCGAAGAAGAAGGGTTAAGCCATGGCCCGTTCCGTCTGGAAAGGTCCGTTCGTCGAGCTTTCGCTGCTGAAGAAAGCGGAAGCCGCACAGGAAAAGGGCGGCCGCGCGCCGATCAAGACCTGGTCGCGCCGCTCGACGATCCTGCCGCAGTTCGTCGGCCTCACCTTCAACGTCTACAACGGCCGCAAGTTCGTGCCGGTGTCGGTCAATGAGGACATGGTCGGCATGAAGCTCGGCGAGTTCGCTCCGACGCGCACCTTCCATGGTCACGCGTCCGACAAGAAGGGCAAGCGCGCATGAGCAAGCCGGCAGCACCCCGCAAGGTCGGCGAGAAGGAAGCGCTGGCGATCGGCAACACCATCCGTGGGTCGTCGCGCAAGCTCAACCTCGTCGCCCAGATGATCCGCGGCCGCAAGGTCGAGGAAGCGATGAGCATTCTCCAATTCTCGCCCAAGGCGATGGCCGAGGACGTGCGCAAGGTGCTCGCGTCGGCGATCGCCAATGCCGAGAACAACCACAACGTCGACGTCGACGCGCTGGTCGTCTCCGAGGCGAGCGTCGGCAAGTCGATCTCGATGAAGCGCTTCGCGACCCGCGCCCGCGGGCGCTCGGCGCGGATCGTCAAGCCATTCAGCCGCCTTCGGGTCGTCGTTCGCGAGCAGGAAGAAGCGTAATGGGTCAAAAATCCTCTCCTGTCGGGCTTCGCCTGCAGATCAACCGCACGTGGGACAGCCGCTGGTTCGCGGAAGGCCATGATTACGGCCGGCTGCTGCTCGAAGATCTCAAGATCCGCCGCTACGTCGTCGAGAAGCTGCCGCAGGCCGCGATTTCGAAGGTGGTGATCGAGCGTCCGGCTAAGATTTGCCGGATCAGCATCTATGCCGCGCGCCCTGGCGTGATCATCGGCAAAAAGGGCTCGGACATCGAGAAGCTGAAGCGCGAGCTGCAGAAGATGACCAGCTCCGAAGTCAGCCTCAATATCGTCGAGATCCGCAAGCCGGAGATCGACGCCAAGCTCGTTGCCCAGGGCGTCGCCGACCAGCTCGAGCGCCGCATCGCCTTCCGCCGCGCGATGAAGCGCGCGGTCCAGTCGGCTCTGCGCCTCGGCGCGGAGGGCATCCGCATCACCTGCTCGGGCCGCCTTGGCGGGGCCGAGATCGCGCGCACCGAATGGTACCGCGAGGGCCGGGTGCCGCTGCACACGCTGCGCGGCAACGTCGATTATGCCGAGGCCGAGGCGCACACCGCCTATGGCGTCTGCGGCGTGAAGGTGTGGGTCTTCAAGGGCGAGATTTTCGCTCACGATCCGCTCGCTCAGGACCGGCTGATGATGGAGGCCCAGACTTCCGGCGTCCGCCCGGCGCGCGAAGAGCGCGGCAACCGGTAAGCGCGAAGGAAACACGACATGCTGCAGCCTAAGCGCACCAAATTCCGAAAGGCCTTCAAGGGCCGCATCCACGGCAACGCCAAGGGCGGGACCGAGCTGAACTTCGGCGCCTTTGGCCTGAAGGCGATCGAGCCGGACCGGATCACCGCGCGCCAGATCGAGGCCGCGCGCCGCGCGATCACGCGCCACATCAAGCGCTCCGGGCGCTTGTGGATCCGCGTGTTCCCGGACGTGCCGGTCAGCTCCAAGCCGGCCGAGGTCCGCATGGGCTCGGGCAAGGGCTCGCCCGAATTCTGGGTCGCCCGGGTCAAGCCCGGCCGCATCCTGTTCGAGCTCGACGGCGTTCCCGGCAGCCTCGCCAAGACCGCGTTCGAGCGCGCCGCGGAAAAGCTGCCGATCAAGACCAAGGTCGTCGCCCGCCTGGGCGAGAGCCTTGCCGCGGAGGAAAAGTAAGATGGCCGTGAAGGACGACCTCAAGGTCAAGACCGACGACCAGCTGCAGACGCAGCTCGCCGAGCTGAAGCGCGAGCAGTTCAACCTGCGCTTCCAGGCGGCGACCAACCAGCTCGAAAAGCCGTCGCGCGTCAAGGAAGTGCGGCGGACGATCGCGCGCATAAAGACGCTTCAAAACGAGCGCGCCCGCGCCTCGGCGCAGGGTTGAGGAGAGTAGAGAATGCCTAAGCGCGTCCTCACCGGCACGGTGGTGTCGGACAAGGCCGACAAGACCGTGGTGGTCCGCGTCGAGCGGCGGGTGAAGCACCCGCTGTACGGCAAGATCATCAAGCTGTCGAAGAAGTACCACGCCCACGACGAGGCCAATGCGTATCGGGCGGGCGAGCAGGTGCGTATCGAGGAATGCGCGCCGATCTCGAAGCAGAAGACGTGGACGGTGCTGGACCGCATCGGCGCGGCCAAGGCCGCTCCGGTCGAGATCGCCGAGCCAGACATTGTCGCGACGCCGGAAGCTCCGGCCGAGCCGTCGAAGCCGGCCGAAGAGAAGGCCGAGAAGAAGCCGGCCAAAAAGCCGGCCAAGAAGGCCAAGGCCGAAGACGTCGCCGAAGCGGACGCCTGAGCGAGATTTGAGAGGATAAGGGTCGAACCATGATCCAGATGCAGTCCAACCTGGACGTTGCCGACAACAGCGGGGCGAAGCGCGTCCAGTGCATCAAGGTGCTCGGCGGCTCGAAGCGCCGGACCGCGGGCGTCGGCGACATCATCGTCGTTTCCGTCAAGGAAGCGGCGCCGCGCGGCCGCGTGAAGAAGGGCGACGTCCACCGCGCGGTGATCGTCCGCACGGCCAAGGATATTCGCCGTCCCGACGGGTCGGTGATCCGCTTCGATTCCAACGCCGCCGTGCTCGTCAACAAGAACGAGGAGCCGATCGGCACCCGCATCTTCGGCCCGGTCGTGCGCGAGCTTCGGGCGAAGAAGCACATGAAGATCATTTCGCTCGCGCCGGAGGTGCTGTGATGGCCGCCCAGAAGATCAAGAAGGGCGACAAGGTCGTGGTCCTGTCGGGCAAGGACAAGGGCCGCACCGGTGAGGTCGTCAAGGCGATGCCGAAGGACGGCAAGGTGATCGTGTCGGGGATCAACGTCCACGCGCGCCACCGCAAGCCGTCGCAGCTCAACCCGCAGGGCGGGATCGAGCGGAAGGAAGCGCCGCTGCACGTGTCGAACGTCGCGATCGCCGATCCGAAGACGGGAGCTCCGACCCGCGTCCGGTTCGAGATGCGCGACGGCAAGAAGGTCCGCGTCGCGGCTAAGTCTGGAGAATTGATTCGTGGCTGACGAAAAGAACAAGCCGGAAGAGACGCAGGCGCCCGCGACCGAGCCGGTCGAGGTCGAGCGCGTCGGCGACGCCGAGAAGGCCGAGGCCGAGGCGGTCGAGGCTCTGCCCAAGGTCGAAGAGGCCTCCGTGCCCGCGCCCGCGAAGACGGACGAAAAGCCGTCGAAGAAGGCCGCGAAGGACCCGAACTACGCGCCGCGCCTGAAGAAGGACTATGACGAGCGGATCGTCGGCGAGATGACCAAGAAGTTCGGTTACAAGAATCGGCTCGAGGTCCCCCGGCTCGAAAAGATCGTGATCAACATGGGCGTCGGCGAGGCGACCCAGGACAAGAAGCGCGTCGAAACCGCGGCGGCCGAGATGCAGCAGATCGCGGGCCAGCGCCCGGTGATCACCAAGGCGAAGAAGTCGATCGCCCAGTTCAAGCTGCGCGAAGGGATGCCGATCGGCTGCAAGGTCACGCTGCGCCGCGACCGGATGTTCGAGTTCCTCGACCGTCTGGTGACGATCGCGCTGCCGCGGGTTCGCGACTTCCGTGGGCTCAATCCCAAGTCGTTTGACGGCCGCGGAAATTACGCGCTCGGCCTCAAGGAGCAAATCGTTTTCCCGGAGATCAACTACGATCAGATCGACACGGTCCGGGGAATGGACGTCATCATCACCACCACCGCGAAGACGGACGAGGAAGCGCGCGAGCTGCTGCGCCTGTTCAACTTCCCCTTCCCGGCAGAGGAACAGAAGCAGGCCGCCTGAGCGGTCTGCTTCGTCAAGGAGAAGAACTTAAGTCATGGCGAAACTGAGTTCGATCAACAAGAACGAGCGGCGCAGGAAGCTCGTCCAGAAGCACGCGGCGAAATACGCGAAGCTGAAAGCGATCGCGGACGACGAGTCGAAGGACGAGACCGAGCGCCTGATCGCGCGTCTCAAGATGGCCGAAGTGCCGCGCAATGGGAATCCGACGCGGATTCGCAACCGCTGCGAGCTGACCGGCCGTTCGCGCGGATTCTACCGCAAGTTCCGTCTGTCGCGGATCATGCTCCGGGAACTGGCCAACAAGGGTCTGATCCCCGGCGTCATCAAGTCGAGCTGGTAAGGGTTTGTAGGAATGGCAATGACCGATCCTCTGGGTGACATGCTCACCCGCATCCGCAACGGCCAGCAGGCGCGCAAGGATTCGATCCTGACTCCGGCGTCCAAGCTGCGCGTCCGGGTGCTCGATGTGCTCCAGCGCGAGGGCTATATCCGCGGCTACTCGGAAGAAGAGCTGGCCGGGCAGAAGGGCCTGCGCATCGAGCTCAAATATTTCGAGGGCCAGCCGGCGATCCAGCATCTGGCTCGCGTGTCGAAGCCGGGCCGCCGCGTTTATTCGTCGTCGCGCGAGCTTCCCCGCATCCGCAACGGCCTCGGCACGATCATCGTGTCGACCCCGCGCGGCGTGCTGTCGGATGCCGAGGCGCGCGAGCAGAACGTCGGCGGCGAAGTGCTGGCGGAGGTATTCTGATGTCCCGTATTGGCAAGAAGCCCATCGCGCTTCCGACCGGCGTCACCGCGTCAGTCCAAAGCGGCACGCTGACCGTGAAGGGTCCCAAGGGCGAGCTCGCGATGCAGCTCCTCGACGATCTCGTGAAATATGAGATTGCCGAGGGCGAAATCCGCGTCACTCCGCTGACCGACGCGCAGCGCAATCGCGCGGCGTGGGGGATGACCCGCACCAACGTCCAGAACCTCGTGACCGGAGTCACCGAAGGTTTCACCAAGGTTCTGGAAATCAGCGGCGTCGGCTACCGCGCCCAGGCGCAGGGCCGCAACCTGCGCCTGCAGCTCGGCTACAGCCACGACGTGAACTTCCCGGTGCCCGAGGGCGTCGACGTCAAGACCCCCGACCAGAATACGGTCGAGATCAGCGGCATCGACAAACAGAAGGTCGGTCAGGTCGCGGCCGAGATCCGGCGCTGGCGCAAGCCCGAGCCGTACAAGGGCAAGGGCATCAAGTATCGCGGCGAGTACATCTTCCGCAAAGAAGGCAAGAAGAAGTAAGCCATGGCGAAACTCTCCCTCTTCGAACGCCGCCGCCGTCGCGTCCGCAGCGCGCTCCGCGCTCGCGCCGCCGGCAAGCCGCGGCTCTCGGTCCACCGTTCCGGCCGGCATATCTATGCCCAGGTCATCGACGATGCGGCCGGCCGGACACTCGCGGCCGCCTCGACCCTCGACAAAGATCTCAAGGGCAAGACCGGTGCGACCCGCGACGGCGCGGCGGCGGTGGGCAAGGCTCTCGCCGAGCGCGCGAAGAAGGCCGGCGTGTCGAGCGTGGTCTTCGATCGCGGCGCCTTCCTTTTCCACGGCCGGGTGAAGGCCCTCGCCGACGCTGCCCGCGAAGGCGGACTGGAGTTCTAGAATGCAAGACGAGAACCAGACCAACGAAGCCACTGTCGAGCCGCAGGACGCGGCTGTCGCCGAGGCGGCTCCGGCCCAGGCCGAGGAGCAGCAGCAGCAGCAGCGGCCGGAGAGCCGCGGTCCGCGCGGGCGCGGTGGGCGCGGGCGCGGGGGCGATCGCGGCGGCCGCGGGCGTCGTGACGATCGCCGTGGGCGCCGTGACGACGATGAGGGCGGCGAGGAGCTGATCGAGAAGCTCGTCCACATCAACCGCGTGTCGAAAACCGTGAAGGGCGGCAAGCGCTTCGGCTTCGCCGCTTTGGTCGTGGTCGGCGATGGCAAGGGCCGCGCCGGGTTCGGACATGGCAAGGCGCGCGAGGTTCCCGAGGCAATCAGCAAGGCCACGGCATCGGCCAAGAAGGCCATGATCCGCGTCCCGCTGCGCGACGGCCGCACGCTCCATCATGACGGTCTCGGCCATTTCGGCGCAGGCCGGGTGACGGTCCGCTCGGCTCCGGCCGGGACGGGGATCATCGCCGGTGGCCCGATGCGCGCGGTGTTCGAGAGCCTCGGCGTCGCCGACGTCGTGACCAAGTCGGTCGGCACATCCAACCCCTACAACATGATCCGCGCGACCTTCGAGGCGCTGAAAGAGCAGACCAGCCCGCGCTCGGTCTCGCAGCGGCGCGGCAAGAAGGTCGCCGACCTGCTCGGCCGTGGCGGCGCGGGCGCCGCCGAAGCCGAGGCCCAGGCTGAAGCGGTCACGGAGTAAGAGTGATGGCCAAGATTAAGATCACACAGACCGGGTCGCCGATCCGCCGCGACAAGACGCAGCGCGCGACCTTGGTCGGCCTCGGCCTCAACAAGCTGCACCGCAGCGTGGAAGTGGAGGGCACGCCCGAAGTGCTCGGCCAGGTCCGCAAGGTGGCGCACCTGGTGAAGGTCGAAGAGGCGGCGGCCTAGCCGTCATTCCCGCGAAAGCGGGAATCCATCCCGGCAAGCGCGAACCGGGGTTGGGCCAGAGCGATGAATTGGACCCTCGCGTTCGCTAGGGTTCGCTACAGCGAGTGCAGGACATGAAACTGAACGAAATCCGAGACAATAAGGGCGCCCGCCAGAGCCGCGTGCGTGTCGGACGCGGCATCGGCTCCGGGCTCGGCAAGACCGCTGGCCGCGGACAGAAGGGCGCGAAGTCGCGCTCGGGCGTCAGCATCGCCGGCTTCGAGGGCGGACAGATGCCGCTTCACATGCGGCTGCCCAAGCGCGGCTTCAACAATATCTTCGCGCGCGATTATGCCGAGGTGAACATCGGGGCCGTGCAGAAGGCGATCGACGCAGGAAAGCTCGACGCCAAGGGCACGCTCGACCATGACGCGCTCAAGGCCGCGGGCCTCGCTCGCGGCGGCCGCGACGGCGTTCGCCTGCTCGGCAAGGGTGAGCTTAAGGCCAAGTTGGCGTTCAAGGTCGCGGGCGCATCGAAGGGTGCGCGCGAGGCGGTCGAGAAAGCCGGCGGGTCGATCGAGCTGATCGCGCGCAAGGACCCCGCCGAGCTTGCCGCGGCCAAGAAAGGGTCGCGCAAAGCCACCGCCGCGGCGGAAGCCTAGGCTCAACCCTCGCAATGACGGCAATGGCGCTTATATGAGCCGCCGAGCCTAGGGGATTTTCAACGACGATGGCATCCGCAGCGGAACAACTCGCGTCCAGCATCAACCTGGCAAACTTCGCCAAGGCGACCGAGCTCAAGAAGCGACTGTGGTTCACTCTCGGCGCGCTGATCCTTTTCCGGCTGCTGTCGTTCGTGCCCGTGCCGGGCATCGATCCGGTCGCGATGCAGGCGCTCTACGAGACGCAGAGCGGCGGCATCCTCGACATCTTCAACACCTTCTCGGGCGGCGCGCTCGAGCGGTTCAGCATCGTCGCCCTCGGGGTCATGCCCTACATCACGGCGTCGATCGTCGTGCAGCTCGGCGCGACGCTCTACCCGGCCTGGCAGCAGCTTCGCAAGGAAGGCGAGACGGGACGGAAGAAGCTCAACCAATATACGCGCTACCTGACAGTCGCGATCACGCTCGTGCAGGGCTATCTCGCCGTCCGGGGCCTCGAAGCCCAGTCCGGCAACCAGGGCATCCAGGCGGTCGTCATGCCCGGCCTGCTGTTCGAGATCGCGGGGACGGTCAGCCTAGTCGGCGGCACCTTGTTCCTGATGTGGATCGGCGAACAGATCACCAGTCGCGGGATCGGCAACGGCGTGTCGCTGATCATCATGGCCGGGATCGTCGCAGCGCTTCCGCGCGGCATCGCCCAGCTTCTTGAAGGCGGGCGCACCGGAACCATCAGCCCGACTTTGGTGATCGGCATCCTCGGGCTCGCGCTCATCCTTGTCCTGTTCATCTGTTACATGGAGCGGGCGCAGCGCCGGGTCCTGATCCAGTATCCCAAGCGACAAACCGCGCGCGGCATGCAGCAGGAGCGTTCGCACCTGCCGATCAAGATCAACACGGCCGGCGTCATTCCGCCGATCTTCGCCTCGTCGCTGCTGCTGATGCCGATCACGGTGCTGCAATGGGCCGGCAACCAGCAGACGGCCGAAGGCGGCGCCAGCGACTGGCTGATCACGCTCAGCACCTATCTGCAGCCGGGCTCGACGACCTACATGCTGATCTACGGCGTCGGGATCATCTTTTTCACCTTTTTCTACACCGCTGTGCAGTTCAACAGCGAGGAGACGGCGGAGAATCTCAAGCGCCACGGCGGTTTCATCCCCGGCATCCGGCCCGGCAAGGCGACCGAGGAATATTTCGATTATCTGCTAAACCGCCTCACGGTCGTCGGCGCGACCTACCTCGCGCTGATCTGTCTCATCCCGGAAATGCTCTCGTCCCAGGCGCTCGCCTTCGCGCTCGGCGGCACCAGCCTCCTGATCATCGTCAACGTGACGATGGACACGGTCAGCCAGATCCAGAGCCATTTGATCGCCCACCAATATGGTGACCTGATCAAGAAGGCGAAGCTCAAGACCACGCCGCGCCGGCGCTGAGGATCGCCGGGCAGGAGCGCCCCCTCATGCTGAACATCATCCTGTTGGGCCCGCCGGGCGCTGGCAAGGGAACGCAGGCCGAACGGCTGGTCGCGGAGCGCGGCATGGTCCAGCTCTCGACCGGCGACATGCTGCGCGAGGCCCGCCTCGCTGACACGCCGCTCGGCCGCCAGGTCGCCGAAGTGATGGATTCGGGCGCGCTGGTCAGCGACGAGATCGTCTCCGCCTTGATCGACGCCAAGCTCGGCACGCTGGGCGAAGCGCAGGGCGCGATTTTCGACGGCTACCCGCGGACGCTGGCCCAGGCACAGGCTCTCGATTCGATCCTCGCGGCGCACGGCCGCCGACTCCACACCGTGATCGAGCTCGCCGTCGACGAAGATGCGCTCGTGGCACGGATCACCGGCCGCTTCTCCTGCACGAATTGCGGCGCGCCTTATCACGACGTTTTCAAGCGCCCCAAGGTCGAAGGTATCTGCGACGTCTGCGGATCGCAGGATTTCAAGCGGCGACCCGACGACAATGAGCAGACCGTGCGGCGGCGCATGGCCGAGTATCGCGCGAAGACGGAACCGATCCTGCCATATTATGCGGAGCGCGGACTTGTCCGGCAGGTCGACGGCATGGCGTCGGTCGAAGCGGTCGCCGCGCAGATCGACGAGATTCTGGACGCCACCGCCTAGCCGCGCCATCCTTCCGGGACAGGAGGGGCCTCATGAGAATCAGTTTCGCCTTGGCAATCGTCGGAATGGCGACCGCACCGGCATCGGCAGAAGTGATCAGCGCCTCGGCCAACGGCTTCGAGGTCAGCGAAACCGTCAACCTCGTCGTTAAGCCCGAAGTGGCGTTCGCGTCGTTCGGCAACATCGGGGCATGGTGGGGAAAGGATGACACCTACAGCGGCAATTCCGCCAACCTGAGCCTCGCGCTGGCCCCGGGCGGCTGCTTCTGCGAGCGGATTCCCGAAAGCGGCGGCGGGATCGAGCATATGCGCGTGACCTATGTCGAACCGGGCAAGCGCGTCGTCCTGACCGGCTCGCTCGGCCCCTTGCTCTACGAGGCGACCGCGGGAGTCATGGACGTGCAGGTGAAGTCGACCGGCAGTGGTTCGCAGCTCACGCTGAATTATCGGGCTGCGGGATTCGCGAAAAGCGACGCCGCCAAATTTGCGCCGCTGGTTGACCAGGTGCTCGGCGAGCAGCTCAAGCGCTTGCGCGCGTTCGTCACCAAGCAGCCGCGGACCTAGGCGCGCTCCAGAGTCACGAAACGAAACGCCGGCCGTCCGTCCTCGGCGCGGTGATCCTCGCGCGCGACCTCGCGCCATGCCCCGGAGTCGCGCGGGTCGGGCATGATCGTATCGCCGGGGATATCCTCCAGCACCTCGGTCAGCTCGATCCGGTCGGCGAAGGGCAGGAACTCGGCGAAGACCTCCGCCCCGCCTATGATCGAAATCGGTTCGTCGCCAACGGCCCGAAGCGCCTCCTCGACCGAATGAACGATCTCCGCGCCTGCGGCGGACCAGGCTCGGTCGCGTGTTAGCACCACGTGACGACGCCCCGGAAGCAGGCCGGGCAGGCTGTCGAACGTCCGTCGCCCCATCATCATCGCGCTGCCCATGGTCAGCGATTTGAACCGCTTGAGGTCCGCGGGGAGGTGCCACGGCAGCTTGCCGTCGCGGCCGATGACGCCGTTCCGCGCCCGTGCGACGACGAGGGTGATGGGTGGCCGCTCCATCGGTCCCGTTTGGCGGTGTCGCGCGCTCCTGCCAAGCGCGCTATTGCGCGCCCATGACGGACGCGCAGGCGCAGTTGATTTCCGAGGCCAAGCGGCTGCTCGGGTCCAGGGGCGTGATCATCGACGCGCGCGAGATCGAGCCGTGGGTCGTCGACTGGCGCGGGCGCGTACGCGGCGCGACGCCCGCGATCCTCGCACCGGCGACGACCGAGGAGGTTGCGACCGTCGTCCGCCTTGCCGCCGAACACCGCGTGCCGCTCGTGCCGCAGGGCGGGAACACCGGCATGGCCGCGGGCGCGACTCCCGCCGCGGACGGGTCCGAAGTCCTGCTTTCGCTGCGCCGGATGAACCGCATTCGTTCGCTCAGCCAGGACGATCGCGTCGCCGTCGCCGAGGCCGGCGTGATCCTCGCCGCGCTGCACGAAGCGGCAGCCGAGGCCGGCATGCGTTTTCCCCTCACCCTCGGGGCGCGCGGCAGTTGCACTCTTGGCGGGCTCACGTCGACCAACGCAGGGGGCACACAGGTCCTGAAGTTCGGAACCATGCGCTCGCTCGTCGCGGGCGTCGAAGCCGTGCTTCCCGACGGGTCGGTGCACAGCGGGCTGTCCGGGCTCAAGAAGGACAATCGCGGTTACAGCCTCGACCAGCTGCTGATCGGCGCGGAGGGCACGCTCGGTGTCGTAACCGCGGTCGCGCTTCGCCTGGTCCCTGCGGTTGCCGCGCGCGCGGTCGCCTGGGCCGGGGTGGACAGTCCGGCGCGTGCGCTCGAACTCCTCCGTTTCCTCGAGGCGCGAACGTCGGCCGTCGAGGGCTTCGAGCTAATCCCTCAGGATTCGCTCGACCTAGTCATGAAGCACGTTCCCGGCACGCGTTCTCCGCTGGCGGGAGCGCATCCGTGGCATGCGCTCATCGAAGCGACCACGGCCGATCCGCAGGCCGACATCGGCGCCGAGCTCGAAAGCCATCTCGCGGCCGCGCTTCGTCAGGGCTTCATCGGCGACGCCGTGCTCGCCGCGAGCGAGGCGCAGGCCGAAGCTTTCTGGAAGCTCCGGGATTCCATCTCGGAGGCCGAGCGCGCCGAGGGTCAAACGCTCGCCCACGACATCAGCGTTCCGGTCGCCGACATGCCCGGCTTCATCGTCCACACTGCGGCCGAGGTAGAGCGCGCCTTTCCCGGAGTGATCGCCAGCGGCTTCGGCCATCTTGGCGACGGCAACATTCACTTCCACGTCCGCGCCGCGGGCCATGCCGCGCCCGACTGGTACGAGACCGAGGGTGAGCGGATCACGCGCCTCGTCGACGATCTCGTCACCGCGGCGGGTGGGTCGATCTCCGCTGAACACGGCATCGGGCAATTGAAGCGCGACGAGCTTGAGCGCCTCGCCCCGCCGGGTCGGATCGAGGCGCTCCGAGCTATCAAGCAGGCGCTCGATCCGCTCGGCATCATGAACCCGGGGAAGCTGGTTCCTTAGCCCTCGCCCATCAGGTCGCGCAGGCGTTGCGCGAGCGGCTCCGGCGGCAGGCCCGAGCGGACGGCGATGAACAAGGCGTCGTCCCCCGCAATCGTGCCGACGACCTCGGGAAGCTTTGCCTGGTCGACTGCTAGGCCGACCAGATGGGCCGAGCCCGGGGGCGTGCGCACGACGACAAGGTTGCCCGAGCAGTCGACCGACTGGACCCATTCGGCAAAGATCCGGCCGAGGCGGTCGGCGGCCCAGTTCCGCTCGCCGAGCTTCTCGGGGAGCGCATAGCCGAGCCGTCCTTCGCGCTTCACCTTGACCGCGCCGATTTGCTCGAGGTCGCGCGCGATCGTCGCCTGGGTGACGGCGTAGCCCGCGCCGGTCAGTTGCGCGGCGACCTCGTCCGGAGTGCGCGCCGGTCCCTCGCGAAGCATGTCGACGATCGCCCGCTGCCGTTCTGCCCGCCCCTGAGTCATGGCTCTAAAATACTCCTCCCGTGGCCGCCGCGCCAATTATCGCGAGGCCGGTTAAGAAAATGCCGCGTTGCCGGGCGCGCCGGGCGAGCTAAATGTCGCATGTCGGCGAGGGGCAGCCAATGGCGGACATCAAGACCAAGGCCACGGACGCGAGCGTCCATGCCTTCCTCGACGCGGTGCCGAATCCGCGACGGCGCGCCGACGGCAAGGCGCTTCGCGCGCTGATGGCGCGCATCACCGGCGCGCCGGCGGTGATGTGGGGACCGTCGATCGTCGGCTTCGGCGCTTACCATTACCGCTACGCCAGCGGGCACGAAGGCGACATGTGCCGGACCGGCTTCTCGCCGCGCTCGGCCCACCTCGTGCTCTACGTCGGCGGCTTCCCCGAATATGAGGGCTTGCTCGCGCGCCTTGGCAAGCACAAGCGCTCGACCGCCTGCCTCTACCTCAACAAGCTCGCCGACGTGGACCTCGGCATCCTCGAGGAGATCGTGCGGCGAACCTGGGCCACGACGGAAGGTCCCGACGATTCCGTTAAGTGCTGATGGCGCGCCCGGCAGGAGTCGAACCTGCGACCTCATGCTTAGAAGGCACGTGCTCTATCCAGCTGAGCTACGGGCGCGTCGCCGGCCTGACTAACCGCAATTGACGCGGAGCGGAACAGCGCTACGCCTCTCGCCCAATGCCGGCGGAAGACCAACGCATCGTTGAGGCGCGCGCGCTGAGCGGCGCCCATTTCCGCTACTTCGACTTCGTGATGGCGGCGTTCGTCACCATCCTCTTGCTGTCCAACGTGCTTGGCGCGGGCAAGGTCGCGACGGTGGCCCTGCCGGGGATCGGCGCGTGGCCGTTCGGCGCCGGGATCCTGTTCTTCCCGGTATCCTACGTGATCGGCGACGTGCTGACGGAGGTGTACGGCTATGCCCGCGCCCGGCGCTGCATCTGGGCCGGTTTCTGCGCCCTGATCTTCATGGCCTTCATGAGCTGGGTGGTGGTCGCGCTCCCGCCCGATGCGAGCTGGGGCGGCCAGCAGGCCTACGAAGCGGTGTTCGGACAGGTCCCGCGCATCGTCCTCGCGTCGATCGTCGCCTTCTGGGCCGGCGAGTTCGTCAACAGCTTCGTTCTCGCCAAGATGAAGCTGCTGACCAAGGGGCGCCATTTGTGGACGCGGACGATCGGCTCGACCGTCGCCGGGCAGGCGGTCGACAGCGCGATCTTCTACCCGCTCGCTTTCTGGGGCGCGGCCGGCTGGACCAACGAGCTGGTGGTGAAGGTCCTGTTCACCCAATGGGCGCTGAAAGTCGGCTGGGAAGCGTTGCTTACGCCGGCCACCTATGCCGTGGTCGGGTGGCTCAAGCGTCGAGAGGGCGTCGACGTGTTCGACGTCGGCACGAACTTCACGCCTTTCTCGGCCAAAGTGTGACGATGTTCATTTGCCGTTCAATCGGCGCGGTCGAAACCGCATGCAGGGGGATGTAATGACTTTGAGGCTTGTTATCGCCGCCGCCGCGTTCTTCGGCTCCGCCGGCGCTGCCCACGCGACGACCGTCGTCATCTACGTCGAACCGATGACCCTGCAGCGCTACGTCAAGGTGATCGAGACCTCGGGCCCCGACCGGGTCCTAATGTGCATGGCTCCGCCGGCGACCGCGGGCTGCACCGACGTCACCCGGCAGGTGCTTCGCTAGGCGACGGTCTCCAGCAGGCCTTCGAACAATCGGCGACCGTCGGTGCAGCCATGCGCCGGTTCGATTGCCCGCTCGGGGTGCGGCATAAGCCCGAGAACGTTGCCCGAATCATTGAGGATGCCGGCAATGCGCCGGGCCGAGCCGTTGACCTCGTCGAGGTAGCGGAAGGCGACGCGGCCTTCGCCCTCGAGCCGGTCGAGCGCCGCTTCATCCGCGTGGTAATTGCCGTCGTGGTGGGCGACCGGGAAATGGACCGTCTCGCCCGCGTCATAACCGCAGGTGAACAGGCTCTGGCTGTTCTCGACGCGCAGCGGCACGGGCCGGCAGACGAAGCTGAGGCCGGCGTTGCGCATCAGTGCGCCCGGAAGAAGCCCGGCCTCGGTGAGTACCTGGAAGCCGTTGCAGATTCCGATGACCGGGACGCCACGGCCCGCCGCATCCTTGACCGCGGCCATGACCGGCGATCGCGCCGCCATCGCGCCGGAGCGCAAATAATCGCCGTAGGAAAAGCCGCCGGGGAGAGCGATGAAATCGGTGCCTTGCGGTAGCTCGCTGTCCTTGTGCCAGACCATCGCGGGCTTGCGGCCAGTGACTTGCTCCAGCGCCACGGCGACGTCGCGATCGCAATTGGATCCGGGGAAGACGATGACGGCGGACTTCATGCGCTCCTCATACCCGCCAAATATGCGGGAATCGTGGCACCGTCAGGCATCCTCGAGCCGCTCCACTCGAAAATTCTCGATCACCGTGTTGGCGAGCAATTTGCGGCACATGTCCGCGATATCGTCGTCGCTCGTCCCGTCCGCGAGATCGAGCTCGATCAGCTTGCCCGCGCGCACGTCGTTGACCCCCGCGAAGCCCAGTCCTTCGAGCGCGTGATGGATCGCCTTGCCCTGCGGGTCGAGCACGCCGGGCTTGAGGGTGACGAAGACGCGGGCTTTCATCAGCTTGTTCCTTGGGGCCGGGAGTGACGCCGGGCCTATGGATGCACCGCGAAATTCGGGCAAGGCCTTTACCCTCTGTTTACCCTGTTGCGCGCATTTTCGCCGATTGCCGGGCGTGACTCCGGTGGTGGGGAGAGACTCGTATGGCCATCGGCATCGCAATTGCCATGTTCATCGCTTTGTTCGGCTGGGGCTCCACTTACTTCGGGTGGAGCGACCCCGAAGGAAAGGTCCAGCTCGCACTCGTCACGTCTTTCATTCTTGGCATCATCGGCGGCTACAAAGCCAAGGGCTGACCGGCCCAGCCGCCATTCGCTTCAGCTCCAGTCGACGTCCGCGGCTCCGGCGTATCGCCGCGCCGCTTCAACGATATCGCTGAGGTCGACCGGCTCGTCGTAGGGGTCGTCGTCGAGCGCCTCGACTCGCTTCAGCCGCCGCTGCCAGCGGTGCAGCGCCTCGACATAGGGCACGAACGGCTGGCGCATCAGCGTCCCGTTCGGCAGCGCCTCGACGTCGGCGATGCCCATGTGAAGCCACTCGCCCGTGTGCCAGTCGGTCATGTCGACCGCCGGGAACAGGCAGATTCCATGAAGGTCGACTCCGCGCTTCACCGCGGCGAGGCTCTCGCGGGTGACGTCGTCGAGCCATTGCGGGCGGCCACCGTGAAGGCCCGACGTCTCGGCGATAATGCACGGCCTTTTATACTTGTCCCAGCTCTCGAAAATCAGGTCCGCGACCGGCCGGATGCGCTCGTCGCCGGCTTTTAGCGGCCGGTTGGGCTTGCCACCGCCGGCATATTCCATCTGCCCGAAGCTGTAATTGTTGAGGCCCAGGATATCGATGAGGTCGAGGCTGCCGCCATATTCCGGGCGCTTCAGCCCGGAAATGATGTCCCAGGCGAGATAGGCGTCGTCATAGGCCTCGCGATGCGCTTCTTCGGCAAGGTCGGGGCGATCGCGCGGCGGCACCACCCAGATCAAAGGGTCGACGTGCACGAACCTAGCGTCGGGAAAGTCCTCGCGAATCGCCTTGCACGCGGCGATGTCGGCCCTTGCCAGCACTTCGGTGAAGCGCAACCTGTCGTCGCGCGTCCTGCCGAACGGCGCGCACCACGCCCATTCGCCGCCCATATAGCCCCAGAAGGTCGGCTCGTTGACCGGACCGATGCACAATGGCCCGTGTTGGGCACGGTCGCCCACGTATCGGGCGGCGGCACGCGCATAGGCCGTGAAGCGTGCGACGAAGCCGTCGGCGTCGCCCAGCGGGTCGGGCCCGTCGGGGTAGCCGTAATGGCACAGGTCCCAGATCGGCAGCACCTTGTGCCGCCGCTGCGCCGCCAGGAATGGGTCGATGATCGAAAAGTCGAAATTCCCGCTCCCGCGGTCGACCAAAGGCCACGGCACGCCCTCGCGCGCCACGGCGATGCCGAGCCGCGGCAGCATCCGGTAATCTTCGTCCGCATGCTCGTAATGCTGGAGCTCGGCATTGAGGTCGCGGCGCTTCTTTTCGTCGCCCCACAAAAAGGTCGAGCATTCGAAGCCCGACAGGAAAAAGGTCGGGAAGATGCCGTCGCGTTTCGCCATGCTTCCGCTACGCGCGAGCGGCGGTCAGGTTGCGGCACTTGCAACCCTGTCAGCAGCGTCCTAGCCGGTCGCCGATCCATGGAGCCTCTTCAATGACCGATGTCCGTGACGCGCCGACCACGACAGGCCCGATTTCGACCCGAAAGCACGGCGCCGTGCTGATCGTCCTGTCGAACAACCCGCCGGTCAACGCGCTCGGCGCCTCAGTCCGCCAAGGCTTGGTCGCCGCGATCGAACAGGGCGAAGCGGACGAGAGCGTGAACGCGATCGTGATCGCGTGCGAAGGCCAGACCTTCTTCGCCGGCGCCGATGTGTCGGAGTTCGGGACGCCCAAGGCCTTCGAGCAGCCGATGCTCCCGCAGGTCGTCGACCAGATCGAGAATTGCACAAAGCCGGTGGTCGCGGCGATCCACGGCACCGCGCTCGGCGGCGGGCTTGAGGTCGCGCTCGCCTGCCATTACCGCGTGGCCGTGCCGTCGGCCAAGCTTGGCACGCCGGAGGTCAAGCTCGGGCTGCTGCCCGGCGCGGGCGGGACCCAGCGCCTGCCGCGCGTCGCCGGGGTCAGGAAAGCACTCGAGATGTGCGCGACGGGCAATCCGATCGGCGCGAAGGAGGGGTTCGACTGCGGGCTCATCGACCGGCTGTGCGAGGACGATCTGATCCCGCACGCGGTTGGCTATGCGGAGGAGGTGCGGGATGTCTGGCCGCTGCCCAAGAGCAGCGAGCGCCGGCACAAGCTCGAGGAATGCGACCCCGCCGTGTTCGACGAGTTCCTCGCGGCGAACGCCAGGCGCTTTCGCGGGTTCGATGCGCCCCTGAAGAACGTCGAGGCGGTCCGGATCGCCTGCGAGAAGCCTTACGCCGAAGGCGTGCTCGAGGAACGCAGGCTGTTCATGGAGCTGATGAGCGGCACCCAGGCCCGCGCGCAGCAATATTTCTTCTTCGCCGAGCGCAAGGCCAACAAGATTGAGAACCTCCCGGAGGGGACCGAGCCGCGGCCGGTGCATAAGGTCGGCGTGATCGGCGCCGGTACGATGGGCGGCGGGATCTCGATGAATTTCCTGTCCGCCGGCATTCCCGTCAGCATCGTCGAGATGGGCCAGGAGGCGCTCGATCGCGGCACCGGCGTGATGCGCAAGAATTACGAAGCGTCGGCGGCCAAGGGCAAGCTGACCAGCGACCAAGTCGAACAGGCGATGGGGCTGCTCACCCCGACACTCGACTTCGCCGCGCTCGCCGACTGCGACCTCATCATCGAGGCGGTCTACGAAAATATGGACGTGAAGAAGGAGGTGTTCGGCCGCCTCGACAAGAGCGCCAAGCCGGGCGCGATCCTCGCCTCCAACACCAGCTACCTCAACATCAACGAGATCGCGGCGAGCATTTCGCGGCCGGGCGACGTGGTCGGCATGCACTTCTTCTCGCCGGCAAACGTGATGAAGCTGCTGGAGGTGGTGCGCGGCGACAAGACCGCGCCCGACGTGCTGCTGACCGCGATGCAGATCGGCAAGAAAATCCGCAAGGTCCCGGTCGTCGCGGGCGTGTGCCACGGTTTCATTGGCAACCGCATGCTGATGCCGCGCCAGGTCGAGGCGACCAAGCTGCTGCTCGAGGGCGCTTCGCCCGAGCAGGTCGACCGAGTCCATGTCGAATTCGGCATGCCGATGGGCCCCTTCCAGATGGCCGACCTCGCCGGGGTCGACATCGGCTGGCACCGCGATCCCAACCGCATCGAGAACGTCCGCGACGCGCTGTGCGCGATCGACCGCTGGGGCCAGAAGAAGGGCGCCGGCTTCTACGATTATGACGAGAAGCGGAAGCCGAGCCCGTCTCCGGTGGTCCAGCAGATCATCGAGGACTTCGCGAAGAAGCAGGGCGTCGAGCGCCGCGACATCTCCGACCAGGAGATCGTCGAGCGCACGCTCTATACGATGGTCAACGAGGGCGCGAAGATCCTCGAGGAAGGCATCGCCCAGCGCGCCTCGGACATCGATGTCGTCTGGGTCTATGGCTACGGCTGGCCGGTCTACCGCGGCGGCCCGATGTTCTGGGCCGACACCGAAGGCGCCGCCAAGATCGTCGAGGGCCTCAAGCGCCAGGAAGCGCGCATGGGCGGCGATTTCAGCTTCTCCCCGCTGCTGCTCGAAAAGGCCGAAAAAGGGGAAAAATTCACCCGGTGACGCGTTGCCCTGCCGAAAGGAGGGGAACATCATGACGACCGTTCCCGAAGCCGCGCCACAGCGGCCGTTGCTCCGTCACTCCAACTTCGCGGCGACCATCCACTGGCTGGTCGTGCTGCTGCTCCTGACCCAGGTCTGGCTCGGCTTCACCTTCCACGACATGCCGCGCGGTCCCGCCCGCGCCGAATTTTTCACCTGGCACAAGACCGTGGGCGCGACGATCCTCGTTCTTACCCTGGTCCGGCTGTTCTATCGGCTGCGCAATCCGCCGCCGCCCTATCCGCCGGACATGCCGGAGTGGCGCCGCTTCGCCGGCGTGTGGACCCACCGTCTGCTTTATACATTGCTGATCCTGCTGCCCCTGACCGGGCTGGTCGCCGTATCCGGGCGCGCCGATGGCTGGTTCACCCCGCTCGTCGGCAACATCCCATTGCCGGTCGTCCCGGGCATCGATGAAACGACCGGGGAGTTGTCCGGCGGGGTCCATGAGATTCTCGTGTTTACGACCATTGCGCTGCTCGCGCTCCACATCGGCGCCGGCCTCTACGAGGCATTCATCGCCCGCGACGGCGTCGGCTATCGCATGCCGCCGTTCCGCTCGCGCGAGGGCGAGCCGGTGGTCATCGGCCAGGGCGAGGGGTCTCGTCGGGAAGAAGGCTGAGCATCGCTACCGCGGCACCCGCGACCAGCGCGCTGGTCAGGAACGTTGCCGCGCTTCCCTCGCGGTCCCACAGCAGTCCCGCGGCGAGGCTCGCGGCCAGCCCGCCGAGGCCGCTGACGAACCAGAAGGCGCCGAAGC
>DATEEM010000055.1:0-16468 GCA_035281125.1 Sphingomicrobium sp. | reverse complement strand
GACGGCCAGCTCGAGGGCCTGTCCAAGAAGGGGACGTTCGTCGGCCAGCACATCTACACGCCGCTGCACGGCGCCGCGGTGCACATCAACGCGTTCAACTTCCCGGTGTGGGGGATGCTGGAAAAGCTGGCGCCGACCCTGATTGCGGGCGTCCCTGCGATCGTGAAGCCGGCGTCGGCTACGGCCTATCTCGCGGAAGCCGCGTTCAAGATCATGATCGAGGCGAACGTGCTGCCGGCGGGCGCGATCCAGCTGATCGTCGGCGGGGTCGGTGACCTGTTCGACCATTTGACCGGCCAGGACGTGGTCAGTTTCACTGGGTCAGCGCACACCGCGCTCAAGCTGCGCACTCACCCGACGGTGGTGCGGGAATCGGTCCGCTTCGTCGCCGAGCAGGACAGCCTCAACGCCTCGCTGCTCGGTCCCGACGCGGCGCCCGGAACGCCCGAATTCGACCTGTTCGTCAAGGAAGTCGCGACCGAGATGACCGTCAAGGCGGGGCAGAAATGCACCGCGATCCGCCGCGCCATTGCCCCCGAGGAACATCTGGACGCGGTGCAGCATGCTCTGGCCGAGCGGCTCGCGAAAACGAGAGTCGGCGACCCCCGCGCCGAGGACACGCGCATGGGCGCGCTTGTCAGCGTCGGCCAGCGCGACGACGTTCGCCAGCGGATCGCCGAACTTGAAGCCGCCGGCGCGCGGATTGTGGCCGGCGACCCCGACGCCGACCCGCCGATCGCGGGCGGCGCGTTCCTTCCGCCCGTGCTGCTGCGCACCGACGATCCCTGGGCGACCGAAGCGGTGCACGATTGCGAGCCGTTCGGACCGGTCTCGACGATCATGCCGTACGAGGACATGGCGGACGCGATCGCACTCGCCAACCGGGGCAGAGGCAGCCTCGTGCTTTCGCTGTTCACGCATTCGCCGAACGCCGCTCGCGATTTCGTCCAGGGCACGGCCGCCTATCACGGCCGAATGCTGGTGCTGAACCGCGACAATGCCGCCGAGTCGACCGGGCACGGGTCGCCGCTTCCCGTCCTGGTGCATGGCGGTCCCGGGCGCGCCGGCGGCAGCGAGGAAATGGGCGGGGTCCGGGGGGTCAAGCATTACATGCAGCGCACCGCGCTTCAGTCCTCGCCGGCGATGATCGCAGCGATCACCGAGCAGTTCATCACTGGCGGTCCGAAACATGTCGTCGACGTCCACCCGTTCCGGCGGAAGATGAGCGAGCTTTCTATCGGCGACACGTGGAAGACCGAGAGCCGCACCGTCAGCATCGCCGACATCGAGCATTTCGCCGAGTTCACCGGCGACAAATTCTACGCCCACATGGACGAGGACGCCGCCAAGGCCTCGCCGATCTTCGAAGGCCGGGTCGCGCACGGCTATCTCATCCTGAGCTTCGCTGCGGGCCTGTTCGTCGATCCTGATCCAGGCCCGGTCCTCGCCAATACCGGCCTCGAGAACCTTCGCTTCCTGACGCCGCTCTATCCAGGCGATTCGATGCGGGTCGAGCTCAGCGTCCGGTCCAAGTCGCTGAAGAGCGAGGAGACGGGGGTCGTCCGCTGGGCGGTGGAAATCTTCAACCAGAAGGACGAACTGGTCGCGACCTACGACCTGCTCACGGAAAACATGCCCTAGCGCGGGCAACTTGGCTCACGGCCGTTCGTTCTTGGGGACGGAATCCTCGAGGGAGAGCGACCATGAAAATCAGCGAAGTGATGACCCGCGACGTCCAGACCGTCCGGCCCGACCAGACAGCCCAAGAAGCGGCGAGCTTCATGCTCAACTCCGATGCCGGGTCGATCCCAGTCACCGAAGGTGATCGGCTGATCGGGATGATCACCGATCGCGACATAGCCGTGCGCGGCGTGGCGAACGGCAGCGGCCCGGACACTCCGGTGCGCGAGCTGATGAGCAACGACATCATCTGTGCCCGCGAAGACGACGACGTGGAGGCGGTCGCGGCGAAAATGAGCAAGGCGCAGGTCCGCCGCCTGCCGGTGCTCGATTCGAGCGAACGGCTATGCGGGATTGTCAGCCTCGGCGACCTCGCGCGCGAGACCAGCGACGAAAGCGCCCATCAGGCGCTCGAGGGCGTGAGCGAGCCGGGCGGGCAACACCGTCAGTAGATCATCCTCCCCCTGCATGCGCAGTGGAGGAATACTTAACGCGCGATTTCCTTGATCGCCTGATCGACCAGCTTCGCGTCGCTCGCGTCGTCGTGGCGCTCGGCGATAAGCCGGGCAGCGGCCTTGCTCGCGGCCTCGGCCGCGGCAGCGCGGAGCTGCTCGACGGCAGCGCGTTCTTCCGCCGCAATCTTGTCCCCCGCCATGCGCGTGCGACGCTTGATCAAGGCCTCGGCGTCGCTCTTCGCCTTGGCGACGATCTCGTCCGCTTCGCGGCGCGCGCGCTCGAGCAAGGCCTCGCGATCCTTGTCGGCCGATTTGGCCTTCTGTTCGTACTCAGCCTTCAGCGCCTCCGCTTCCTTGCGCAGCGCCTCGGCCTCGCCGAGCTGGTCGCGGATCAGCGCGATCTTGTCGTCGAGCGCTCGGGCAATGGCGGCCGGCACCTTCTTCCAGATCATGATCGCGATCACGGCGACCATCGCCAGCGCGATCCACGCCGGCGCGGTCAGGCCCAGTGCCGTCGCCTCGGCCGCGTCATGCGCGCCGCCGGGCGCTTCGGTCATCGCGGTCGTGTGCGGCTCAGACATTCAATTCCGCCTTCACCGCCTCGGCGGCCTCTTTGCGGTCGACCGAGATTCCGGCCAGACGCTCGACCATCTCGCGCGTGGCCTCGGCCGCGACGGCCTCGATCTCCGCGCGGGCAGCGGCGACCGAATCGCGAATGCTGGCCTCGGCGCCCTCGACCTTCAGGGCGATCTTGTCCGCGGCCTTCCGCACTTTCTCTTCGGTCGACCTCGCGCTTGCCTGCTTGGCCTCCTGAGCGACCCTGGCGGCATCGGCTCGCGCCGCGTCCATGCGGGCGCGCCACGCAGCTTCGGTCTCCTCGGCCTCGGCGCGCGCAGCCTGCGCGCGCTGGAGGTCCTCGGCGATCTTGGCTTCGCGCGCTTCGACCGTCGACTGGATCTTCGGCAGCATCCCCCGCCCAATGACGAAGAAGATGATGCCGAACACTACCGTCAGCCAGAACAGCTGCGAGAAGAAGATGTCCGGAAGCTGGGTGATCTGCGGCATGAGGAGTCCTCGGCCTGAGGCTTGCTAGCGGATCAACGCGCGTAGAGGATGATCATCGCGACGGCGAAGGCGATGAGGCCAAGGAGCTCGGCGGCCGCGAAGCCGATGAACAGCCGCCCCTGCTGGCTGTCGGCCGCGGCGGGGTTGCGCAGCGCGCTCTCGAGGAACGAGCCGAAGACATTGCCGACGCCGATGGCGGCGGCGCCAACGCCGATCGCCGCAAGACCGGCCCCGATGACCTGAGCGGAAGCGAAATCCATGTGGGTAACTCCTTGGTTTGAACTCTAGTGAAGGTTGATGGCGTCGTTGAGATAGAGGGTGGTGAGCAGCGCGAAGACGTAGGCCTGGATCGCGCATACCAGCAATTCGAGCGCCGCGACGCCCACGATGAACAGGAAGCTCAGGGCGCCCACGCCCCAGCCGATCGCGCCGCCGTTAAGGCCGCTGACGATGAAGCTGCCGAACACTTCCATCAGGATGTGCCCGGCGATCATCGCGACGAACAGTCGGAGGCCGAGGCTGAACGGGCGCACCATGAAGGAGATGAATTCGATAGCCGCGATCAGCGGGATCATGATCTTCGGCGTTCCGTGGGGCACGAACAGGCTGAAGAAATGAAGGCCGTGCCGCCAGAAGCCGACGACGAGAACGATCGAGAAGCTGAGCACGGCGAGCACGCCGGTGATGCTGAAGTGGCTGGTCGTCGTGAACGGATGCGCGCCCGGGATCAGGGCAACCGGGACCAGCCCAAGCAGGTTCGCCACGAGAATGAACATGAACAGCGAGAAGATGTAGGGCACGAACTGCTTGCCCTTGGGACCGATGTTGACCCTCACCATGTCGTCGATGAAGCCGGTCATTCCCTCGACCGCAACCTGCCAGCGACCGGGGACGAGCTGGCGCTTCATTCCCAACGCCATGAAGCCGAAGATCAGCGCGAGCGCGACCAGCAGCCACGCCGAGCTGGTCGTGAAGCTGATGTCGTACGGGCCGATGTGCAGCGGAATCAGCGGCTCCACCGCGAACTGGTGCATCGGGTCGATCTTGCCTTCGGCCGCCACGCTTCCTCGCCTATCTTACTTCTTAGCCGGTCGGGTCCCGGTCTTCGACAATCGCATGATGTTCCTCACGCCGACGCCGAACCCGAAGAACAGCATCAGCAGGAAGAACAAGGGGAAGGTCCGGTAGCCGAAAAATGCGGCCACGCTGTCCAACCCCCACCCGATGACGGCCCCGCCCACCGGAGCGCCGATCAGGTGACCGAAAAGCTGCTGCCAGAGCCGATCGCTCGGATTCGGTTGCGCCCTTCCGGTTCTCCGCGCTTCCGCCTGCTGCAAGCGCTCGAGCCGCTCATCGAGCGATTCGAGCCGTGCGTCTGGTGGAAGCTTCGGAACCTCGTCGATTTCGTCCTCTGCCATGCTTTTCCCCTGTGCGTCGCCCCTCGCATAATTCAAGGGCCAGCGCGCGACGAAGAACATGGCGGAAAGCGATACCGCCAAGGCGCCGCCCCTTTATGAAGGGGGTCACGACAAGTCAACCGAGCCGGCGGGCGGCTGCTAGCGGCAATATTCGGGGACGGCCGACGCCTGCTGGGGCGCACGGCGCCGCCACAGGCCGTCGGCGAGCATGTAAGCCTGTCCGACAGCGACCCGCGCCAGTAGGTGGCACCCGGCAGTGATCCCGACGTCCTGCGGGCTGGCGTGCTTCCGCGCCGCAAGGTTGCTGTAAAGCGACCGCCGCTGGATGTTGATCGCCGCGACCTGGCTCCGCACCATAGCCGAGACCGGGCCGGCGACCCCGAGGTAACCGTCGTAGCGTTCGCCGACGGTCCCCGCGACGCGAGCGGCATCGACGTCGGGCGTTTGCGCAGCCGCCGCGGCAGCGAAAGCGATCATGAACAGGCCGACGACGGTTCTCATTGCTGCGGCTGCTGTTGCGGGAACGCCTGCGGATTCTGCTGGATCAGCTGCTCGACGTCGCGTTGCAGCCTGACCAGCACTTCCTGGCGGATCGTGACGTTGAGATTGATCTCGATCGGCTTTTCTGGCGTCTTGACCGAGATGCAGCTCGACAGCGGCAAGGCCGCGAGGGCCAGGGCTGCGACACGGAAAATCTTCTGGGTCATGGTCATCTCTCGCTGGCGGGGGTTGGGGTGACGGTCTCCTCGACCGGGGTTTGGGATTGCTGCTGCTCGTCCTCGCGGCGCCGCACCTCGGTGACGATGCCGGGCACGTCCTCGAGCGGGCGAGGAAGCACGGCGCCGATCTGCTCGCGCGGGTCGCGGTACGATTTCGCGGTCTGGATGAGCGAGCGGAACGGCCCCTTGATGCTGATGTTGAAGCGGAACGGAACCTTGCGGAACGCGCCCTGGATGATCCGGGAAATCCCGCTCTGGCCGGCAAGGCCGAGCTGCTCGATCGTGAGGCGAGTCGCGAACTCTCCGGCAAGGTCGCCGTCGAGCCGGATGATCATCGAGCGGTAGCGAAGCTCTTTCAGGGCGTCGAACGCGAGATTGCCGAGCATTCCGAGGTTCGAGCGGTTGACGACGCCTACGTAGGACAGCGTCCCCCCCGCGGCGCGGGAATCAAGCCGCCCGCCGACGATCCGGCCGCCTTGTTCGTCAAAGATCATCGGCAGCACGCCATCGAACGTGCCGCTCGCGGTCAGCTCCTTGAAGCCGAGGCTGTCGACGAAGGTCTTGGCATCGAGGCCGACGACCTCAAACGTCAGCCGCTTGGCGGTCGGCCGCCCGAAGTTGAGCACCGTTTCGCGCAGAATCAGGCGCCCGCCCATGAACGGCCATTCGCCACGCTCGATCTTGACCAGGTTGTCGGGCAGCAGCTGGTACCGGATGACCCCGTTCTCGACGAGGATGCCGGGATTGATCGACCGCGCGGTGATCACCTGCCCCGGCGGCGTGGTCAGGCCGAGGAGGTCGTTGAAATGGATCGTTCCGGCGAGCCCTTCCACGGGACCGAACGGCGCCGCGAGATCGAGGTCGGCGGTGGTGAAGTCGCCCGACGAGGTCACTTTCCCGCTCGCGTCCCAATCGATCCGTCCGCGGCCGGTGATCGTCCCGTTGACCAACGCGATGACGCCCTCCGTCAAGCGCGTGAGTTCCTCGGGCTGGAGGTTGGGTCCGAAGGTCAGCGAGGGAACATCGAGTGTCGCGTGGCCCGCGCCGGTCGAAAGCCGATGCTCAATGGCGACGTCGGTGACCCGCGTGCCGGTCGCCGGATGCGCGAGGGCGCCCGTCGCCCGGACATAGTCATCACCGAGCGTCAGGTGCAGGTTGTTGCTGCGTAACGGGTAGAAGCGCGGGTTCTCGGCGCGGTCCGAGACCAGCATGTTGCCGTCGACCGTCAGGTCGCCGCGATACATCCGCCATTCGCCCGTCGCCTCACTGAGCAGCAGCGGGACGTTGCCGATGGTCGAGCGCGCGCCGGAGAAGGCGCCGCTGACTCCGGATCCGACGAAGGTGCCGGTCAGGCGCGCCGCATCGAACGCCAGCGGCGACGCCGACCGGCCGAGCCGAAGCGACAGCCGGTCCATGCCGAACTGCTTGCCGACGATCTGCCCGCCGGCCGCCGCGGCGTGGAGCGGGGAGCTGCCGAGACGGCCGTCGAGCACCGGCCCGCGGAAGCGCGCGCTGGCGAGCAGCGGGCCGCCAGGCCGCTTCGAGACGATCGCCGGTCCCACCGGGCAGATCGGAAGCCGGGTCGGGCCAAGCTGCAATGCCCCCGTTTGCAGATAGTTGAAGCTTACGACCGCGCACGACGTGCCGAAGGCGAAGCTTCCGCCCCGGCCGATGCGCCCGTCGATCGGAATCCGCAGGGCGCGGACACGCCCGTCGGGGAATGGGCCGTCGAGCTGCGCGAGACTGTGCAGTTCGGTCGATCCGTCCGGCGCGGCAGCGAAACGGATCGGCGCGAGGGCGAGGCGCGATCCACGCGCCGCATAAGGCGCGATCTCGGCGACTCCGCTCATCGGAGCGCCGACGCGGGCCTGGCGGAGCGTGACGGTTCCGGTCGGAAGGCCGCCGCCGGCCATTTCGATCCGACTGTCGATGCGCAGCGCGTCAGCCGGCCAATAATAAGTGACGCCGCTACCGCCCTCCACATGCGCCCGAGCGCCTCGCGGAGCTACGATATCGGCGCTTTGAATGCGCACGGCGCCTCCGCCCGGGAAGTTCACGACCTTGATGTGGCCCGCGGCGTTGAAGTCGTTCGCGGTTCGCCCGATTGCGTCGCGGATCGCGCCGGCGATCGGTCCGATCGGCGTGTTGGCGGCGGCGGCGAGCGGCTGCATCACGCCGGCGATCATCGACGGGTCGAGCTTCGCGCTGTCGGCGGCAAACCGGCCGTCCAGGGCCAACGTCCCCGCGCGGATTCCCAGGCGATAGGCCGCGTCGAGCCGAGTCCGGTCGGCATAGATCGTCGCCATGCGCGATTGTCGCGCGGCAAGCTTCAGTTTGCCGCGGACATCCGTCAGCGGCCCCTTGTAGCTCAGCTCGCCGACGAAGGCGGCCAGCCCGTTCTCGCCGGCCGTCAGCGTCCGGATCGCCATCCGGCCGCGGCCGTCGACGCTGGTGAAGGATTCGTTGAAGCTGGTCGCGGCGTCGAACCGCGGCGCGATCACATCGAAGTTGCTCGCCGGGCAGAAAAACCGTTCGAGCGCGACGGGGCCCTCTGCGCGCGGCCTGCGCCCCGTCACGGAAAGCGCGAGGTTCGCGTGCAGGTTGGTTGCCGCGCATCGTCCCGGGATCAGGCGCGGGCTGGCCACCGCCACGCGTCCGCGAAAACCGCCGCTCAGCTTGCCGTTTCCCTCGACCGCGAAGCCCAGCGGACCGAACGGCGTGGCAAGGGCGATGCTGCTGTCGGCGATGTCGAGCACGAAATCGGGAAGCGCGAACGGCTTGTCGCTCGGCGGAGGCATCAACTGGTCGATCTGGCCCCAGCTGACCCGGCCTTCAACGACCCGGCCGCGGAGCCGAACACCGCGCGCGACGATGCGATAGACGTCGAAGCTGCCGTTCCATTTCAGGCGCATCTGGACGATTGCGTGGCGGGCAACGAGGTCGGGCCGCCGGGGATCGCCGATGACGAGGTTGCTGACCTCCTGCGTTCGCAGGCCGACACGATCGAGATGATAGCTCGCCTGGACGCCGCGCCGCTCGAACTCGCGCTTCAGATAGTGAGTCGCGATGGGCCGCCGTTCGACCCATATTAGAGCGATCGCGATCATGAGGAGAAGGATCAGCCCGAGCGCCATGAAGCTCGCGATGCGCCGCCAGCGCGGACGGCGCCGCACGATCACTCCCGGTTCGTCGCTCGACCGCTCGGCCATGGGTCTTACTAACCCGATTTGCTGCGGACCGTTCCAGTGGCGGCATGACCGAGGCTTGCGCGTTCGGCGAAGCGTGCATTAGGTCTGGCCTGCTCGGTCGGTCGCGAAGGGAGCGGCATGGACGGGCGCGCCACCAATGACGATGAGCTGCAATCGGCCGGCCACCGCGCCCGGCTGCGCAGGCGCCTGCTCTCGGCCGGCCCCGCGGGGTTTCTCGATTACGAGCTGATCGAATATCTGCTCTCGCTCACTATCCCCAGGGTCGACACGAAGCCGCTGGCCAAGCGCCTGCTGCACGATTTCGGCGGGATCGGACCGCTCTTGTCGGCCAGCACCGACGAGCTCCGGCGCGAGGGGCTGACCGATCCGACGATCGGCGCGCTGAAGATCGCCGAAGCGACGGCGCTGAGGATGCTCGAGACGCGGGTCGAGCAGAAGCCGATCCTGTCGAGCTGGGACGCGCTCGGCGACTATCTCCACGCGGCGATGGCGCACCGCCGCACCGAGGAGGTACGAATCCTCTTTCTCAATGCCAAGAACGTGCTGATCGCCAACGAGGCCTTGTGGCAGGGCAGCGTCGACGAGGCGTCGGTCCACGTGCGCGAGGTCATCGCGCGGGCGATCGCGCTCGGCGCGACGGCGATCGTCGTCGTCCACAACCATCCGAGCGGCGACCCCAGCCCGAGCCAGCAGGACATCCGCCTGACCCGCGACCTGGTCGATGCCGGCCGGCACATGAAAGTCACCGTGCACGATCATGTGATCGTCGGCGCGCAAGGCCGCACCAGCATGCGCGCGATGGGGCTGATTTGATGCACCGCGGCATCCCTGCTAGCCGCCTCGGCCATGGTCCCCCGCTATTCGCGCCCCGAGATGACCGCCATCTGGTCGGCCGAAAACCGCTACCACATCTGGTGGCAGATCGAGGTCTTCGCCGCGGAAGCGATGGGCAAGATCGGGATGATCCCGGCCGAGGACGCGGCGACAATCCGCAAGGCCTATGATGCGAACGCGCTGGGCGAGATCGATGTCGGCGCCATTGACGCGATAGAAGCGGTCACCAAGCACGACGTGATCGCCTTCCTCACCTGGGCCGGCGAGAAACTCGGGCCCGAGCGGCGCTGGCTCCACCAGGGCATGACCAGCAGCGATGTGCTCGACACCGCGCTGGCGGTTCAGCTCAAACAGGCCGCCGATCTGCTCATTGAAGACCTGGATGCGCTGCTCGAAGTGCTGAAGCGCCGCGCGTTCGAGCACAAGCTGACGCCGACCATCGGCCGAAGCCATGGAATCCATGCCGAGCCGACCACCTTTGGCCTGAAGCTGGCGCAGGCCTACGCCGAGTTCGCGCGCAACCGCGAACGGCTCGTTGCCGCGCGCGACGGCGTCGCGACCTGCGCGATTTCGGGCGCCGTCGGGACTTTCGCCAACGTGCCGCCCGAGGTCGAAGCGCATGTCGCGGCCGAGCTCGGGCTCGCGGTCGAGCCCGTCTCCACCCAGGTGATCCCGCGCGACCGCCATGCGATGGTCTTCGCCACGCTCGGCGTCATCGTCTCGTCGATCGAGCGGCTGGCCACCGAAATCCGCCACCTCCAGCGCACCGAGGTCCTCGAGGCAGAGGAATATTTCGCGCCCGGCCAGAAGGGCAGCTCGGCGATGCCGCACAAGCGCAACCCGGTGCTGACCGAGAACCTCACTGGCCTCGCCAGGATGGTGCGCAGCTATGTGACGCCGGCGCTTGAGAATGTCGCCCTGTGGCACGAGCGCGACATTTCACACTCTTCAGTGGAGCGCTTCATCGGACCCGACGCGACCATCACGCTCGATTTCGCGCTCGCCCGGCTGACGGGCGTGATCGACAAGCTCGTGGTCTATCCCGAGCGGATGCGGAAGAATCTCGACCGCATGGGCGGCCTGGTCCATTCGCAGCGCGTCCTTCTCGCGCTGACTCAGGCGGGCCTCAGCCGCGAGGAAGCCTATGCGCTGGTCCAGCGCAACGCGATGAAGGTGTGGGAATCGGACGGGCAGCTCTCGCTGCTCGATCTGCTCAAAGGCGACGCCGACGTGTCACAGCGGCTGCCAGCGGACGAGCTCGAGGGCCTGTTCGATCTCGACTACCATTTGAAACAGGTCGATACGATCTTTTCGCGCGTATTCGGCTGAGTTTGGGGGCGTAGCGTTGAGTGGGGGAATTCAAGCGTGCGGCTATTTGCTCGAGCTCTCGCTCGACTGGATCGTCGAGCGCGCGTCGGAAAACGTCCACCATTTGCTCGGCGAATCGCATGTCACCCTGATCGATGAGCCGCTCGGGCGATTCGTCCAGAGCCAGGCGCTGCATGACTTGCGCAACCTGTTCTCGCGGCTCAGCGGCACGACCGGGATCGCCCGCGCCTACAGGGTGCGGCTGACCGACGACCCCGATTTGTTCGACATCGCTTTCCAGCAGCACGGCGACCGTGTGCTGCTCGAAGCCGTGCCCAGCCCGGGCGAAGGCCTAGGCGAGGCCTTGAGCGCCGTCGGCGGGCTTGCCGATGGGCTGACGCGAGAGAGCGGCAGCAAATTTCTCGACGCGGCGGTTCGGCGAATGCGGGCGCTGACCGCCTTCGACCGGGTCACCCTGCTCGTCGGGAGATCCAAGGCGACCAGCAGCCGCCCCGGCGTGCCCTTCCGGCCCGGCGCCAACGCCACCCTCAGCAGCGACCTGCCGTACCTCGTCGCGGACGCGAGCGCTGCGGTCGTGCCGCTGTTCCCTCGCGAGCCCGACGACGCGGCCATCGCACTCGCGCTGCTTCGTGCGCCCTCCGCCGAGCAGCTGGCGGAACTAGCCGAGCGCGGATTCGGCTCGACCATGCGCGTCCCCGTGCGCTTCGGCGACAAGCGGGTCGGCGAGTTCCGGCTGGCACATATCAAGTCGCGGCGCGCCAATTTCGAGGTTCACGCCGCCGCCGAGCTGTTCGCTCAGATGTTCGCGATGCAACTCCAGCTCGACCGCGAGAAAGCGGACTAGCCGCCGAACATCTCGCGCACGCGCGTGAAGAAGCCCTTGGCGGCGGGACATTCCTCACCCGTCTCCGTCTCGCGAAACGCCTGCAGCAGTTCCTTCTGCTTGGCGGTCATCCTCGTCGGAGTTTCGACCAGGATGCGGGCGACGAGGTCGCCGCGACCCCGCCCGTTCAATACGCTCATGCCCGCGCCGCGATGGCGAAGCTGTTCGCCCGACTGGACGCCCGCGGGAATCTTGATCTCGACTTTCTGACCATCGACGCCGGGAAGCTCGATTGAGCCGCCCAGGGCGGCAGTGGTGAAGCTCACCGGGCACTCAGCGATCAGCGTCGTACCTTCACGCGCGAAGATCGGGTGCCGCTTCATGTGGACGAACAGATAGAGGTCGCCGCTGCCGGCGCCGCGAACCCCGGATTCGCCTTCGCCCGACACGCGAATCCGCGTACCCTCGTCGACCCCGGCGGGAATCTGGACCGCAAGCTTGCGCTGGCTGACGGCGCGGCCTTCGCCCTGGCAGGTCGCGCACGGGTCGGTGATCACCTCGCCCGAGCCGCGACAGGTCGGGCAGCCGCGCTCGACGACGAAGAAGCCTTGCTGGGCGCGGACCTTGCCCATGCCGCCGCAGGTCTGGCAGGTGCGCGCGCACCTGTCTGTGCTGGTGCAGCCGCGGCCATGGCACGCCTCGCACCGCGCCAGCGCCTCGACCGTGATGGTCTTTTCTACGCCGGTGAACGCTTCCTCCAGGGTGAGTTCGAGATCGTAGCGAAGGTCGGCACCGCGAGCGGCATTCTGGCGCGCGCCGCGTGGGTCCATGAACTCGCCGAAAATCGTCGAGAAGATGTCGGAAAAACCCTCGAAGCCCGCGCTTCCGAAGGGATCGTGTCCGCCGCCGTTCTGGAACGCGGCCTTGCCGAAACGGTCGTAGGCGGCGCGCTTCTGCGGGTCCTTGAGCACGTCATAGGCTTCGTTGATCGCCTTGAAATGCGCTTCGGATTCCTTGCAGCCGTTCCTGCGGTCCGGGTGATGCTCCTTGGCCAAACGGCGATAGGCGGCCTTGATCGCCGCCTCGTCCGCCCCGCGCGGAACTCCCAGCAATTCGTAATAGTCCTGCTCGACCATCACGGCTCCCCGCTACGGCAACTCATGGCGCCGGCCCCAACCCGAGCGCGGCGCCATCGCCGTCATGAACCCTTGTTCTCTTCGTCGACCTCGGAGAACTCGGCATCGACGACTTCCTCGTCGGCCGGCTGCTCCTCGGCTGGACCGGACGTGCCCGCATCGGCCGCGGCCGCGGCCTCCGTCTCGGCCTGCTGAGCCTTGTACATCGCCTCGCCAAGCTTCATCGCGGCCTGGGTCAAGGCATTCGTCTTTTCGACCATCTGATCGGGATCGCCGCTCTCGACGGCCGACTTGGCCTCGGCGAGCGCGGTCTCGATCTCCGTCTTCACCGCCGCATCGACCTTGTCGCCATGCTCGGCGAGCTGCTTCTCGGTCGCGTGGATCAGGCTCTCGGCGTTGTTCTTCGCCTCGGCCGCGGAGCGCCGTTTCTTGTCCTCGTCGGCGAATTGTTCCGCCTCCTTGACCATCTTCTCGATGTCGTTGTCGGACAGGCCGCCAGACGCCTGGATGCGGATCTGCTGCTCCTTGCCGGTGCCCTTGTCCTTGGCCGACACATTGACGATCCCGTTGGCGTCGATGTCGAAGGTGACCTCGATCTGCGGCACGCCGCGCGGCGCCGGCGGAATCCCGACCAGGTCGAACTGGCCGAGCATCTTGTTGTCCGACGCCATTTCGCGCTCGCCCTGGAAGACTCGGATGGTCACCGCATTCTGATTGTCTTCCGCGGTCGAGAAGACCTGGCTCTTCTTGGTCGGGATGGTCGTGTTGCGGTCGATCATCCGGGTGAACACGCCGCCAAGGGTCTCGATGCCGAGCGACAGCGGCGTGACGTCGAGCAGCAGCACGTCCTTGACGTCGCCCTGCAGGACGCCGGCCTGGATCGCGGCGCCCATGGCCACCACCTCGTCGGGATTGACGCCGGTATGCGGGTCCCGGCCGAAGAATTCCTTTACCTTCTCGCGCACCCGCGGCATCCGGGTCATCCCGCCGACGAGCACGACGTCGGCGATGTCCTTGGCGTCGAGCCCGGCGTCCTTCAGCGCCTTTCTGCACGGCTCGATCGTCCGCTCGATCAGGTCCTCGACCAGCTTCTCGAGGTCCGCGCGGCTGATCGTCTCCACGAGGTGCAGCGGGGTGGTCGTGCCGCCTTCCATCCGCGCCGTGATGAACGGCTGGTTGATCTCGGTCGTGGCTGCAGACGAAAGCTCGATCTTCGCTTTCTCGGCAGCCTCCTTCAGCCGCTGCAGGGCGAGGCGATCGGTGCGAAGGTCGATGTTCTCCTTCGCCTTGAACCTGTCGGCTAGCCAGTTGACGATGCGGGCGTCGAAGTCCTCGCCGCCAAGGAACGTGTCGCCGTTCGTTGACTTAACCTCGAACACGCCGTCGCCGATCTCGAGGATCGAAATGTCGAAAGTGCCGCCGCCGAGATCGTAAACGGCGATCGTCTTGCCTTCCTCTTTCTCAAGCCCGTAGGCGAGCGCCGCGGCGGTCGGCTCGTTGATGATGCGCAAAACCTCGAGACCCGCAATCTGGCCGGCGTCCTTGGTCGCCTGCCGCTGCGCGTCGTTGAAATAAGCGGGGACCGTGATCACCGCCTGGGTGATCGTCTCGCCGAGATACGCCTCCGCGGTCTCCTTCATCTTCTGGAGGATGAAGGCCGAAATCTGCGAGGGGCTGTAATCCTTGCCGCCCGCCTCGACCCAGGCGTCGCCGTTCGGGCCTTTGACGATCTTATACGGGACGAGCTCCGTGTCCTTCTTGGTGATCGGGTCGTCGAACCGGCGGCCAATCAGGCGCTTCACGGCGAAGATCGTATTGTCCGGGTTGGTGACCGCCTGCCGCTTCGCCGGCTGCCCGATCAGGCGCTCGCCATCCTTGGTGAAAGCAACGGTCGAGGGCGTCGTCCGCGCGCCTTCGCTGTTCTCGACGACCTTCGGCTTGCCGCCTTCCATCACGGCGACGCAGCTGTTGGTCGTGCCCAAGTCGATCCCAATGACCTTGGCCATATTGTTTCCCTCTATCCAGCCCCTGTTTCGGCCCCATTCCGGCGACCGAATTGTTGAAATTCATCGGGGATATAGGTGGCGCGCAAAGGACGACAAGGAGCGCGGCAAGAGAGTGTTAACCGGCCGTCACGGCATCGCCATCCCGCCGTTGACGTGCAGCGTCTGGCCGGTGACGTAGCCGGCCTCGCGGCTAGCGAGGTAGACGCAGGCGGCGCCGATGTCGTCGCCCGAGCCCATCGCGCCCAGCGGGATGCGCGAAAGAATGCCCTCGCGCTGCTGGTCGGTGAGGGCGTCGGTCATCGCCGAGGCCATGAAACCCGGCGCAATCGCATTGACGGTGATCCCGCGGCTGGCGAGCTCCTGCGCGACCGCCTTGGTCATGCCGATCAGGCCCGCCTTCGACGCGACATAGTTCGCCTGGCCGGGGTTGCCAGTCACTCCGACCACGGAGGTGATCGCGATGATCCGGCCGAACCGCGCCTTCATCATCGGCTTGGCCGCGGCACGCATGAGTCGAAAGGCCGCCGCGAGGTTGATCCGGATGACCTCCTCGAATTCCTCGTCCTTCATCCGCATCAGCAGATTATCACGGGTCACACCGGCATTGTTGACGAGGATGTCGAGCTTTCCGCCGAGCGCCTCGACGGCTTGTGGGACGAGCTGGTCGACGGCAGCGCCGTCGCTGAGGTTGCAGGGCAGCGCGACATGATCGCCGCCCAGCGTGCCCCGAAATGCTTCGAGCTTTTCCACATTGCTTCCAGAGACGGCGAGCCGCGCGCCCTGCCCCGCCAAGGCCTTGGCGATCGCGCTTCCGAGCCCCCCCGACGCGCCGGTCACGAGCGCGGTCATCCCGCTAAGATCAAACATCTACGCGATCTCCTTCGCCAGCGCTTCCACGTCCTCGATCGTCACCACGCTCGTCACCTTCGCGTCGGGCGCGACGCGCTTGACCATTCCCCCGAGCACTTTGCCGCCAAGCTCGATGAAATCGACGACGCCGGCGGAAGCCATGTTGGCGACGCTTTCGCGCCAGCGGACCATGCCCGTGACCTGCTCGACCAGCTGGTTGCGGATCGTGTCCGGGTCAATCTCCGACTGCGCCGTCACGTTGGCGTAGAGCGGCACGGCCGGGGCGTCGACGACGACGTAGCCGAGCGCATCACGCATGGCTTCCGCGGCCGGCTGCATCAACGGACAATGGAAAGGCGCCGAGACGGGAAGCGCCACCGCGCGCTTGGCTCCCATTTCCTTGGCGAGGTCGATGGCGCGATCGATCGCTGCCTTGTGACCCGAGATGACGACCTGGGTCGGATCGTTGTCGTTGGCGACCGTGCATACTTCGCCTTGGGCCGCGGTTTCGGCGATGTTCTGCGCCAGCGCGAGATCTGCGCCGAGCAGCGCGGCCATGGCACCATGCCCGACCGGAACCGCCTGCTGCATCGCCTGTCCGCGAAGCTTCAGCAGTTTGGCCGTCGTCGTGAGATCGAACGAACCCGCCGCGCACAGCGCCGAATATTCGCCGAGGCTGTGACCCGCGACGAAATTGGCGACCTCGGGAAGCCGGACGCCCCAGGCGCGCAGCACCGCGATCGAATGAGCCATGATCGCCGGCTGCGCGTTTTCCGTAAGCTTCAATTCCTCGTCCGGACCGTCGCGCATCAATCGAAACAGGTTCTGCCCCAGCGCCTCGTCCACTTCGGCGAAGACGTCGGCGGCGGCGCGGCTCGCTTCGGCCAGCGCGGCGCCCATGCCGACCGCCTGGCTGCCCTGCCCCGGAAAAAGGAATGCGCGCAT